>PMAA01000133.1 GCA_003152355.1 Acidobacteriota bacterium | reverse complement strand
CACATAGGTTTCCGAGGGTTATCCCCGCCGAGGGACGAGGCTAGCAAACTCAGACGAAGAGTAAAAGCGGTCCTGAAAGGTCATGGCGGCCAGGGCCATCTGACCCGAGCCGCCGTGTCGTTGAAACCAGTTCCGCTAAGTTAGAACGACACCTTAGCGCCGATCTGCATTCCGCGAGGGCCGCCGCTGCCGAGGAACGGATTGCCGATTCCGACATCGCCGGTTGCTCCCAAAGCGTAGTGGCCCTGGCTGAGGCCCGTTGCGGGATCGGTACCACCCTGAGCCGCATCGGCTATAAATTCCGGCAAGAACGGATTTGCGAAGTTGGGGTGATTGAAAAGATTGTAAGTTTCGAGCCGCAACTGGAGATTCACGCGCTCGGTGATTTTTGTGTCTTTGAAAATCGAGAAGTCAAACTGCTTGAACGGGGCCGCGCGCAGCGAGTCCCGGCCTTCGCTTCCAAAGTGCCGCGTTCCGGGCGTGCACATTTGCTCCGATGTGTCTCCCGTTTCGTTGACGATGAGGCTTGTCCCGTTCGGCGTCATGGGAAGAGCCGTGCACGGCACAGCGAACGAAGTGAGATCGAGGAAATTGTTCGGGTCGCGGTAGTTGTACTTGATCGGACCCACCACGTCCGGACGATCGAAAAATTCGCCGCTCCCACTGTAGTCACCCTCAAAGTTGTAGTTCAACTGGAAAGGCTGGCCCGTCTGCAGGTTCATAATCCCATTGATTCCCCACCCATTGCGCAGGCGCTGCCAGCTTCCCTGCGTGGTGGGAAACCGGTAGACGAAGTTCCATACGAACCGGTTACGGATATCGAAATTCGAATTTGCTCTCTCAAGATCCGTGTGGGTGCTGTCGTTGGGTTGCGAGGCATTCGGTTCGAAGTCTTCGCTGTCGCTGGCGTTATCAATCGAGTGCGACCAGACGTAGCTGAACGACGTATCCAAGTTGTGCCAGTTATTTACGTGAATGCTGGACTGAAGCGAATGGTAGTTGGAATTGGCGGAAGCCTGTTCCTGGTTGATATAGAAATACAATGGATTTACCCGCGCGACGCCGGCGACGCATGTAACCGGCGAGCCGGCGATCATTGACACATCCGGGATGCAAGGGTTGCTCGGCGAGAAGCCCTCGGATTCCAGCGTAATATTGTTCGCCAGATCCGACGCGTACACCTGCGCTTGTGACGGCTGGTTGACGTCCAGGAAGCGGAAGAGCCTGTGGCCTTCCGAGCCGACATATCCGAGCTGCACGACGACCTTCTTCACGACCTCTTGCTGAATATTTAAATTGAAATTTTCCATGTAAGGTGTGCGGATGTTGCGATCAACGCCGAATGCGTCAGTCGTCGGCGCAAAACCGCTGGCCGGAAATACCGGCTGACCGGAAACAATTGTTGCGACTGCACTGCCGGAAGAAATCGTGGCCGGCCCGACCGGATTGTAGGCGGGTCCTGGATCGAAAACGCTGTTGTACGGCAGGTGGTCCATGAAAATGTCCTGCGAGAATGAGTCGAAAAAGATGCCGTATCCGGCACGGAGCACGGTCTTCCCGGTGCCAAGCGGATCCCACGCAACACTTAGGCGCGGAGCGAAATTCTTGTAATCAGGATTGTAGAGACGCGGAAGCGTCGGCGATCCCACCTGGACGAGATTGTTGAACGCATCAAAGTTGCTGAGGAGATCGTTCTTCTCGTGGTAGATGCCCATGTAATCCCAGCGAACGCCTGCGTTGACCGTGAACCGGCTGCTTAGGTGGAAGCTGTCCTGGACATAAAGACCGTGGGAATTCTGCGCGCTGTTTCTCGTCGCGTTGCCGGCGGTCTGGCTTCCGCCGTCCGTCACGTTGCCCGCAAGGAAGTCCGACAAATCGTTAAAGTCAAGTTCGCCGCGGAAACTGATCCCGAGGAATTGCGAGATGGACGTCCGGCGAAATTCGTAGCCGAACTTCAAATCGTGCTTTCTTAAAGTCCAGGAATAGTTATCAATGAAATGCCAGTTGGTATCGACGCGCTGGCGCGGATCGGAATGGCTTGCACCGAGTTGCGAAAAATCGCCGACGTCAATCACGGGCAGGCCCATATTCGCCCGGCCGGTGCCAGTGTCGAGGCCGATGCTGCTGGGCTGAAAGCTCTGGTCCGCCGGAAAAAATCCTTCAGCAAATCGATTCCAGCCCAGACGCGCTTCGTTCGTCTGAGTTGGTGATACCACACGGACGTAGGAGATCGAGACAAGTTGAACGCGCGTCGGTGTGTACGTGTTGAAGCCCGGCAGGATCCCGCCGCCGGTCAGCGCCAATGGGAAGCTCTGAACGCTGTCGCCGAAATAATAACGCCCGGTCAGGATGTTATTGGCGTTGAAATTGTGATCGATCTTCGCGATGGCGCTCGAAAGATGGTTATAAGACGGGCTGACCGTCGAAGAGTTGGGGCCGTTCGGGCAGCCGGTATCGTCCGAGGTGATGCCGGAGATGTTTGGCGCGGGCCACGGATTACGCGCCAGAAGAGCTGCAATCACGGAATTCGTTGCGCCGCCATCCGCTGCGATTTGGGCGGGATCCGGGACGCACGCCTCGCTCACAGAGCCCACGTTTTCGTGCTGTCCTTCGTAGTCGGCGAAGAAAAACGTCTTGTCCTTGACGATCGGCCCGCCGAGCGAGCCGCCGTACTGGTTGTTCGAGAATGGAGCCTTTGGCGTATTGTCGAAATTGAAGTAGTTCCTCGCGCCCGTGGCGGCGTCACGGAAAAACTCTAGGCCCGAACCATGGAAGGCATTCGATCCGCTCTTTGTGACGATATTAATGACAGCGCCGGCATTCCGTCCATATTCGGCCTCGTAGTTCGAAAGCACACGCAATTCCTGCACCGCTTCGACAGGCAGAATCGTCGCTGGCGTTCCGAACACGCCCGCCTCGTTGATGGCCGGATCGTTGCGGTAGCCGTCGTTCATGTCGGTACCGTCGAGAAGGTAATTGTTGGNNAGCCGTCGTTCATGTCCGTGCCATCGAGCAAAAAATTGTTTGCCCGGCCGCGCGCACCGTTAAGAGAGAATGTCCCATACGATCCCGGCGAATCCGAAATTTGATCGGGTGAACCCGCAACACCGGGAACTAGGTAGATGAGTTTGGTGTAGTCGCGGCCATTGACTGGCAAATCGGTGACGGTCTTCGCCTCGAGCGTGCCGCCGATGGTGTCCGACGTGGACTCGATTTCAGGCAGCGTTTCCCCCTGAACGTGCACTTGCTGAGTCATGGCGCCCGGCTTCAGCGAAACATCTACGCGGCTTTCGCCGGCCACGTCCACCTTTACGTTACTTGTGACCGAGGTCTCAAAATTAGCGATCGAAATCGATACGGAGTACATACCGATGGGCAGTTCCGGAACGCGGTATGTGCCATCCGAGGTGGAGACGCTGCTGCGGATCACGCCAGTGTCCTGGTTCTTCGCCGTCACCGTGGCGCCCGCGATGGCGGCGCCTGAGGCGTCCGTGACGGTTCCAAGGATCGTTCCGCGGAAGGTTTGCGCCCCGGCGGGAAGCGCGGCGAGCGCCACCAGCATCAAAACCGAACAAATCACAANNCTGGCCTGCCCCAAATGGGTAACATCTTCAATCCCCAGCTACGTTTGCGTCAAGCTATCTATTTCGCTCAGAGCAATCGAATTCGCAGCGGCGAGTAACTGGAAAGCACTCGGCAGTTGCCCTGCGACGTGGCGGCTATTGAGCCTCTGCTATACTGGGTTCCCCCGACCAAGGACCGATGCAAGCTGCGCGACGTTTTCACCTCAATGAAACGACTCCACGTCAAACCGTCAACCGGAATGCTGGATCGATGATTCGGAGATTCCTGTCTGGCGTTTGCGCTCTTTTAGTCTTGTCCGGGGGCTGTTCGCCAGGCATCGGCGCCTACGCGGTCCTGGCTCACGAAGCGATCATTGATTCATCCTGGGTGTCCGGAATCCGCCCGCTCCTGCTTCAGCGCTTTCCCGGGGCAACGCATGATGAGCTCAGGCAGGCCCATGGGTATGCCTACGGCGGAGCAATCATTCAAGATCTCGGTTATTACCCGCACGGCAGCCATCTCTTCAGCGACCTGGTTCACTACGTTCGAAGCGCCGACTTCGTCGAAGCGCTGCTCCGAGACTCGAAAGATCTCGATGAATACGCTTTCGCCCTCGGCGCGCTCGCTCACTACTGCGCGGATAATGACGGCCACCGAATCGCTGTGAATCGCGCGGTGCCCATGCTATATCCCAAACTCCGGCGCAAATACGGGGACGTCGTCACTTACGACGAGAATCCCGAGGCGCACTTGAAAACGGAATTCGGCTTCGATGTATTGGAAGTCGCGCGTCAACACTATGCCTCGGATGCCTATCACGATTTCGTAGGCTTTGAAGTCGCAAAACCGCTTTTGGAGCGAGCGTTCCGCGAAACATATTCCATTGAGCTCGAGTCTGTGTTCGGGGATTTCGACAAATCTGTCAACTCGTATCGGTACGACGTCAGCACGCTGATTCCGAAGGCGACGCGTCTGGCCTGGCAGATCAAGAAGAATGACATTCAGAAAGAGCTTCCGACCGCGACAAGAAGAGAGTTCGTCTTTCACATGTCCCGCTCAAGTTTTGAGAAAAATTGGGGCAGGACGTACCAGAAGCCTGGCTTAGGGACAAGATTCCTGGCGTTTCTATTCCGCATCATTCCCAAGATTGGCCCGCTCAAGATTCTCGATTTCAAGACCCCGACGCCGCAAGCTGAAAACATGTTTATGGCAAGCTTCAACGCCGCAGTCGATGATTACACTCGCGAGCTTAAAGCCGTTCCGTCCGGCCTGAATATCCCAAACGCGAATTTGGATACGGGCGGGCCCGTACAGCCGGGTAAATACCCACTCGCTGACGAGACTTATGCCGATTTACTCGATCGCCTCGATAAGAATCAGTTCCGCGATATCTCGCCGGAGTTACGCGCGAATATTCTCGACTACTACGCCGACACGAATGCGCCGTTCGCAACGAAAAAACATTCGAAGCAGTGGTCGCGCGCGCTGCAGGAGATTAATCAGATCAGAGTTGCACCCGCTCCGGCAAAGGCCGGTCAACTCGATGCTTCTCCTTCGTCAGTCGGACCCGTGGGGTCGTCGGATTCAGAACTCAGGACCGGCCAACTGGTTTTGTCTGAGTTCGCTGGCGCGGTCGCGCAGCGCTAGCGCCGCCGCCCATTTCCGTTCTGCTATACTGGAATTCCACTCGATCTGCGATGAGTCCCTCTTCCAGTCCCCGGCTGTTTCTGATTGACGCGATGGGCTACGTCTTTCGCGCATTCTACGCGCCCATGGATCGCTTGCAGGCGCAGACGCCGCAGGGGCTTATCCCGACCAAAGTTCCTTACCTCTTCGCCAACATGGTTAAGAAGCTGATTCGCGAGCAGAAGCCCGATTATCTCGGCGTTGTATTCGACGTTGCCGCGCCAACCTTTCGCGACAAACTCTTTGCCCGATACAAGGCCCAGCGGCCGCCGATGCCGGAAGACCTCTCCATTCAGCTCCCGTATGTCCGGCGCTATTGCGAAGCGATGGGCCTGCCGATACTGGAATTTGCGGGCTACGAAGCCGACGACGTGATCGGTTCGCTCGCGAAACAGGCCACCGGTAAGCTTCTCGATACTATGATCGTCACGAGCGACAAGGATTTAATGCAGCTCGTCGGTGAACATGTGCGCATTTTGAATCCGATGAAAGGCGATCTCGTAATCGACGAGAAGAAAGTCGAAGAATTGATGGGCGTGCCGCCTTCGCGCGTTGCAGACGTGATGGCCCTCATGGGCGACAGCATTGACAACATCCCCGGCGCCCGCGACCCGAACGAAAAAGTCGCGCCGGGTGAGCGGCGAAAGCCTGGTATCGGCGAAGTGGGAGCGCGCCAGTTGATCCAGGAGTTCGGCAGCGCGGAAGAAGCGGTGCGCCGGGCCAGCGAGGTGAAGCGCACGAGTTATCGCGAAGCGCTGGAGAACAATGCCGAGTTCGTCCATCTCAGCAAGCAGCTCGCGACGATTCCGACCGAGGCGCCGGTCTCCCTCGATTTGGATAGTTTGAAAATGGGTGAACCGGATTCAGATGCGTTGCGCGCGCTTTTTTCGGAACTTGGTTTCACGTCGCTGCTGCGCGACCTCGCACCTGCAGTTTCGAAACAAGTTGAGGGGACAATTTACGCACCACTCGAATCATCTGAAACGCTGGGCGCGTTTCTCAAGGCAATGCCGGCCGGGCAGCGAGTGGCTGCCTGGATTGAGGTTGCTCCGGAAAAGAATGAAGAGCCAGGATACGGCACACGCGCGGTTTCGATCGAATTCTCAGACCGCGAGGGCGAAGCTCACTACGCGAAACTTGACGAAGGCGGCGCCGCGCTCGAGGCCATCAGCGAGTGGCGCGCCGATGCGAAACGCCCCAAAATCGTTCATGACGCTAAACTCTTCGAGCTGTTAACCGCAACGGATGGGCCGCCCAAGAAAACCGCACGCAACAAGAAGACTCTCGGCCCCATGCGCGCGGCTGGCGTGCGCGATGCGACCGAACTGTACTCCTATTTACTTCGTCCGACCACGGCCAATCACGAATTTCCGGAAGTCGTACTTCGGCACTTGAACCGCACGCTTTCTGGTGCGTCCGGCGAACGCGCAGACTTTCTGGGGCGTCTCGCGCCCGTCTTGCGTGCCGAAGTCGAAAAGCAAGGCTTGCTCGAGCTTTACGAGAAGATCGACTTGCCCCTCGCGTTCGTCCTCGCACGCATGGAGCGTCACGGAGTGCGCGTCGATCCCGATGCGCTCGTCGAGATCTCGAAGCGCCTGGAAGATGCGCTCGCGGCTCTCGAAAAAGAGATTTTCGCGCTGGCGGGCGCCGAATTCAAAATCAGCTCGCCGCAGCAATTAGCGGAAATTCTATTCGACAAGCTGCAACTCTCCATGCCGCGCCGCGTCCGCGCCAAGGCGCGGTCAACCGCCGCCGAAGTGCTGGAGGCACTCGCAGACGTCCACGATTTGCCCGCCAAAGTGATGGAGTACCGCGAAATTTCAAAATTGAAGTCGACATATTCGGATGTGCTGCCTGATCTGATCGATCCCCGCACTGGCCGCGTCCATACTTGCCTCAATCAGACTGGCACGGCTACCGGCCGCCTGAGTTCTTCGAATCCAAATCTGCAAAATATCCCCATTCGCACCGAACTCGGACGCGAGATTCGCGCCGCTTTCGCCGCGGCTCCGGATATGACCATGCTTTCGGCTGATTACTCGCAAATCGAGCTGCGATTGCTCGCTCATTACTCGGAAGATTCCGTCCTTATTGATGCGTTTCGTCGTGGCGAAGATATTCACTCTCGAACGGCGCAAGAAGTATTTGATGTCGCGCCGTTTGCGCAGACGCAAGAGCATCGCCGCGCGGCCAAGGTCATCAATTTCGGGATTGTTTACGGTCTTTCAGCGTTCGGTCTCGCGCAGCAACTCGCCATCGAGCAAAAGGAAGCCGCAAAGTTCATCGCGGCCTATTTCGAGCGTTATCGCGGCGTCAAGGAATGGCTCGCTCGGCAGGTGGCGGAAGTGCGCCAACTCGGTTTCACTCGGACGCTCTTCGGCCGCATTCGCCAGATTCCGGAAATCTCTTCACCCCAGCCGAACATGCGGAATTTCGCGGAACGCACGGCGATGAATACGCCGCTGCAAGGCACGGCTGCCGACCTCATCAAACTCGCCATGATTGAAATCGACCGGCGCCTGACGGATGAAGAGTTCGCTTCCAGAATGATCCTGCAGGTTCACGACGAGTTGCTTTTCGAAGGACCGGAGAGCGAAATGCCCAAGCTCAAGAAGCTTGTGAAGGAAGTGATGGAACACGTGCACGAACTTCGAGTGCCCCTTGTGGTGGAGATGAAAGTCGGACCGAATTGGCGCGACATGAAATAACAGTGGCCCCATGTAGCCATAAATCTTATGAGGTGACGAGATGCAACATGCCGAGAAATTCTTGAAACTGGTGCAAGACGCGAAGGCCCACGTGAAAGAAGCGGACTATCGCGACGTCAAGAAGCGTCTCGACGCCGGAGAAAAATTGATCCTCGTGGACACGCGCGAGGATTCCGAATGGGCCAATGGACATATCCCAGGCGCGATCCATCTCGGCAAGGGCGTAATCGAACGTGACATTGAGAAAGCGATTCCGGATATTGACGCGCCGATCGTGCTCTATTGCGGCGGCGGATTTCGTTCCGCGCTGGCGGCCGATAGTTTGCAGAAGATGGGCTACAAGAACGTTATCTCGATGGATGGCGGCTGGCGAGGTTGGACTGAAGCAAATTTTCCCATCGCGCGCGATTAAGTTTTCCGCTGCATACCGCACCTGGAGAAGTATGGCTGGGGCGGGAGGATTCGAACCTCCACCGTCTGCATTAACAGTGCAGCGTCCTACCGGTTGGACCACGCCCCAGTAGTGTCCCGCACATCTTACAACACTGCGATTTGGTTCGCCCAAGTCGTGAGCGATCTCGCGAATTTCACGCGACAGCTACTTGGAAGTCTGTGGAGTTCTGTTTGGGGGGGCGTTACGACACGCGCAATTCCCGACGATTCCGAGGAGACTTTTGAAAAATGATCGGCGGGAGAGTTACAAGGGGAAGGAAGCCGGCCCAGCCCTCAATCCCCGAAGGGATCCTCGACTTTCCTTCCCCCTGACGCCTTGAACAGTGCAGTCGAAATACCAAACACAATGCACTGATACTAAAACACTTAGAAATCCAAAGGCTGGTAAAAATCACCAGCGGCTAGTAAAAAGTCTCTGCCGACAATAAAAGTACTGGTGCAAAAAAGGCGCGAGTGACAATTTTCGTCGGGTGGCCTGCTGTCATTCCGGAGCCGCAATTTTGAAGTGACAATTTTAACGCAATTGACGGACCTCCTCTTGACGTAAGATCACGTCGCTATGCACGTCTTCACGTTGAAGCAGCGCAAGAAAATTATCGTAGCACTCATCGTCGCGATGCCATTTCTCGCGCTCGCGAAGAGCGCGCGCTGGCCCTTCGGCGCATGGCAGCGAGCATCGCAAACTCCCATTCTTGCACCGCAAGGTTCCGGATGGGAATCCGCCGGCACATTTAATCCCACGGTCGTGGCGCATGACGGAAAGCTTGTGATGCTCTATCGCGCGCAGGATGCCTCGGGGACATCGCGGCTCGGCTACGGCGAAAGCACGGATGGAATTCACTTCATGCGGCGCCCTGAACCGTTATTGTCGCCGGAGACCGACTACGAAAAAGGAGGCGGAGTTGAAGACCCTCGGATTGTCGAGATCGGCGGAACCTTTTATCTTACCTACACTGGCTACAACAAAAAGGACGCTCAACTCTGCCTCGCCACGTCCCGAGACCTTGTGCACTGGGATCGCAAGGGCGTAATCCTCTCCGCGTACGTCGGCAAATGGAACGTTCGCTGGACGAAATCCGGAGCGATCGTTCCCGCGAAAATTGGCGGCAAGTTTTGGATGTATTGGCTGGGAACCAGCGCGGACAACAGGGATCAGATGGGCCTCGCGTCTTCGACCGATCTCATCCGATGGACTGAGGAGCTCGATGTTCCCGTACTCCCGGCCAGGCCAGGCATGTTCGATTCGCGCGTCGTCGAGCCCGGTCCGCCGCCGATACTGACGCGCGATGGAATCGTGCTCGTCTACAACGGAGCTGACGACAAGCTTGTATACCGCACGGGCGTTGCGGTGTTCGACCGAGCGAATCCTGCGAAATTGATCTCGCGGACCGACGAGCCGATCTTCGCGCCGGAACTTGAGTGGGAAAAGACCGGCCAGGTTCCAAATGTCATCTTCGTTGAGGGTGCTGTGCAGCAGCACGGAAGCTGGTTCTTCTATTACGGTGGAGCCGACAAGTATATTGGCGTGGCTAAAGCTCCATCTCTGCGCTAACGCCTATACTGCACTAGCCCTTTTCTGCATTGTCTTCGCTATTCCTCCGAAAATTTAGCAACGCGCATCCCACGGCCGTAGTTTGTGGTAGGCTCTGCGCAAATTGGTTCTGGGGCGCGTCGGGTAGATGGGGTGAATTCATGATTCGTAACTCAAGCAGTCCGGCGGCAATTCGTCCGAAAGGAGTGGTCCTATGCGAGACGTGCGAGAAATTCGTCCGTATATAGCATTGGTATCTATTCTGGCGGTGGCAGCCTGTGTAGCATCGTGCGCCAAGCCATATCACACGCAGGATGAGCACTACATCTACGTCGCCGCCAACATCAATGTGCCGTACTGGCAGGAAGCGCAAGCGGGCTTCATGGACGCTGCCACGGCTCTCGGCGTGAAAGCCGAGATGGTGGGGCCGGATACTTTCTCGCCGAACGACGAGCTGACTGCCTTTCAAAATGCAGTGGCGCAGCACCCGTCGGGAATTCTTGTTTCCGCGATGAAAGCAGACCTCTTCAAAAGCGCAATTGATAACGCGATCTCGCAGGGCATTCCCGTGATTTGCGCGGACGCGGATTCGCCGGATTCTCAGCGCGTTCTATACATTGGAACCGACAATTTTCGCGCGGGAGGCGAGAGCGCCCGCCGAATGGCAGAGCTGCTTCATGGCCAGGGGAATATTGTAGTCATCACGATTCCCGGGCAGCTCAATATTGATGAGCGCGTGCGCGGAGTGACCGAGGCTCTCAAGAAGTATCCGGGCATGAAGATCGCCCAGACGCTCGACGATAAGGGCGACTCGCGCAACGCCTACGATCAAGTCGTCGCGAGCGTGCAAGGCAAGAAGAAAATTGATGGCATTATCACGCTGGAAGCGTCGGGAGGCGAAGGCGCCGCCGATGCGCTGCACCGCTTCGACATGGATGGCAAAGTGCCCATCGTCGCGTTCGACAAGGACCCGGAAACGCTCGACTGGATTTCGCGCGGCGCGATCACCGCGACCATCGCGCAGAAGCCTTACGTGATGAGCTATTACGGCCTAAAGTTTCTCGACGACCTGCATCACAACGCCGTCCACGAATTCAAAGACTGGCACACAGCGCCCGCCGCTCCGATACCCACTTGGGTGGATACAGGCACGGCCGTCGTTGACAAGAGCAACATTAAAGTTTTCCGTGACGCTCTGGCGGCACATCCAAAGCCGATGTAGCGGATAGCACCAACTCTGACACATTCGATGGAGCAACCATCCACGCTCCGCCTTGGGCGATAGCTCCTTACATACCCAACGACTTGCGGCCGATGCCGCATTCGAGTAGCATTTTTCTTGTTAACCTCGAAGTACGTCACCGCTCATCCGAATTACGCGAATTATTGACTTCTACTACGCCGCTTGACCCTGCCTTGACGCGCTTGGTATCGTAAAAGATTACACTGGGCGAATTATACCCAGTGGGCGATGCGCCCGCCTGTGTGAGGCGCGCTATCCCTATGGGTCTCAACAAAATCGTCATCCGGGGCGCCCGGCAGCACAATCTCAAGAATATCTCCCTGGAAATCCCGCGGAACACTCTGACCGTGATTACGGGTCTGTCCGGCTCGGGCAAGTCCTCGCTNNACGCCCGCCAGTTCCTCGACCAGATGGAGCGTCCGGACGTGGACTCGGTCGAGGGCCTGTCGCCGTCCATCGCGATCGAACAGAAGACGACAACGCGCTCGCCGCGTTCGACCGTTGGCACGATCACCGAAATCTACGATTACCTTCGCGTGATTTACAGCGCCATCGGTACGCCGCACTGCCCCAATTGCGGCAAGCCCATCACACGGCAATCCACCGAGCAGATCGTGCAGGCCGTTCTCGAGCTGAAACCTGATGAGCGCGTAATGGTCCTAGCGCCCGTGGTTCGCGGACGCAAGGGCGAATACAAAAAGGAATTCGAGAAATACGCGAAGGCCGGATTCGTTCGTGCGCGCGTGGATGGCGCGCTGAAAAATCTCGATGAACCGATCCCGCTCGACCGCCGCAAGAACCACACCATCGAAGTCGTCGTGGATCGCCTTCTGCTGAAAAATAGCATCAGCGAAAGGCTCGAGAAGTCCATCGAAACCGCGCTCAAGCTCACTGGCGGCCTGGTGACGATTTCGGTCGTTGGCGGCGAGGAGCGCGTCTATTCCGAAAAACTGGCGTGCTCCGATTGCGGCATTTCCGTCCCGCAACTCGAGCCTCGCTCGTTCAGTTTCAATTCTCCATACGGCGCTTGCCCCGAGTGCCACGGCCTCGGCTCGAAGTACGAATTCGATCCGGCGAAAGTTGTCGTGGATTGGTCGAAGCCGCTTTTCGAAGGCGGCCTCGGGCCAGGATCGTCGTCCACCTATTTGCAACGGACGATGAAACTGGCGTCGGTGGCATACGGCTTTGACCTCGACATGCCTTTCGAGAAATTCCCGCGCAAGATTCAGAACCTCATATTGAATGGGAATCCGTCGAACGGCGGCAGTTCGGCACGATTGAACTTCCAGGGCATTCTGGCGCACCTCGAGAGCAATCTCGACGAATCGTCGTCCGACAATTATCGCGAATGGCTGACGCAATACATGTCTCCGTCGCTTTGTTCGACGTGCCAGGGCAAGCGGCTGCGGCCCGAAAGCCTTGCTGTGAAGGTCGGCGGCTTCTCGATTGCGGAATTCACCGCCCTGGCTCTCGGCGAAGGGCGCGTAGCTGTGGACCGAATGCTGGCAAAGCTCACGCCGCGCCAGCGCGCGATTGCCGAACGGCCGTTGAAGGAAGTTGCGGAACGTCTCGATTTCCTTCTCGCCGTGGGTCTCGGCTATCTAACGCTCGACCGTTCTGCGGCAACGCTGTCGGGCGGCGAGGCGCAACGAATTCGTCTTGCGACGCAAATCGGCTCGCGCCTACGCGGCGTTCTCTACGTACTCGACGAGCCGTCGATCGGACTCCATGCGCGCGATAACGACCGTCTGATCGGGACGCTCGAAACATTGCGCGATCTTGGCAACACCGTCCTCGTCGTCGAGCACGACGAAGAAACAGTGCGCCGCGCAGATTACGTCGTAGATCTTGGTCCCGGCGCGGGCAAGGCGGGCGGGCATTTAGTCGCAATAGGCCCACCGGCCGAAATCGAAAAGAATCCAAATTCCCTGACGGGCCAGTATCTTTCCGGGAAAATTCATATTCCTGTCCCGGCAAAGCGCCGCCTGCCTGGCGACGCGGCGCTGACGATTGTCGGCGCGCGCGCGAACAACTTAAAGAATGTTGACGTCACGTTCCCCCTCGGAACGTTGATCGTGATCACCGGCGTCTCCGGTTCCGGAAAATCCACGCTCATCAACGACATTCTGTATCGAGCGCTCGCGGCCAATCTTTATCGCTCGATGGAAAAACCGGGCGAACATCGCGCGCTGCTCGGACTCGAGCATCTCGACAAGGTGGTTCAGATTGATCAGGATCCGATCGGCCGCACGCCGCGGTCGAATCCGGCCACGTACACCGGCGTTTTTGCGCCGATTCGTGAGTTGTTCGCGATGCTTCCGGAATCACGCGAGCGCGGCTATAAACCCGGCCGTTTCAGTTTCAATGTGAAGGGCGGCCGTTGCGAGGCGTGCCAGGGCGACGGCCTACGCCGCATCGAGATGAATTTTCTCCCCGATGTTTATGTAACGTGCGAAATCTGCCGGGGTCAGCGATATAACTCAGAAACGCTTTCTGTGCGTTACAAGGGGTATTCGGTCTCCGACATTTTGAACATGCCGATCGAGGAAGCGTTTCGCCTGCTCGAGAATATTCCGCAAATTAAACAAAAGCTCGAAACGATGGTGGACGTCGGTCTCGGCTACGTTCAACTCGGACAATCGGCCACCACTCTTTCGGGCGGCGAAGCCCAACGCACAAAACTTGCGCGCGAGCTTTCACGCCGCCAGACCGGGCGAACGCTTTATATTCTTGATGAGCCGACCACGGGATTGCATTTCGACGACGTGAAGAAGCTGCTCGACGTTCTGAATCGGCTCGTGGATCTCGGCAATACGGTCCTCATCATCGAGCACCATCTGGACGTCATCAAACAAGCCGACTGGATCATTGATTTGGGGCCTGAAGGCGGCCCCGAGGGCGGGCGCGTGGTTGCGCAGGGAACGCCGGAGCAAGTGGCGCGCGTAAAGAAATCGTATACCGGGCAAGCGCTCGCCCGCGCGCTTGCCATTACCAACGGGAAGAACGGAGCAAACGCATTGAACTGCGCCCCGGAGTTGCAGCCCGCATCGGGAAAGAATCGCAGTTGAGGGTTCGTCGTGCGTGGAGCGATCGTCGTGAACGCCCGGCGGCCTTGCGCTTCGTTTCTTCTGTCGGTAGAGTGCTGCGACGGCCATGAGCATCTATACAACCGAGCCGCTCAGCTTCCAAAAGCTGCGCACTTATCCTCTCGCGAACCGCCCGAACAAAGTCCATTTCGAGCAATTCGCGCGGCCGCACAAAGCGGGCGATAGCTTCGCCGATTTTCTCGAATCGCTTCCGCGCGTACTGGCCGCCGAAGATCTGCTCAATATCCGTGATGCGATTCTGAATGCTCGAAGCGCCCGCAAGGCTATCCTTTGGGGCATCGGAGGCCACGTTATCAAGGTCGGCCTCGGGCCGTTGCTGATTGACCTGATGAATCGTGGCTTCGTTTGCGGCATCGCGATGAACGGCGCCGCGCTCGTTCACGATTTTGAAATCGCGCTCGTGGGCGGCACGTCCGAAGACGTGGAAGCTGTTCTTGCCGACGGCAAATTCGGAATGGCGGAGGAAACCGGTCTGTTCCTAAACGAAGCTGCACTCGGCGCGCAGCGAAGCAAGATTGGACTCGGCGAAGCTGCCGGTAAGTTTCTCTACAGTCCGCGCCTCCGCGCGAAGCACTTGGATTCGAGCGTTCTGGCACACGCCTATCGCGCGAAACTTCCCGTGACGGTCCATCTCGCCATTGGAACTGACATCCCGCACATGCACCGCTCGGCTTCAGGCGAGGCGCTCGGCGCGGCAACCCATTACGATTTCCGCCTGTTCTGCGCCCTCGTCAAGGAAATGCATCCCGGCGGTGTTTATCTCAATTGGGGGTCGGCTGTTGTCCTTCCCGAAGTGTTTCTGAAGGCGGTTACGGTGGTCCGAAATCTCGGCGTGCGCCTCGCACCCATCACGACGGCAAATTTCGATTTCATCCAGCACTATCGTCCGACTCAAAATGTGGTCAAGCGGCCGACGTCAGGGTTTCGACGCGGCGGCGCAGATTCCAAGGGCTACGCGCTGACCGGCCATCATGAGATTCTATTCCCTCTTCTCGCGGCAGGATTGGTCGAAGCGGATCGCCGAAAAATAAAAAGGTGACGATGGACACATTCGAAAGCGGCCCGCCGCCCGACGGAACCAACACGTTGCCGGAGGCCACTCCGCCCGCGCCCCTTCAGCCTTCGCGATCGAATCTCCTCAATTATCCGGAAGATCTTCGCGTCCGCTGGGGTTGGCTCGATATTTTCGTTTTTGTGCTCGTTAGCCTGGCCGCTTATTTCATCTCCGCAATTGCGCTGATCATTGGATTTGTGGCCGGAGGAGTGAACGTTCAGCAATTGCAACATTCTCCGCGGACGCTCGCGCTGTTCTTCATTCTCAATACGGTGATGGCCTCGCTGGCACAGCTGGGCTACTTCTATCTGCGGACGCGCGCGCTCTCGGGCGAGCCATTCTGGCGGAGCCTGGGATGGTGGTCGTTTGACTCTCTCGCGCTCGACACACGGCGCGTTGCGGCCTACTGCGTTCTTACCGGCATCGTACTGTCGGCTCTCGTCAATGCATTGTCGAATTACATCGGCCACAAGGGACAACTGCCAATCGAGGTTTATTTTCAGGATCGCCGCAGCGTATTTCTGCTGATGCTCCTCGCCGTTACGCTCGCGCCGCTGGTTGAAGAGATGATCTTTCGCGGCTACATTTATCCGGTCGTGGCGCGGTCATTCGGCATTCCAGCAGGCGTAATCCTCACGGGAATACTCTTTGGCTTGCTGCACGCGCCCCAACTTTCTGGTGCATGGGCACAAATTGGCTTGCTGGTTGTCGTCGGAATTGTCTTCACCTACATTCGTGCCGTCAGCCGCACCGTACTCGCCAGCTATCTGACCCATCTGAGTTACAACGGCTACATATTCATCACGACCATGATCCAAACTCATGGGCTGCGAAATTTGCCCTTTACTCACTGAGTCCCGCGAAATATCACGATGGCTTTGAAGCGCGCTAGCTCAGAACAGATGATCAGAGAAGAATTATGCCCAGCCGTACGCCCAGCGTCACGGCCTCAGTTCGGCTCGACACGTCGAGCTTCGTAAATATTGAACTGATGTGAAATTTCACGGTGTGCTCGGAGATTTTGAGCCGCGACGCAATCTCCTTGTTTCCTAAACCCTCGGCAATCATCTGAAGAACTTCGATCTCCCGCGGACTTAGCGCGGTTCCGGGCGCGCGCGGGGGCGATGCGCCCGCTCTGTTCGACTCGCCTCGCAGTCCGTTTGTCGTCACGGCGAGAGCGGCCGCGAGCGTCTCTGGATTTAACGCGATCAACCCTGACGCAGCAGCTCCGATGGCCGCGAGGATTTCCTCGCCTTCCGCGTCGCGCGGAAGAACGGCTCGGACACCGGCACGCAACGCTTCTCGTGCGAGTTCGCCCGTTACCTGGTCAGTCAGCAGAACAATGCGCGGGCCGCTCGCATCTTCCGTTGGAAACACCGGCGGAATAATGTCCTCGTCGAAATTGCGCCGCTCGAAAACAATGACGTCGGGCTGCAGATCTTCGATTTCATGGGCCAGGTTCCCGGCATTCGGATCAACGCTGCCCACGATTTCGATGAACGAATCCCCGCGTAACAGCGCCTCGAGCCCGCGCTGCGAAATCGGCGATTCCGCCGCGATAAGGACTCGCGTCATGCAGCCCGTTTCTGCAGCATGACGCGGCGTAGAAATTGCTCGACGTCGCGACTCGGTATCGCGAGCCCCAAGCCTCCGGCGATCATCGTGTTAATGCCGATGACGCGGCCGCGCGCATCGGCGAGTGGCCCTCCCGAATTTCCCGGTGCAAGTTCCAAGTCCGCCTGAATCCATTGGCGATCACCGAGCGCACCAACGGGACCGATGGCGTGCACAACTCCGGCACTGACGGAGCCGCGCAATCCGTATGGACATCCGGCCGCGATAACGAATTCCCCGACGCGCAATTCCGTCGAAGCGCCAATCTCCGCAATCGGAAGATTGAGTTCATCAGCATGGAGCGCGGCGAGGTCGTTATCGGGATCGCGCGCCACCAACTCCGCGTCGAATTTTCGACCGTCCGGAAGATGGACCTTCACCCGCGGTGTCCGAACGACATGTGCGTTCGTGACGA
Organism: Acidobacteriota bacterium; assembly: GCA_003152355.1. GTDB lineage: Bacteria > Acidobacteriota > Terriglobia > Acidiferrales > UBA7541 > Palsa-147. The sequence goes on along the minus strand of PMAA01000133.1, from coordinate 8,515 downwards.
TCCAGCCGGGCGCTCGCCAAATTACGCCTGAGCCCGCTCCGCGCCTGCCATCAATTATCTGCACGGTCGATCGGCTCAGCTTCTGGCCGACAGTGGCGAGCGCAGCATCGAAGAGCGTGCTCGCACTGCTACCCTCTCGCCAAGCCACGTTAGCGGCCACGGCGCGGCCGCTCGCCGACTTGAATTGACACCTGGAGTGATGCGCCACCCCGCAACACGGACGCGGCCACGGCCTTGCCAATCTTCTCAGGCCCGAGATGCGCCTGAATATCATCTGTGTCGCGAATCGGTTGGCCTTCGAGTGCCAGCAACACATCTCCCAGCATAAGTCCGGCCTGTCCGGCAGGTCCATCCGGTTCAACGCTCACCAGAATCGCACCGGTTTCAGCCGAGAGCTTTAGCCGCTCCCGCAAATCCTCTGGCAGACGCACGGGCTGCATTCCGATTCCGAGAAATCCTCTGCTCACGTGGCCCTTCGAAAGCAAATCCCGGACGACGCGATTTACCGTTGACGGCGGAATCGCCATCGCCAGTCCGCGCGCAAGGCCCGAGGTGTTCAGGCCAACGACGCGCCCTTGCGGATCGACGAGCGCGCTGCCCGAAAAGCCAACGTAGATCGCCACATCGAGCCGGAGGAACTGATCAATCTGGCCGCCACGCCATGTCCTCCAAGCGCCCCCTGCTGCGCTGATCGCCCCGAAGCTCGCGCCGAGGTGATTTCCTTCCGTACGGCTCACTGCTAGAACTAGATTGCCAACGCGTAGCGATGAATCCACGACTTCAGATGGCGCAAGGTTACCGGCATCGAACTTAAGAACAGCGATGTCCGTGCTGGGATCGCGGCCGGCCAGCGTGGCCGCAACAGTGCGGCCATCCGGCAACGAAATCTGGATATCTTCGTCGCGCTTGACCGTATGGTCGGCCGCGACGGCGACGCCCTTCTGCCAGTGAATGCCGCTCGACGGAACGCGGTGCCGTGCATGAATTGCAACGACACCTTGCCCCGCGCGCTCAGCGGCGTTCGCCAGGTCGTTCGAAAGCGCTACAAGCGCCGCTGCCGTGCTCGCGCGATCAGATGCGCTTGCTGAATCAGATGATGAACTCATTCTTATTCTCCCCAAAAGAGTGTCCTGAAAATTTGCGTGATTCTCGTGCTACGAGGAGGATGCCAAATTGCCAGTCTGCCGCACATCCGCCATTTGGCTAGTGCCTGCCCGGAAAAACGGCCGGGTGGGAGCGCTGGTGGCTCGAATCGGTTAGACTTGAAGTTTGTACAAACCAAAAACTGAGGATCGGATGCGTGCAGTAGAACCCATTCGCTGGTCGCAGGAAGGCGTTGTGGTGCTCGATCAGCGCCGCCTACCGGGCGAGGTCGTCTATCACACGTACACGGACTACACCGGTGTTGCGGACGCCATCCGGGACATGGTGATTCGCGGTGCGCCCGCGATTGGCTTGGCGGCGGCGATGGGTGTTGCTATCGGCGTCGAGAAATCCACGGCGAAGAATCCCGCCGAATTGCGTGCCCAATTCTCGCAAATCTGTGACGTTCTCGCGCGGACTCGCCCGACGGCCATCGACCTCTTCTGGGCCATTGAGCGCTGCAAACGAACTTTCGAAGCGGCCGCGAGCGATGCCGGGCGCAACGGCGCGGTTGGAATGGAAAAGATCCGCCAATCAATGATTGCCGAGGCGCAGCAGATTCATCAGGAACGCCGCGACGCAGATGAGGCGATCGGCCGCTTCGGCGCGGAGTTCATGCCGCAGTCTGGCCGGGTGATGACGCAATGCAACGCAGGCGCGCTGGCAACTGGCGGAATCGGCACGGCGCTCGGGGTGATTCGCATCGCCGTGGAAAGCGGAAAGAAAATTGAAGTTATCGTCCCGGAAACCCGCCCCTATCTACAAGGCTCACGCCTGACGGCGTGGGAGCTTCATCAGCTCGGAATTCCACTCGTGCTGATTACGGACAACATGGTGGGCCATTTTCTGAAGACCGGAAACATTAAAGCGGTCGTCGTTGGCGCAGACAGAATTGCCAAGAACGGCGACACAGCAAACAAAATCGGCACATATCCAATGGCCGTCCTTGCGCGTGAGCACAATGTACCGTTCTACATCGCGGCACCGGTCTCCACAATTGACGTTTCGCTGGCTTCCGGAGAAGAGATCCCGATCGAGGAACGGCCGGAAGCGGAGGTTACGCACATCGCCGGTATTCGCATGGCGCCCGACGTGAAGGCCGCGCATCCGGCGTTCGACGTTACGCCCGCGCGCTTGATCGCCGCGATCATTACGGAGCAAGGCGTCGCCCAGCCACCTTTCACCGAATCGCTCAGAGCACTGGCCGCGCAAAAATCAAAATCAGGCACACGCTGAATGCTCGAAAGCAATCTCTCTCGCTGAACTTCTTCGTTATCTCTTCGCTGTGATGCCGCAAGACGAGTTGTCATCCCGAACGAAGTGAGGGATCTGTGGATGGTATGAAAAGGCTCTATTTGAAGTGCCTGAAGGGCTGGACCAGCCTGTGTGACAACTACAGTATATGCTTCTGAACTATCTATTCCGCGCGACTTCCAGCCATGCGGGAATTTCGCCAACGTGATTTAGGATTTCAGATACGGGATAGGAATCAAATTCCGCTCGCGGTGTGACTCCCGAAAGCACAGCCACGAATTGAATACCCGCGCGTTTCGCAGCCTCGGCATCCACTATACTGTCGCCAACGTAAACGCATTCCCATGGCGCCGCGCCTAGCCTCCGCATCCCTGCAAAGAGCGATTCCGGATGCGGCTTCTGGTTCTGAACATCGTTACCGCCAACGACGGCGTCGAATGCCCCGGTCAGGCTCTCCCGTTCCAGAATCGATTCGATATGCACGCGGCGCTTCGTTGAAGCCACCGCTGTCGAAAGCCCCTGCGCGCGGATTTGCCGGATCGCCTCAGGAACAAACGCGAAGACAACTGCAGACTTAACCATGATGTCGTCCGCGCGACGATGGAATTGTTCAACGAACTGGGCCTGCAGATTTTCGTCGGCGTTGCCGGTAAGCTTCGTGTAAGTCTCGCGGAGGGACAGGCCGATGGTGGCATTTACCGCGTCGCGGCCCGCAGGGGCGTCGCCGACGGCTGCGAGGGCCGTGCATACGCAATCGAAGATGCCATTCGAAGAATCCGCCAAGGTGAAATCAAAGTCGAAAATCACGGAGCGGATAACGTCGCGTCGAGTCAAGCCTTCCATACAAACTATCGTAGCACGCACACCGAACGAGGCTGCGACCGAGCTATCATGTGAGTGCTCAACTCTGCTACGAACGGCCGCTGTCCGTTCCGCGCCGCACCGCAACCATCCCGGCGCAAAAGAAAAAGGGCGACTCCGATATCGAAGCCGCCCTTGATCGCAATCCGCCGAAGCGGAATCTGGTTTAGAAGACGAACTGAGCCTTCACTTGAATCAACCGCGGTGAAGCGTCGCCGCCGAGGAACGAACCGAGAATGCTGGTCGGCGGTGCTACGTCACCCTGAATCGTGCCGAACTGTCCGTCCCCGACGTTGTTAATCGGAAGCGTAAAGTTTGGATGATTGAAGAGGTTGAAGAACTGCAAACCAAGATCAAACTCTCCGCGTTCCCAACCCGGAATCTTCGTCTTCTTTGTGAAGCTGAAGTCCGTGTCGAAATAATTCGGACCACGGAAGATGTTACGCAGTCCTCCTGCGCTCAGCGATGTCGGCTCAACTGTCGCCGCTCCCGCAAACTCACCCGCGAAGCAGCTGACAGCGTTCGGCCCGACAAATTGCTTGCCGCCGCAGTTTGACGAAACACTCGTCAGAGGTGATGGGAAGTAAGGCCCGAAGAAGTTATTCGCGCCCAAGAGGCCCTCTGCCGCGGTGTCAACAACCGTGAAAGGCAATCCCGTCCGGTAGAACACCGTGCCGGAGACTTGCCATCCGTCCACGAGTGGCCTATATCCGTGACCGCCGAGCGCCCTCCGGATTGGGACTTCCCAAACGTAGTTGGCATTCATATCGTGCCTGACGTCGTAATCGGACGGGCCGTAGTTGACCCGTTGATTCGTCGGATTCGCGAGGTCTAGAACGCTAATACTGCTGAACCCGTTGAAGCCGCCGTTCGAAACTTCGTCAAACGCATGGCTGTACGTGTAGTTGTACTGGAAGACGCCGTTGCCCCACCCGGAGAAGCGGTGCTTGTACGACGCAATCAGTCCGTTGTAATTCGAAATGCCGATGCTCTCCACTTGCTCAACTTCACCGAATTGAGAGGTGTAAGGCTCGGCTGGCGTGCCGTCTCCCAGACCGAATGCGTTGGCCGACTTCACGATAATCGGCTGATGGATTGAGTGATTGCCGTAGTAGCCGATGTCAATCGAGTCGTTCCGGCCAAAGCCTTTCTGAATTTCCAAGCTCCACTTCTGGACCTGAGGCGCCAGCGTGTGCGGATGGCTATCAACGATGGCTCCAACAGTCGGCAGAGTGGTTGCACCGCTAGCAAACGCTGTTTGCAAGCCGGCGTTCGCCGCAGATGCGCAATCGAACAGGTTCGATCCCGGAGTCTGATTGGGAGACAAATAACCTTCACAACCCGGTGCCCCAGTCAGGCTGGTCGAGAGAATCGTGAAAGTACTGTCCAGCGGTGGATTCTCGGCCATGCTGTCCGCGATCTGGCCCGGGAAGATGTCAAAGAAATAACCGATGCCGCCGCGGACCACGAAGTCGGACTTCAACATGCCCGTCGCAGTTCCGAACGGCTGCCATGCAAAGCCAACCCTCGGCTCCCATTGAAGAAGCTGGAAGTTCGTAAGTGCGCTTCGACGGCCCGAATTAATGATTTGGTTATACGGCAACGCCGTGCTGGCGTTCAGATCCTGCAACGGTTCGCTCAGTTGAGCGAAGCACAGCGTGACGCAAATTGGATTCGACGCGTGCTCGACGCGCAGAGCGCCCGTCAAGCTGAAGTTAGACTTGATTCTCCACTCGTCCTGAACGTAACCAGCCAGCTCGTAGAGACGAATTGGTGAATTGAGGCTGTTCGGGAAGCTCTTCACCAGTACGGTGCCGACTGAACCCGGCGCCGCTGTGTCTCCGCCGTTGACCAAGTCCGCCAGCGAAATCGGCTCTTCCAATCCTGCTGAGAAAAGTCCGAAGTCGTGGTCGCTGACATAGTTCCGGTGGTACTTGACGCCAAACTTAAGGGTGTGGTTCCCGATACTCTTGGAAATGTCATCGTCAATCTGAAACTGCGTGACGTTGCGGCCCTGTGGCCAAACGCACTGCGAAGAACTGACGCCCGTTCCGCAATCACCGGCCGAACCAAACGAAGCGTCGCCCGAGATAAGAGACGTCGGGAAAGCAGCCAGCGTGGCGGCATTATTCAGCGGTCCAAAGATCGCCGAGTACCAGGTTGCCGCGAGCAGGAATTGGTTCGACATTGTTGCGCCGAACGTGTGTGTCTCCTGCAACTGGCCCTGATATTCCGGCTGATTGCTGGTGGCGTTAAAGGTCGGGCTAATGGCATCCGTGAAGCTCGGCTGAACTCCCTGGTCATACTGCACGCGCATATACGCGCGATCGTTGTTGCCGATGTTCCAATCCACGCGTCCGGCGTACTGCTTCTCGGGCGCGAAATTGATCGGCGTCTCCTTGAGAGTGTCCATGCAAGGGTTACCCGCGCCGAAGCCCGCGAATGCGCCCGTCGTTGTCGGCACGTTATCGCAGCCGCCGAGCGGCAGGTTATTTTGCAGGGCCGAGGGGTTGTTCTTCATGGCATTAAAGAAATTGAAAATTCCATTGCCGCTGCCAGGGACGCCGCTCACACCCGAGCAGATACCGGAAAGATTCTGGCAGTAGTACGGGATTGAAGAAGTAAGACCGAGTGCCGTCAAATTCGCAACAGTGGCAGTTTCAAAAGCGGTCGTCGGCACGAACACTGGAGACGCTTGCACAGGAATTAAGACGCGCAAGCCTTCCGTGTTGAAGAAGAAGAACAATTTGTCCTTCTTGATCGGGCCACCGATGGAACCTGCCCACTGGTTCGCATTCGAGAAAGCGCGCGGCAAACCTTCGGCGTTGTTAAACCAGTCGTTCGCGTTCATCGCTCTGCCGTTCCAGTAATACACGCCGTTGCCGTGGAACTGGTTGCTGCCGGACTTCGTGATGTAGTTGACGTTAATGCCTGAGAATGTGCCGAACGTGCCGGAGTAACCGTTCGTCACAACATCCGCTTCTTGAATTTCATTCGAACCGAGCAGCAAGTTCGTCGCGCCCGAGTTGTTGAGGTTCAGGAATGGATCGTTGTCGTCCATGCCGTTCAACGTGAAAAGGTTCGCCGTGGCCGGCAAGCCGAACGCTTCGACGTTGCCGTAGCCGCCCTGCGTGTTCATCACGACGCCTGGGGCAATTTGCGCGATCGCGCTCAAGTCGTTGCCCGGGTTCGGGACGTTCGATACCTGTTGCGCGCTGACCGAAGTCGCTGTGTCGCCATTCTCCGTCTGCACGAGCGGCGCAACCTCCGTCACCATTACCGTCTGTGTAGAGGCGCCCAAGGTCAGATGGAAATCAGTCGTCGAGATCTGGCCGACTGCGACCGTTACCTGGCGCACTTCTGTCTCAAACCCGCCAGCCGCCACGGTGACCGTGTAAGATCCCGGAGACAGCAGGTAGAAACGGTAGCTGCCTTCCTTGTTCGTCTTCGTGTCTTGGGAGTTACCCTTGCCATTATCTTTAAGATTTACCTTGGCGTCTGGGACGACCGCGTTACTTGGGTCCGATATTGTTCCCACAATGTCGCCGGTTGTTTGGGTCTGCGCTTTTAATCGAGTCGCACCTAACGTGAGTACGACGATAAGCGCAAACAACACGGCGAAAAATCGCTTCGCTAGCATACAGCCTCCTAAATTTTAAGCTAAAAAACCTGTGGGCGCCGATGCGCCATACAAACCCCACCTGGCTATCGCACGTTGAGGCCCATGTACTTCCGAAAATAACTCCCTTATTTTTAGCGGTTTATGGGCAGTGGGTTATCAAGTCTAACTTAAGACATCCGGTTTTCCATATAAATTCATTGGAATTTGTATGGCTTACCGAACCTGGACGACGGTACCCGGTTTACCACGGTAGCGACAGATGGCGCAAAAGCGATTATCAATCGCCGGACGAAAACTTGCGAGCAAGTTGGTTAGAGGATGAGGAACGCTGCCGCTGGAGAAGCGATCAGCAAGCGAGCTGAAGCCGTCTAGGTCCAGCGCTAGTTTCGCGGACTGGAATCGGGAGGCGTCGAGCTCGCGACTTTATCTCGAAGTTGCTTGGCGCGAAGACCTAGCTCGCTGTCGGGATCGAGTTTGATGTATGCGTCCAAGTCTTGCAACACGGCCGAGTCGTCGTGCTCGCTCATGTGAACCAGGGCCAGTAACCGGTACACGATCGCCGCGTTCGGCTGGAGCGTGCGCGCTTCCTCCGCGCTCTTGAGCGCGTCAGGAATGCGTTTCTCGTAAAACAACGCCCGTCCCAACTCGTAGTGCCCGATCCACGCGTTTGGGTCAAGCTCGAGACCGTGACGAACAATCTTTTCTCCGTCCGCAAATTGGCGACGGTTCATCAACATCGCTCCCAGATCGAAATCCGCCGGAGGATAGTTGTCCCTGCTTAACTCGACGGACTTCGACGCGGCTTTCTCGGCATCGTCCGGTTTCCCAAGTTCCAAATAGGCGAGTCCCATCTGCTCGTATGCCTCGTAAAAACCAGGCGATATCGAAACCGCCTTTTGAAAATCTCCTAGGCTTCCTTCCGGATTTTTGTCGCGATAGAGCTTTTGCTTTCCAGCATCGAAGGCCGCGCGAGCATTCGCGGGAATCGAGAGCAGATGAGCGGAAACTTCCGCGCCACCCCCATGCGGCTGCTCCTCGCCACCGGACTTGCGGAGTCGCAAAATATTGCCTTTGCTGGAAGTGAAGCTCAAATCCACTGAAATGCTGACTTTTTCGAAACCTTGCGCGTCAACCGTGAGCATGTACGATCCGGGATGAAGCCCCCGAAATGCAAATTCCCCGTTCGAGCCCGTGCGCGCTTCGTCCAGACTCGATTCTTCGGCGTTGTAGAGCCCGACCATGACATCCGAAGCCGGCCGATTCGATTCACCTACATATACGTTTCCTTCGATGGTTCGGCCTTCGCGCTCGTTCGGCGAGCCCTGCGCCCAGAGGTATGACGGAGATACCGCAAGAAGGATCAGGCCAGCAAAGAGGGTTGTGACTAATTTCATTATCCACCCCTCAAGAAAAATTCGTTGGCGCGAGTATAGCACTGCTCCGCGCGACTCACACCGCGATGATCACGTGGCGTTCGAAGTTCGTCGACGCGAAGAAAAATCATGAAGTGATAATCGCAAACGAACCAAAAGGAAATCGGTTTTTGGTTCGGCGCTGCAGGCACAATAATTCTGACGGCGCTTCTTCCGAGAACTTCAGGAAAATGGAGCGATCAACGAGGCTCGCTTTCGGCTC
>PMAA01000242.1:1170-4946 GCA_003152355.1 Acidobacteriota bacterium | reverse complement strand
TTGCGCCAGGGCTGCGCGTCTCCATTTCTTCCGAGGTTTCTCCTGAAATTCGCGAATTCGAGCGCGGCAGCACGACGATTGCGAATGTCTACGTTCAGGCGCGAGTTGAGCGGTATCTGAGCGACCTGCAAGCGCGGCTTCAGCGGCTAAGCTTTTGCGGCACATTTCTGCTGATGCTTTCGAACGGCGGCTTGGCAACTCCTAATACCGCCGCGAAGTTTCCGATTCGCTTGCTGGAGTCCGGACCGGCTGCGGGCGCGCTTGCCGCGGCAAACGATGGCGCCGCTTGCGGGCATCCCGATCTCGTCTCCTTCGATATGGGGGGCACCACCGCAAAGTTTTGCGTGATCGACAATGGCGAGCCGCCCATCGCGCACGATTTCGAATTCGATCGCATGTGCCGATTCAAGAAAGGCTCCGGTTTGGCGGCGAGAATCTCCGCGATCGAAATGGTCGAGATCGGCGCCGGCGGCGGCTCAATCGCGCGCGTGGATTCGCTTGGTTTGCTTAAAGTTGGACCCGATTCGGCGGGTGCCGATCCCGGGCCTGCTTGCTATGGCCGCGGCGGGAGCGAACCGACTGTCACGGACGCGGATCTTGTCCTGGGTTATCTCGATCCAAATTTTTTCCTCGGCGGGCAGATGAAGCTCGATCTCGACGCTTCGCGGCGCGTAATTCACGACCGCATCGCTACAAAGCTCGACATTCCGCTCGAGAAAGCGGCGTGGGGAATTCATCGAGTCGTGAACGAAAACATGGCGAATGCAGCGCGCGTTCATATTCTCGAGCGCGGCAAGGATCCCCGCCGGTATCCGCTCTTTGCATTTGGCGGCGCCGGCCCAGTGCACGGATTTCGAATTTCACAGGCATTGGGATCGCCGGCATTTATCGCGCCTCTGGGTGCTGGAGTGATGAGCACAATCGGTTTTCTCGTTGCGCCGCTGGCCTTCGATTTCACGCGTTCGTGGCGCGCGCCGCTCGCGGGCCTCGATTGGCAACGCGCGAATGGGCTGCTCGACAAAATGGAGGCCGAGGGCCGCGCGTTGCTCGAAGCCTCGGGCGTGCCGTCGCATGACGTGCGCTTTCGACGCGAAGCGGATATGCGATACATCGGGCAGGGATACGAAATTCCGGTGCGCCTGCCTGATGAAAAATTGGGAGATAATTGTCCTTCGAAGATTTCAGCTTCATTTGAAGGAACTTATCGCCGTCTTTTCGGACGATTGGGCCCTCCTGTCGCGATTGAGATCATCAATTGGCGCGTGTTATGTAGCGGGCCGAAGCCGAAGGTCCATCTCGATATCTGTTCTCAGACAGATGCCGAAGTCCACCCACCCAAATGCGCGCGGCGAGCGTATTTCCCGGAGTTCGACGGATTCGTTGAAACTCCTGTGTTCGATCGTTACGGCCTCGCGCGCGGCGTGTCAATCGACGGGCCGGCCGTGATCGAAGAGCGCGAATCGACCGTGATTATGGGACCAGTTTCGCGCGGTCGCGTCGATGAACACTGGAACTTGATCGTGGAACCGCGATGAGCGCGAAACTGGATGCCATTACGCTCGAGATCCTCTGGAACCGGATCATCTCGGTTTGCAACGAGCAGCAGGCTACGCTCATGCGCACGGCATTCAGCACGATCGTGCGCGAATCCCAGGATCTCGCGTGCGGCGCGTTCGACACTCGCGGATTCATGATCGCCCAATCTCTCACCGGCACGCCGGGACACATCAATGCCATGGCGACAGGCGTGAAACATTTTCTCAACGCGTATCCGGAGAGCGCGCTTAAGCCTGGCGATGTGCTCATCACGAACGATCCGTGGCAGACGGCAGGACAGATTAACGACCTGACCGTTCTCACGCCTGCTTTTCGCGCAGAACACGTGGTTGGGTATTTTGCGAGCACATGCCACGCGCCGGATTTCGGCGGGCGGATCCTCTCCGCGGAAGCGCACGAAGTCTATGAAGAAGGTCTGCGCATACCCATCACCAAGCTTTTTGACTGCGGCGAGCCCAATGATGAGCTCTTGAAAATTATTCGCGCGAATGTACGAACGCCGGAGGAAACTGTGGGCGATCTTTACGCGCAAGTGTCGTCCAATGCCGTCGGCGTCCGAAGCCTGCATAATTTCATGGATGAGTTTGGGTTGTACACCATTGATCCACTAGCGGATCAGATCATTTCGCGTTCGGAGCGCGCATTGCGCGATGCGATTCGCGCCGTTCCAAACGGCCAGTACGAAAATGAATCTTGGAGTGATGGATTCGAAGAGCCAATTCGCATCAAGGTTGCAGTAACTGTTGAAAACGAAGACATTTTCGTTGATTTTGCAGATTCTTCTCTGCAAAGCGCGCGAGGAATAAACGTCGTATTGAATTACACGCATGCCTACGCGTCGTTCGCGATCAAGGCAGCGATCAGTCCGGACGTGCCGCACAACGNNCGAGCCGGCGGCCGTCGCGTCGCGTCATCTTATCGGCCACCTCTTGCCAAGCGTTATTTTCGGCGCGCTCGCAAAAGCGATGCCCGGCAAATTAATGGCAGGTGGCGCGGAGCCAGTATGGATAACGATTTGGCGGGGTGCGTCCCACGCCTCGCCGGATCCGTTCCTGTTCACACTGTTTCAATTGGGCGGCGCGGGTGCGCGAGCCACGAAGGACGGATTGAGCGCGACTGGTTTTCCAAGTGGCGTCGGTGGCGTTCCCGTCGAGGTGATTGAATCGCTCGCGCCACTGGTGGTCCATCACCGGGAACTGCGCGAAGATTCCGGCGGCGCCGGCAAATTTCGCGGCGGCCTCGGACAGCGCACGGAGATGGGAAGCCGCGGCGATGCGCCATGGAGCGTTTCCGCGATGATCGATCGCGTTGAATTTGCCGGCGCTGGACTCGATGGTGGGAGTGCAGGCGCGCTTGGGGAATTTATAGTGGATGAAAGCACGAGGCCGCAGCCGAAATCGCTGGTACCACTTCGACCGGAGTCGCGAGTTCAATTGAACCTTCCTGGCGGCGGTGGCTACGGAAATCCGTTCGAGCGCGATGCGGCCAGAGTGCTTGACGACGTCGCGAAAGGTTTTGTTTCGCTAGATTCTGCTGCGCGTGATTACGGCGTTGTTGTTCGGTATCTCGGGACCGCCGGCCAACTCGTGCGCTTGCCGGAGCATTTTGCAATCGACGAATCCGCGACGAAGAAATTGCGTGAGGAGAATAAAAAGTAGGCTTGGGTTGCGTACGTTACGTGATGCGACCGATGAACCAGGAGATTGCCGCAGCGCTTCCGCCCGGATCGGGAATTGCTAGTCTCCGTTGCCTGATAAAGAAATGTATTGCGGGCTGTTTCGAGTGTTATCGGTGATCTTCACGCTGCCGCTCTTTTGTCCGCGGGTCGTCGGCGTGAATGTCACGTTGATCGCGCAATTTCCGCCGGGTGCGAGTGTTGTAGAGCTCGTGCATCCGCCGGAAGCGATCGCAAAGTTGCCGGTTACCGACATGCCGGAAAGCGTCAGCGGCGTCGTTCCTAAATTCGTCAGCGTAACTTTTTTCGCCGCGCTTGTCGTCCCCGTCTTCTGGTTCCCAAAATTCAAATAATTCGTCGATAGATATGGTTGCGGATTGATGACCGATGCGCTCATCGGGACCGTTTGCGGACTGCCCACCGCGTTATTGGTGATGAGCAAATTCGCCGCATGAATCTTTGTGACGTTCGAATCGGCGGTAAAGCTCACAACAACGACGCAACTCTTTCCGGCATTAAGCGTTCTGGGGCAGAGCTCGATGCC
>PMAA01000242.1:0-1158 GCA_003152355.1 Acidobacteriota bacterium | reverse complement strand
CTGGCGGCGAAATCTTCAGCGTTGAGCCGTTGCTCCCCGCGTTAACGGTCAGCGTGAAACTCTGCGTTGGGTTCGAACCCACACCGTTGCTCGCGGTGAACATCACTGGATAGGTTCCCGTCGTGCCCGATGCGGGCGTTCCACTCAGGACGTCAGTCGAGTTGTTGAAAGTCACACCGCTCGGCAACGATCCCGACTCGGTAATTCCCGGCTTCGGGAATCCCGACGCTGTTACGTTGAATGATCCCGCCGTGCCGACCGTAAAAGTTGTGCTTGCGCCGCTCGTGATTGCCGGTGCCTGATCCACGGTCAGCGTGAAATTCTGCGTAATTGTCCCGGCGCTGTTCTTGGCCGTGAAAGTGATGGCGTAAGTTCCGCCCGTGCCAGCAGCGGGCGTTCCGTTCAGTGTGTAAGTCGCAGTGTTGAACGTCACGCCGCTTGGCAATGCTCCTGACTCCGTGATCGTCGGCGCCGGTGACCCAGTCGCTGTTACGGCAAATGTTCCAGACGAACCGACGACGAATGTCGTGCTTGCAGCGCTCGTAAACATCGGAGCCTGGCTAGCGGTTCCCACGGTGAGCGTGAAACTCTGAACGACGTTTGTGCCCACTCCGTTGTTTGCCGTAAACGTAATTGGATACGTTCCCGCTGTGCCCGAGGCCGGAATACCGCTAAGGACACCGGCGCTGAAGGTCACGCCGCTCGGCAATGTTCCTGATTCGCTGATGGCCGGCGCCGGGTATCCTGTCGCCGACACGGTAAACAATCCGGAGGAGCCGACAGTGAATGTCGTACTTATCGCACTCGTAATCGCCGGAGCCTGATCCACGGTCAGCGTGAAACTCTGCGTGGTTGTGGCGACGCTGTTCTTCGCCGTGAAAGTGATAGCGTAAGTTCCGCCCGTGCCAGCAGCAGGCGTTCCGTTCAAAGTGTCCGTCGAAGTGTTGAACGTCACGCCGCTCGGAAGTGCACCTGATTCCGTGATCGTTGGCGTCGGAGAGCCCGTTGCCGTGACAGCGAATGTGCCCGAGGAGCCGACGGTGAATGTCGAGCTAGTTGCGCTTGTGAATTGTGGAGTCTGACTGGCAGCTTGGACCGTCAACGTAAAACTCTGAAGTGCGTTTGTGCCCACTCCATTGTTTGCCGTAAACGTAATTG
>PMAA01000261.1 GCA_003152355.1 Acidobacteriota bacterium | reverse complement strand
GCCCGACGCCGCGCTCCATTCAGCGTGAAAATCGCTCCGTTCGAGCACCCATCGTCCTTCAGCGAAGCTCAGGCTTACGTCCTCTTCATCCGTGATCTTTCCGGGCGGGACGATTTCGACGTTGAACTCGAACAAGGGCTTCGCCGCGGCGTTTACGAAGCCACCGTAGCGATGTACAAGAACGTGGACGAACTCNNGAAGTGAAGCAAGACGCGCACCGAGAAATCCGACCGGCGCAGTAGCCACGATACCATTCGCCGGCCGAGCGTCAGCTCCGGGCAAACGCGACGGCCCCGCCGCACAATCGAGACAATCTCGCCCGCAATTTCATTGGTCGGCACTGGAGGATCAGTTTGCGGAAGCGAATCGCCACGAGTCACCAGCCGGTCTCCATCCCGCGACACCACGCGNNAGCGCGAATACAGAATAATTTGTCCTGGCTGGATTTTGTCTGGGTCTAGGCGCTGGACGATCAGGCGGTCACCAGGCCATACCGCCGGGAGCATGCTGCCCCCGGTCACTTCCAATTGTATTGCTCCGAACGACTGCGCCACCTCGAACGCCAACTCGCATTTCACTGCGTTGCGGGTGTCCGCTACCATGTCCACCGGATACCGCCGTCAGTCAGGAGGCCTTATGGTTGCCGGCGCAGCTGCCGCCCGAGCCCACCAGTTTTCCGCAGATTAGAGCTCGCGTTTCGAACACTCGCTCGTGGCGGAACGAGGGCTTCCGGTAAGGCTTCTTCTCCCGTAGGCCCGTCCCCGTTTCGTTCCCGCGTGGTGCTTCTTCATTGTTCTTCATCGATCACCCGTCGAGAATTAGTCTAACCCAGTCTGCGTTAGTTTTACAGCGTTAAATGCAGCCTTTGACGGGTCGGTAGCCGTCCCGGTGTCGTTGTTCGCTGTTATCTTTCCGCACAATATAGCGCAAGTTGAAAATGTAAACGTCGTTGAACTTGTCACTGTGATCGTATACGGGCCACTGGGGCAGGTGCCCGACGAACATGTCATCCCAGCTATAGTAACAGAATCATTGGTCGCGAAGTTTTCGGGGGCCTGCATCGTCACGGTAACGGTGTTGGCGCTGAAGAGTGTTCCGGGCGCCGACGCGCTCGCAATAGCCAGCGCGGGCGCTGACTCTGCCTGCTCGACAAAGTACATGCTGTTCGCCTGCGCAATTGTCGTGACCGCGTCCAATACGATCGCGCTCGATCCGCCGATTCCATCCGGCACCGTGTAAGACGCGGGAGATGGAGCCGAGATCGTGCCGTTCGTGACGGTCTGGCCTGCGACCGCCGATGCTACTGTCGTGTTGCCGTACCCGAAGTAAATCCTGTCAACTCCGCCGGTGGTAAACATTTCGTCGAGCGGCGAAGCCACCGCGATCGTCGAAGTGCTTACCGTGCAGTTCGTGCCGCAGTTTGGCACCGTTCCCGCCGTCATTACTGAGCCTGGATTGATAGTCGCCGTGGCGGCCGCACCGCACCCGCCGCAGGAGATGGTCACCGTGGGCGCAGCGCTGTATCCCCCTCCGCCGTACGTCAGGGCAACACCGGTTACCGTGATTGTCGTGCTACCGATCCCGCCGGTGCCGCTACCACCCGTGAACGTAACCGAGGGGTCGGATGTGTACCCAGTTCCGCCCGACGACACGGAAGCCGCGAGTATGCCGGCTGTGGCCGTCAACGTCGCACCGCCTGGCACCGACGCTGTTGGAATCGACGTGTAGTTGCCTGCTGCGGTCACCGCCGCGCTAACGATCTTGAGATCGGCCGTGGCCGTCGCGGCGGTTACCGTACCCGTTGCCGCGAAACCAACCGTAATTGGGCCCGAGGTATAGCCAGTCCCCGCCGTCGACACTGTAACGCCGTTCACTCCACCTGTCACAGCTAGAGTTGCCTGCGTAGACCCGCCGCCGCCAGAAGTCGTGGCGCCCGGGAACGTTGAATAAGTGCCGCCCGCCGTCACGGCAACGCTGACAACTGTATAGGAGCCTGAAACTGTTGCACCGCTGCCGCCGCCGCCAGAAACCCCTAGCGTCGGCAGCGCCGTGTAGGATCCAGCTGCGGTAATCGTTCCGCTGACGACCGTGAGGGGCACTGTAACAACTGCCCCGCCGGAACCTCCGCCGCCCGTGAAGACTACTGACACCGGACCTGCAGTGTATCCCGTTCCGGCGGTTGTCACCGCCATGCCGACTACCCCAACAGCCGAAACTGACGCGGCAGCGCCGTGGCTCGTGCTAAACGTAACCGTCGTCGGCACCACTGTGTAATCGCCGCCAGATGTAACCGTAATACTGACTACTTCAAGAGCAGCAGTCCCGGTTGCCTGCGTCGTCCCGCCGCCGCCTGTAAAAGTGACGGTCGGTACGCCTGTGTATCCCGTGCCGGGGGTGTTAACGGCCACACTGACCACCTTGAGCGTCGCGGTACCGGTTGCAGTTGAGGTGCCAGCGCTGAAGGTCAGAGTCGGGACCGCCGTGTATCCGGATCCGGCCGCCGTTATCGTTACGCCAACCACATCGACTGTGCTAACGCTCAAAGATGAGCCGCCGCCCGCCGACACAGTCGGGATCGAGCTATACGAGCCAGCAGCTGTTACGGACACGCTCACGATAGTAGCCGTGGTCGTTCCGGTCGCTGCTGTGCCGCCGCTGGGTGTA
>PMAA01000051.1 GCA_003152355.1 Acidobacteriota bacterium | reverse complement strand
GTCGAATCCGGCAGCATCACGCTGATCGGCGCGACGACGGAGAATCCGTCTTTCGAAGTGATCTCGCCGCTTCTTTCGCGCATGAAGGTCTACATTCTTCACGCTCTCACCACTGAACAGATCGCTGGCTTGCTCCAGCGTGCGATCTCCGATTCCGAACGCGGGCTAGGCAAGGAGAATGTCGCCGCCGGCCCGGAGATTCTCGAACATATTGCGATCGTCGCGAACGGGGATGCCCGCGCTGCCTATAACACTCTCGAAGCTCTGGTGCGCGGCGCATCGCCAGATTCCGAGGGCCGTCTCGCGCTGACGACGGCGCTGCTCGNNCGCTCTACTGGCTGGCGCGCATGATTGAATCGGGCGAAGATCCGCTTTATCTCGCGCGGCGAATGGTTCGCATGGCGAGCGAGGATATCGGCCTTGCCGACCCGAACGCGCTTCGAATGACGCTTGCCGCAAAAGAAGCGTTCGAGTTCATCGGGCCGCCGGAGGGATATCTGGCGCTCGGTCAAGCTGCCGTCTACCTCGCGCTCGCGCCGAAATCAAACGCGCTCTACACGGCTTACGGCGCGGTGCAACAGGATCTCGAGCGCACGGTGGCGGAGCCGGTGCCGCTCCATCTGCGCAACGCGGTGACGGGATTGATGCGCCATATCGGTTACGGCGAAGGATACCAGTACGCGCATAAATTCGAGGAAAAAGTGACAGATATGCAGTGCCTGCCGGACAGCCTGGCGGGCCGCACCTACTACCATCCCACGCACGAAGGATTTGAGGCCCGCGTCCAGGAACGTCTCGCGCAGCTACGAAAGATTCAAAAGAAGCCAGCCGCAACCGCCGAGAACGCATCTAACTCCGAGAAATCAGACAACGAGAAATCTGACCACGAGAAAAAGTGACGCGTAAGATGACCCCGCCTTCGGGCTCCCTTCTGCTCAAGTTCCTCGCGCCCGCGACCATTGCCGCGGCGGTGATTGCCATTTCAGTCGCCGCCTTCCCTTCCGCTCCGGCGGATACCGAGAAGCCGAAGCTCGTCATTGATGAAGACTGCCCTGTATTCGCTTTCTCCCCTGATAATCACGTTGCTTACGCCGTCCGGCGCATTTACAACTGGAAGAAATTCACGGTGGAGGGTGACGACTTGTGGATTTCCAACGATGCCGGCAACAAGCGGAAGAAGATCATTGAGGGCGACAAACTCGTTAAAACCACAACTTTTCACAGCTACTCCATACATGACATTTCATGGTCGCCCGACAGCCGCCGCTTAACGATTGAAAAAACCACTGAACAAATTAACAGCGCCAAGAAAGGCGACATCTTTTCGGGAGAGACCATCGAATTGATGGACAGCGACGGCCACGAAATCCCGATAAAAGGCATGGAACCGGCGCCAAGCCAACCCAAGCCGCAGAGCAAGAATCAGGACAAAAAAGATCAGGATCAAGATGAAGACGAGGACGCGAACGAAAAACCCAAATTCAGTCCATTTATCGGCGCATCGCAAGGCGCATGGCTCGCCGATGGCACGACCGTCGCGTTTCTTTTCGAAGCAGTGAAGCCAAAATTACTCTTCGAAATTCATACAATCGAGCCGGCAACCGGAAAAGTGAAGACGCTCTTCGCGGGCCACTTATTCGCGGCGGTTGTCTGGGACGCGGCGCATAGCACGGCGTTTGCGATCCAGCGCGACAAGGGCACGGACGGCCCGGCTGATCTTCTCTGGCTCGACCTCGCCCACGAAATTGGTAACAAGATCGCGCCCATTGATGGCTTTCAGGGCCAGTTAACGGTATCGCCGTCGGGCAGACGGGTCGGCTATTTCCGTGACGGCGACTACCTGGAGATCCGCGCCATCACTCCGAATTCGAAACCGCTGTCGTTGCGCGTGGGCTACGGCAGGTTCGAATGGTCGCCGGACGAGCGGTACATTCTATTAAAGCGCGGACCCGAAACCCGCTCGGGCAATATGGTTTGGATCAGCATCCCAGGCGGCGATTTCACGCCGGCGATGCATGACCTGGTGTTTCGCGATTTTCACATCTCGCCCGACGGGCACTGGATTGGCCTGATGGAGGTTGGCAAGCGGATTGTTAAGATATATCCCGCCTCGACGTTTGCTCCGTAAACACGTCGCCGCGCCGGCGGCTAGACGTCCTTCCTACGAAATCGCTTGGCGTGTTCTTTCAGAATGCATGAATCCTGAACTACGAGTAATCCGGCACACTGCGCGCGCGCGGCTGCTTCGTGGTGGATCACGCCTTCCTGCATCCAGATGACGCGCGCGCCAATTTTGATCGCGCTCTCAACTATTGCAGGCACGTGCTCGCAACGCCGGAAGATATCCACAATGTCCACTTTTTCCGGAATGTCTTCGAGCCGTGCGTAGGCTTTTTCACCAAGAACCCGAGTCTCGCGGGGATTCACTGGAACTATGCGGTAGCCCGCGGCCTGCATGTACTGCGAGACGCCGTAGCTCGGACGGAATTTTCTCGACGAGAGACCGACAACGGCGATCGTCTGGCTCGTCTTTAGAATTTCAGTGATGGGATCGTCCGAACCGCCGTCCTGCTTTTCTGTCGCGCCATTTTCCGAGCTCCCGCTTGCGAACGAAGTGTCGCTCAATTGCGGTCATCCTTGGGCTTTCGGTCGTTGCGCGGCTGCGAATCTACCTTTTTTTGGTCGCGCAGTCGCGAAACTCGTTTTTTGACATCGCGGTAGCGCGATACCGGCGTTGCAAGGCCGCTCGGACGCAGTGCCGGCTTCGGTGTGCCGCGCGAACGAACCGCCTGCTTCGCGATTAGCTTTTCGAGGCCGGCTACTTCTTCGGGGGTAAGTTTCCGAAAGCGACCCGGCGCGAGATCGCCGATTTCGATGCTTGCCAATTTAATGCGCTTCATTTTCTCGACCGGATGTCCAAGAAGCTGAAGCTTCTCACGCAGCGGATCCCGCCGCGCCTCCGTCAGCGTCACTTCATACCACGCGTTTTCGGCGCGTTTCAGCCGCTCGACGCGCACGCGCGTTTCGGCTTCGATCTGCTTCATCTCCGCGTCTGTAAGATTGCCCTTCAGCTTCACGAGATACGTCTGTCGTAATCCGTGCGAACGCAGAAGCTTATTCGCTAACTCGCCGTCATTCGTGAGAAAGAGCAGCCCCGAAGCGTGATATTCGAGCCTTCCCACGGGATAAACGCGCGCCTGCGCCCCCTGCAAAAAATCGGAGATCGAACGGCGGCCTTCGGGATCGCTCATCGTTGCGACGACGTCGGCTGGTTTATACAGCGCGAGGTAGAGGTGCTCTTCGGGGCCGTGAAGCAGCTTTCCGCCAACCTTGATGTGATCTTTTGAGGCGTCGACACGCGAGCCTAGCTCCGTCACCATTTTGCCGTTGACCGTCACCTGGCCCGACACGATGAGCTGTTCTGCGCGGCGCCGCGATGCCACGCCTGCTCGCGCGATAATTTTCTGGAGTCGTTCTTCCATTAGGAGGAGTCTGCCGGACTTTCTAGTCGCCGTCTGCGCCAGAAATCATTTCTTCGGCGCTCTCCGTTTCTGGCGTGCCGGATTCTGTGCTCGATTCCGGAAGCGATGAGTCCGTTGTCGACGATGTTTCCGGGCCCAATGTTTCCGCGACGGGTGTCGCCGACGATGTAGTCGCGCCAGCGGCTGCAGCGGCCACTTTCGGCGTTTCGGCTGTCTTCTCGGGCGTTGGTTGGCCTTCTGAGCCGGACTGAGCCTCTCTTGCTCTGTCCTCTGGCTCAATCGGGGCGATGCCATCGTCGTTGCCAAGAGCCGCCTGTGCGAGTTGCTCAAATTCCTTCAGGCTTGGCAATTCCTCAAGATCCGAAAGTCCGAATCGCATCAGGAAATCTTTCGAAGTGCGATAGAGAATGGGCCGGCCGATCACGGGCTTGCGTCCCGCCGTCGTGATCAGGCGCTTCTCGAGAAGCGTCTTGAGAACACCGCCGCAATTCACGCCTCGAATTTCGTTTATTTCGGGCCCAGTGACGGGCTGCTTGTACGCGATCACCGCCAGAGTTTCGAGGGCGGGCATCGTCAGCCGCACCGGCGGCCGCAAGCTCTTGATGAATTTGCGAACGACGTCGTGGTGTTGCGGCTTCGTATACATTTTCCAGCCGCCCGCGACCTTGCGGATTTCTACCCCGCGATCGGGCGCTTGACTCAAAGCGACAAGCGCATCGAGCGCCCCGCGTACCTCCGGCTTTTCTGCTTCGACCGATTTGGCCATCTGGTCAAGAGTTACCGGCTCATCCGCCGCATAAATGATGGCCTCGAGGGCCGACGTCAAATCTTGTGGGCTCATAGATATTGTTCTTCGATTTTTGCGATGGCTTCTTCGCCGGAAAACACGACGTCGAACATTTTGTGCTTAACCAATCCGATATCCGAAAACAGCTCTGTTTGCACCAGCACCACGGCCTGCAACCTGACCATTTCAAGCACAGCCAGAAACGCCACGATCATGGCGCGCCGCGAAGCGCACGCCTCGAAGAAGGCCGTCAGCGATACGGGCTCGTCGCCGGCAGTTAATTTCTTCCGCAGCTCAGACATCATTTGTGCGATGGTCACGGTCTCGTGTTGCAGCTCGATCTTCGGAATTTCCTTCCGGCGCTCGAGCACTTGCTGAAACACTTTGACGAGATCCACAAGCGAAACGATGATTTCGCCTTCGACTTCTTCACCCTTGTAGAGCGATAAATCCGGATTCGACCAGACGTTCGCTTCCACTTGCTGCTTCTGGTAGAGAAGCTGCGCCGCGTTCTTGTATTTCTCATGCTCGAGAAGGCGGTGAACCAGTTCGTCGCGCGGGTCCATCTGCTCTTCAGGCCCAGCGAGCGGATCGGTGGGCAACAACATTTTCGACTTGACGTAAATCAGTGTCGCGGCCATGTACAGAAAATCAGACGAGACGTTGATATCGAGTTGTTCGAGCTGATTCAGATAATCTAGATATTGCTGCGTGATCTTCGCGATCGGAATATTGTGAATATCAATTTCCTGTTTGCGGATTAAATCGAGCAGAAGATCGAG
>PMAA01000216.1:20238-20471 GCA_003152355.1 Acidobacteriota bacterium | reverse complement strand
CCGCGAATGTTGAATTTGCCCGGGGAGTTCAGATTCTCGTCAACGTTCATCTTGACGACTTTCAATTTTCCGGCGTTTTCGCGGGCAATTTCTTCCACCGTGGGTGAAAGCATGTGGCATGGGCGGCACCAATCCGCCCAGAAGTCCACCATCACCGGTTGGGTGTTGCTGGCGTCAATCACTTCAGCCTGAAAATTTGCGTCACTCACTGCCTGAACATTATCCGCCATTTT
>PMAA01000216.1:0-20233 GCA_003152355.1 Acidobacteriota bacterium | reverse complement strand
CCTTCCAGGAGAAATCCTTGGACATGCCGTTGACCTGGAGTTTCCGCCAGGACTTCTGATCCTGAAACACCTTAAGCGCCTCACGCACACAAGCCAATAGGGCTGTGCTCTTGTACGGCTCGAACTTAAATCCGGTGCCTGTTCCGGTCGCCGGGTTGAACTGGACGATCGTATCGTCGAGACCCCCCGTCGCGCGGACTATGGGCACGGTGCCGTAACGCAGGCTATAAATTTGGTTCAGCCCGCACGGCTCGTACCGCGACGGCATTAGAAACATATCCGCGCCCGCCTCGATCTTGTGCGCAATCATATTATCGTACGCGATTTTCGCGGCCGCTTTCGCCGGAAACCTCGCTGCCAGCGTTTGGAATAGTTTCTCATACTCCGGCTTGCCTGTGCCGAGGACTACGAGCGAGATACTTTCCTGAAGCAACTGGCCCGCAATTTCAGCGATCAGGTCGAATCCTTTCTGTTCGTCAAACCTCGAGACAATCCCTATCAGCGGCCGGTCTATATTCGCTGCCGGAAGTTTGTACACCTCGAGAAGGTCTTTTTTGCACACGCGCTTGAGTTCGAGATTGTGTACCGCATAATTCTGCACAATCAGTTTATCGGTTTCCGGACTCCAAACTTTATAGTCCACGCCGTTCAGAATTCCCGTGAGGCGATCCCCGCGCTGGCGGATCACGCCGTCGAGGCCGAAGCCGTACTCCGGTGTCTGAATTTCCTGCGCGTACTTGGGGCTGACAGTGGTGATTGCGTCCGAGAAAATAATTCCGCCCTTCAGGAAATTCACTTTGCCATAATACTCGAGCGCCTCCTGACTGAAAAGATTTGCCGGAAGGCCTGTGCGTTCGAGCACGCTGCGCGAGAAAATCCCGGGATAACCGATATTGTGAATCGTCAGAACCACCGGGAGTCTGCGGAGTGCGGGATCCTGGGAGTAGACCGAGTGAAGAAAGACTGGAACGAGCGATGTCTGCCAATCATGGCAATGAATCACGTCCGGCATCCATACCTGCTTTGCGAATTCAACTGCCGCACGGCTGAATTCGGCGAACCGTTCCGCGTTATCGGGAAAGTCGCTTCCTTTGATGCCGTAAAGTTGGTCGCGATCGAAATACGCGGGATCGTCCACGAAGAAATAACGCACGGTGCCGACAGCCGCGCCCTCGGCAATCGCCGGGTAGCGGAGTTCGTCACCGACAGGAATTGTAAGGCTGGGAATGATCGGCGGAAGGGTCTTATTGTTACGATAGCGCGGCAGAAGTACGGAGACAGTGTGCCCCGCTTCCACCAGCGCCTGTGGGAGCGCCCCAACAACATCTGCAAGCCCACCCGTTTTCGAATACGGCAAGCCTTCTGACGCGACGAAAAGAACCTTCATTCATACTCCCGAGGACGAAAAACGGTACTGAATCACGCCACATTCGTCAAGAGAATCAACGGTGGTCAACCCGGGCTTCAGGCGAACGCCGGGCCTCGCGGCTTCGGCGAACCTGCTAAACTCGGCGGCGCGATGGCGCGACAAAAACTCGGACAACACTTCCTCGCCGACCGCACATGGCGAAAAAAAATCCTCGAGACGCTGGGCGTCGCGGAAAACGACGTCTGGATCGAAATTGGCGCGGGGCACGGCGAGATGACCGAGTTGCTCGCCGAATCAGGTGCGCGCGTTTACGCGATTGAGACGGACCCGAGACTTGCCGAGCAACTGCGCGAGAAAGCAGCCCCGTGGGGCGACGTAGAAATCTTCGAAGCTGATGTCTTAGCCGTCGATTTTCAAAAATTGACCCAAGAACGATTTCAGGTCTACGGAAATCTGCCCTATTACATTACGTCGCCGATTCTTCGGCGTCTTTTCGATTCAACTGCAAACATCGCCTCCATTCACATTGTGATCCAGCTCGAAGTAGCCGTGCGAATCGTGGCGCCGCCCGGCCGTCGCGACTACGGATATCTCTCCACGCTCTGCCAGTTCTTCGCGAAACCCGAAATCGTCTTCAAAATCCCACCCGGAGCGTTCGCGCCGCCGCCGCGTGTGACTTCCGCGCTCGTCCAGATGACTCTGCCAGGCGAGCGCGCCACACTCGATGTTCGCGACGAATCGCGTTTCCTGGGATTTCTGCAGCGCTGCTTCGCTCAAAAGCGAAAGACGCTGCGAAATAATTTGCGCGAGTTCTTCAGCGGTGAGCGGATTGCTGCGGCGCTCAAATCATGCGGCTTGACCACGGATGTGCGCGCGGAGCAGTTGAATCTCGCGAAATTCGCTGCGCTTTACACTGAATTTGCAGAGGAGTGATTTCCGCGCGAGTCGCTAGTCTTCGGGTTCGAGATGCTGCATCACGGTGCGCAGCCGATCGGGAAAGTCCGTCATGATTCCGTCCACGCCAGCGGCGATGACCCGCCGAATCTGATCGGCCTGGTTGAGCGTCCACGTCGCGATCTGCAGGTCGGCGAGATGCGCCTCATTCACGAGATCCTGCGAGATCAGATCGCTTCGCGGACAGAGCTGTCGCGCGCCGACGCCGACTGCCGTTCTCACCGTGTCCGGCCGCACCTCTTCAACGAGCAGACCTGTCATCACCGTCGGATCGTGCTTTAGAAGGCTGTCGAGCGTCCCGGGATCGAACGAGAGCACGATGGAACGCGCCACATCCCCTGAGCCGCGCAATGCCGCTGCCAGCGCGTGGTGCATGCCCCAGGCGGCTTCATATTTGAGTTCAAGGTAGAACACGACGTCGTGCTGGCGTCCGAACGCGAGGATTTCTTCGAGCGTCGGAATGCGCTCGCCGATGAAACTGTGATCGAACCAGCGTCCCGCATCGAGAACTTTCAATTCGGCTAGCGTCATGTCGCGGACAGCGCCGGTGCCGTTCGTCGTGCGCTGGAGACTTGAATCGTGTATCGCCACGAACTGCGCGTCGCGCGTCATGTGCAGATCGGTCTCTATGAAGGTCGCCCCCATCTCTACAGCAACGCGAAATGCCGCCAGCGTATTTTCGGGCGCGTAACCGGAAGCTCCGCGGTGCGCGACGATCCAAGGTTGCCGCATGGCGCGGCTATCCTAGCAGAGTCGAGGGTGTGCATTCACCTCGCGCGCCACGCCGGTGCTTCCCGAGCAACGCCCCAGAAATTGCGCGCTTGATGGCCTTCTCGTCCTTAGGCTGCATCTGCGCTCGTTCGGGGAGGTTTGGGTGTACACGAAGGCCCTCCGCAAAATATTTCGCTTTTGCGATACCCGGGTTCCTCGAATATTGGCAACCTCCCGTCATAGCCGTCGGCAGAACGCGCAATGGCTTACATCTCCTCCTCTTAAGACATTTACTATCAGCATGATACAAGAGATGCTTCGCGCGCTCCGGCGTCCCGCGTTTTGGCTGCCTGATTGCCCTTCCCTAATTGCGTAGAGACCTTGCAATCGGTTCAGGAGCGGCCACCCAGCCGCCGATACGGTGCGCGAAGCAGGGTCAGTCCGGTTCGTTACCGGCGCGGTTCTGCGGCCCCAACAGGAGGGCGCGTGGCACTGTTAGTCCTATTGGTCGTTGCTTTAATTGTCGGCCAGACGTGGTTCGATTGGCGCGAGACGCGGCGCCAGCGGGTCATGCCCGAATGGGTGAGCGGTCTCGCGCTTGCCGCGTTCGTTGCCACTCCTCTCACCGCCAGCGCTTCTTTCGCCTCGATGTGGTATCAGGATTCCCTCGGCCTCAATGGAAGCGGTGTCGGCGCGTGGTTCTGGTTCGAGGCGGGATTCGCACTCTGCGCGATGGGAATTGTGATCGCGGCCACTCGCAAAAAGCGCCTTCGCACGCTCATCATACTTTCTAGCGTACTAACCGTAGCGCTCTGGTTCAGCCTGTCGTTCTTCTCCTAGTCGGTTACCCCTCCCTTAATCGCTCTCGATCCTGGATTCCTCGCAGCGTTGCGGCTTAGCGTTCAGATACAAGCAGCGATGCCGAACACGATACGGTTCACTGTGCATTTCTTGCCGCGTTCCGCCTCGTTTGCCATACTAAAAAATCATGAAGCGTTTGCTCATCACTTTGTCTGCTCTTCTTGTGCTCGCTGTAGCATTGCGTGCAGACACGCTGCACTTGAAAGATGGGAGCACCGTCTCCGGCATCATCGTAGGGTTCGACCAGAATTCGTTCAGGGTAAAAACTAGCTACGGGTTTGCTGTTGTCCGCCGGGATGCCGTGGTTTCGATTGACGTGGCCGAAGGCAATTCCGGCGACGAAAAAAAGCCTACATCGGAAAAGAAACCTGTATCGTCCGTTACGACACCGCCCGCGGAGAAACCTGCTGCCTCGACTCCCGCTCCGGCCCCGACTCAACCGGTACCGAAGTCTGCGATGTCATCGCCGCGAGAACAACCTGCGAATGCTGCCGCAATTTCTCCGAAGCCCGTGGACAAGCCTGTCCACTCTGAACCGGCAGCGACGAACTCAAACGCGCCGAAGACGGCCCCGCCGCCTGCCCCGAACCCTAACGCGGCGGCGAGCGAGACAGCGACCGCGAATCCGGCGCCCGCCGCCGCGATGCCCACGGTAGTTGCGCCAAAGCCTCCCGCGCCGCCAAAGCCGGTGGACGAACCGATACGCGAAGAGGCCTCCGGCAATTCCTATTCGAATCTCACTTACGGCTTCCGGATGTACAAACCGCCGACATGGGAAATTGTAGAAGGGGCGCGCAAGACTCTTCCGGGCACCATTGCGGCGCTCGGCACCGAAGACGAAAACACCTATTTGCTGATCGGCACGAGCCCGTCGCCGGGTTCGCTCGACGCGGATCTCAAATCATCGGATGTGAAACTCAGGGAAATGTTCGACAACTACCGCCCGCTCAGCGACGATCACTTGACGATTTCGGGTATAAGCGCGATCGAACGCAAGTTTCGCGGAAGCATTGATACGCATGAATGGTCGGGCGTCGTCGTTCTTCTCGAACGTGGGAAGCAGACTTACACGATCCTCGGAATGACTGTCGCGACTTCCGATCTCGTTCAAATTCAGGAAAACGTGATCCGCCGCGCGATCTCCAGCCTTCAGTTCAACCCGTAAGCGCAGTTCTGCACGATCTCAAATTCAGGAAAATCGAGAACGACTAGTCGAATTCGTGATTCGGGGGAGTTTGGTCCGGCCCAACGCGCCCAACGGCGACATCGGCTTTCGAAAAGTTCTCGGCGCGAACAGGAGAGCCAGCAATACGGCGCAACATCGAAATCTGGCCGATATGCGTCAGCGCGTCGGCGATGGGAGCCTGAAATAATGTTTCAGGAGGGACGGCGAGTGGCGCGCTGGAGGCGAGATACTCGTCGAATGCCGCAAGGCTCGCGAAAAACCGAGAAACGTCCTCATTCCATTCGCGCGGCTGCGTGCCCTTCCACGTTTCCTTGCCCTGCGCGACGCTCAGCGCCCAATCGAATAGATCGCAAATGTGAGAAAGAATTTGACCAGGTGTGCGCGAACCGTCGGCAACTTGGAACGCGGAGAATTCTGCCGGCGCTCCGCGAAGCGCTTTGCCGCCGCGATAAGCGACCGTCGCGACGGTATGTCGCAGAAGTTCGCGGCTCGACTCGCTGCTAGTTGCCATCGTCGCTCCCTCTCCCGTAGCCGCAGGCGCAAGAGCTGAATCGCATCGCGTCACTCGCGGAGCTACCGTCCGGCTTCTAGAACTTTGTTACTTCGCTGAAGTGGAACTCGCGCACCTTCATCGCCGGCACGACCATCTCGAATGATTCTTCGCCCGCGGCGCGTACCGCTTCTCCCAGCATTTCCACGTTCGAGAGCATTTCAATCATGCTCTGATTGAAGCGGAAATTGCGAATGCCCCCGGAAATCTTGCCGTTTTCGACCAGAAAAGTGCCGTCGCGCGTCATCCCGGTGAGAATCTTCTCGTAAGGATCTACTTCGCGGATGTACCACAGCCGCGTGACGAGGATGCCGCGCTCGGTCGAACGCACCATCTCATCCACGCTCGCTTTGCCGCCCGTGAAAACCAAATTCATCGGCGCTTCGCCGTATTCATTCGGCAGCGAAAAGCCGTGGCCCGTCGGCTTCATCTTCATTTTTTTGGCCGTCGCGCGCGAGTAAACCAAATTCCGCGGCACCCCGCGATCTACGAGCAATACTTTTTGACGCGGCACGCCTTCGCCGTCGAACNNCGAAATCGTAAAAAAGAAATCCGACGAGATCGAGCACAGCCGCTGGCTCGAGAATTACGGTGTATCGCCCGGCCGGAATCTCCCTCGGC
Organism: Acidobacteriota bacterium; assembly: GCA_003152355.1. Taxonomy (GTDB): domain Bacteria; phylum Acidobacteriota; class Terriglobia; order Acidiferrales; family UBA7541; genus Palsa-147. The sequence goes on along the minus strand of PMAA01000216.1, from coordinate 13,981 downwards.
CCGCGCGATGCAGTCGCTTTGCGGCTAGCCGAGGCGCCGAGCGCGTCGGGCTCGATGTCCGCGATGTTCGGCGAGTTCGCTTTCGCCCAGCCCGAGGAATCTTTCTCCATGATCGTGACGGAGAATTCCGCGCNNTTCGTAATGCGCAAAGTATCCGCGCGAGTTCGCGAACGCCGTCTCCACCATCCCGGTGGAAAAAATTCCCGCCGCGGTTTGCTTTGCGCTTGCCGTCGCCTTGCATACGCGCGCGACAGCGCGTGCTCTCTCCGCGGGCGTTGCCGTCGCCGTCGACGGGAAAAAACGCGCGACCTTTTGAGTTTTCTGCTGCTTGAGCATCGGCAGGAAATCGGGATTCTTCGGCTGAAAACGGGCGAGGTCCGCCGCGGCGGCAACCACACGCCGAAGCGATTCATCGTCAGTCTTGTTCGTCGTGGCGCGCGCCGTCCGCCCGTCAACCACCGTGCGCACGGAAACGGTCAGATTCTGCTCGGCGACATTCTGGTGGATGGTGTTGTTTGCGAATCGCGTGAGAGCGTCGGTGACGGCGCCGATGTCCACTTCCGTTTCATCGGCGTCGCTGAATTTGATGATGCGTTCGGCGAGTTCGTGCAGCGCACCCGGGCCCAAGCGATGGTCGGCCGCGATTTCTCGGCGGCGCAGGAGCGCGCGCTTTTGCTTCGGCGGCGATTTTTTCTTTGCAGGCGACATTTATTTCGCGAATGCCACGCCGATTTTCACATTGCGGAAGCGCGATGGCGACGCGCCGTGGCCCGTACCCATCGTCTGCATAGGCTGGCCTTTGCCGCAATTCGGCGTGCCCCAAAGCGTCCAGTGCTCGCGCGAGCAAATGGCGTCGCAGCTTCCCCAGAATTCCGTCGTGATGCCGCTATAGCTGGGATTCTTGAGCATGCGGCCGATTTTTCCGTTCCTGATTTCCCAGCCAATCTCAGTCGAAAACTGAAATTGGTAGCGATGATCGTCAATGGACCAGGAGCGATTCGTGGACATGAGGATGGCATCATCCGTATCCGCGATGAGATCGTCGTATTTCCAAGAGCCGGGAAGCAGGCTGATATTCGTCATGCGTATGATTGGCAGATTGGCCCAGCTTTCGGTCCGCATCGTCCCGCCGGAGCGCTTTTCGCCGATAGCGGCGGCCGTTTCGCGATTGCTCAAATATCCGGTGAACAATCCATTGGTGATAATCGGAGTGCACTGCGCGGGAACGCCTTCGTCGTCGTAGCCAAACGTGCCGAGTCCGGGCCCGTGTTCCAGCCGCGCATCCGCGACCACGTTGACGATATCCGATCCGTAGCGGAGCGTGCGCAGCTTATCGAGCGTCAGAAAACTCAACCCCGCAAAATTCGCTTCCATCCCGAGCACGCGGTCGAGTTCGATCGGATGCCCGACGGACTCGTGAATCTGCAATCCAAGCTGCGCGCTTTCCAAAATAATAGTGGACGTGCCTTCGGGACATTGCGGCGCGGAATGCAGCGCCACGGATTCTTCCGCGATGCGTTGCGCGTTGCCAACGAGATCGAGCGATTCAACCAGCTCGTATCCCTGCTGCATGTGCTGGCCGCCGAAACTATTCGGATACGAGCGCTTCTGAATTTCGCTGCCCGCAAAAGTCGTCGCGACGATGCCTGCCCCGGAAAGCATCTTGAGCTGATGAATTGCCGAGCCTTCCGTGGACGCGTAAAACTGCTCGATTCGCCGGAACGACATCGAGCCTTCGGCCAGCGTGACGCCCTTCACTCTTCGCATTTCTTTGTCGGCGGCGAGCAGGACGTCAATTTGCCGCTCGACGGGAATGCGGAATGGATCTTTGATGAATGGGCCCTGCCAGGCGTCTACGTGAGGACCTTCCGGAGCAAGAACAGCATCGTGCGTTTTCGCGAGCGCCGACGCTTTTGCAATCGCGACGGCTTCGGCAGCGCAAGCTTGAATGCCTTCGCGAGTCAGCCGATCGGTGGCAGCAAAGCCCCAAGCGCCGCCGGCGATCACGCGAATCCCGATGCCAAGTGATTCGCTCTCGGAGAGATTCCCGACTTCGCCATTCTTCGTCGAGACATCGCGATGGCGAATATCCATAACGCGCGCGTCGGCAAACGTCGCGCCGCGCACTTTCGCCGTGTCAATCGCCCAGTTGGCCCAATCTCGCATTCGAAAAGTGCCAGTCGTATCCGAAGAGTTGATGAACCGATCGAATCAGTCTCGCTGAAGTGCGCCCGGCAGGACCCCCATCGACGGTCGCAACCTAAAACAATACCCGCGCAGCAGGGACCAGCCGCTTCCGGGGCGAAATTCCGCAACAAGCCTCACAATTGTCATCCCGAACGCAGTGAGGGATCTGCGGTTGCTCCGTGAATTTCGTTGCGCTCTTATCAGGACGATTACGTTCCTTCGTCCCACGAAGTCAAATAGTGCTCTTGCTCGGCCGTGAGCTTATCCAGTTGCACGCCCATGGATTCGAGCTTCAACTTCGCAATCTGCCGGTCAATCGGCTCCGGCACGGAATAAACCTGCGGCTTCAACTCGGCGGCGTTCTTGATCAGGTGCTCGACCGAGAGCGCCTGGTTCGCGAAGCTCATATCCATCACGGAAGCGGGGTGGCCCTCCGCCGCCGCGAGATTGATGAGGCGGCCGTCGCCCAAAAGATAGATCCTTCGGCCGTCCTTCATCGCGTATTCGTCCACGAATGGGCGCGCCTGCTTCTTCGAACTCGAAAGCTTGTCGAGCGCGGTNNTTACGTCGGCGCCAAGACCCTTTGCGCGCATCGCCAGCCCGCGTCCACACCAACCATAGCCCGCGACGACAAACTTAAGCCCAGCAATCAACAGATTCGTCGCGCGCAGGATGCCATCAATCGTGGATTGGCCTGTGCCATAGCGATTGTCGAAGAGATGCTTCGTCAGCGCGTCGTTGACCGCGATGATCGGATACTTCAGCGTGCCATCCTTGGCCATCGCGCGAAGCCGGATCACGCCGGTCGTCGTTTCTTCCGTTCCGCCAATGACGCCCTTGATAAGCTCGGTGCGCTTGGTGAGCAGTTGGGAGACAAGATCCGCGCCGTCATCGAGTGTAATTTGCGGCTTGTGGTCGAGCGCCGCGCTGATATGCGAATAATACGTGGCGTTGTCCTCGCCCTTGATCGCAAATGTCGGGATGTTGTAATCCTTCGTCAACGAGGCTGCCACGTCATCCTGCGTCGAAAGCGGATTCGACGCGCACAGAACAAGATCCGCCCCGCCATCGCGCAACGTGATCGCCAGATTCGCCGTCTCGCTCGTCACATGCAGGCACGCGGACATGCGAATGCCCTTCAGCGGCTGATCCTTGATAAATTGTTTTCGAATCAGTTGAAGCACGGGCATGTGCTGATTCGCCCATTCAATCTGGCGTTTTCCGCGCTCCGCGAGCGCGAGGTCCTTCACGTCACCGGCAAGTTTTGCTGCTGTATCCACGTATCTCTCCTGAATTGTAATCGCGTTTGAATTGTAATCGCGAAGGGGTTAGCCGCGCGAGACAGCCACGGCGCCACGCGAAGCCGTTTCGTTGCGGATCTTGTCGGCCTTATCAGTGCGCTCCCAAGTGAAGCCAGGCTCGTTTCGCCCGAAGTGGCCGTATGCAGCCGTCTGCAAATAAATCGGCCGCCGGAGATCGAGAGCTTCAATGATTCCTTTGGGTGTGAGCGAGAAATTTGAGCGAACGATTTCGGTGATCTGGAAATCCGGAATGACGCCGGTGCCGAACGTATCCACCATCACGGAGACCGGCTCGGCCACACCGATAGCGTAAGCGAGATGCACTTCCACTTTGCGCGCGACGCCCGCCGCCACTAGATTCTTCGCAACGTAACGCGCCATGTAGCAAGCCGAACGGTCCACCTTCGTTGGATCTTTGCCTGAAAGCGCGCCGCCGCCGTGACGGCTGTAACCGCCGTACGTATCCACGATAATCTTGCGGCCCGTCAACCCCGCATCGCCCATCGGTCCCCCGATGACGAAGTTGCCGGTAGGATTGATGTGATATTTCGTGCGCGAATCAACCATCGCGGCCGGAAGCACCGGGCCGATCACTTCTTTCCTGATAACCGTTGAAAGCTCGTCGTGTGAAATCTTGTCGCTGTGCTGCGTGGAAATCACCACGGAATCCACTCGCGCCGGACGCCCGTCAACGTATTCGATTGTGACTTGGGATTTTCCATCGGGCCGGAGGAAATTCAGGATGCCTTTCTTTCGGACTTCAGCAAGGCGGCGGGTCAGCTGGTGCGCGAGTTGGATTGGCATGGGCATCAGCTCGGGCGTCTCATCGCACGCGAAGCCGAACATCAAGCCCTGATCGCCCGCTCCGCCGGTGTCCACTCCCATGGCGATGTCGGCCGACTGCTTCTTGATCGAGCACATGATGCCGCAGGTCTCGGCGTCGAAGCCGTATTTCGCGCGGTCGTAGCCCACTTGCCGGATCACCTTGCGCGCCACGTCATCGAAATCCACATAGCACTGCGTCGTGATTTCACCGGCAATCACCACCAAGCCAGTCGTAACCAGCGTCTCGCAGGCAACGCGGCCCTTCGGGTCTTGCTCCATCACTTTGTCGAGGACGGCGTCGGAAATCTGGTCGGCGATCTTGTCCGGATGGCCTTCCGTTACGGACTCAGAAGTAAACAAGAAGCGTTCTTCGGATGCGGTCAAAACAATCTCCTCTGGTGCGAGCTATTGGCGATCAAGCTGGCGTCAAATTCGCTTTTCACGCGGGGAAACGCGAAAAATGGAACGTAACATGCAGGCCGTTCACTGTCAACGCTTACTCCTGAAACGAGTTAAACGCACGTTAAACGGGCATATTCTGGGCTGATTTGCGACCCTAAGTAACACCATAGGCCCCTCATTCGGCCATGTTTCGGTGTGGAACGAAGCCCAGCCGCTATTCCTCAACCACCGGCGCCAGGCTGCCACCCTTGCGCCGAGCCATCAGATAGGCCCGCATGAAGTCGTCAATGTCGCCGTTCAGCACCTTGTCCACGTCCCCGCGCTCAACCTTAGTCCGATGATCCTTGATCATCTGGTAGGGCTGGAGGACGTACGAGCGTATCTGGTTGCCGAAGCTGATGTCTCCCTTGCTCTCGTCAAGCTTCTTTAGCCCCGCTTGCCGCTTTTCGAGCTCGTGCTCGTAGAGCCGCGACCTCAGGATCTTCATCGCCGTCTCGCGATTTTTGTGCTGGCTGCGCTCGTTCTGGCACTGCACCACGATTCCCGTGGGCAAATGCGTGAATCGGACGGCCGATTCGACCTTATTGACGTTCTGGCCTCCATGCCCGCCGGCTCGAAACGTATCAATGCGCAGGTCTTCGGGTTTGACCACCACTTCGATCCGGTCGTCAATTTCCGGAATCACGAACACTGACGCAAACGAGGTGTGCCGCCGCGCGGCTTGATCGAACGGCGATATTCGCACGAGCCGGTGCACTCCAGTCTCGCTTGTCAGCAGTCCAAACGCGTTTTCGCCCTCGAACCTGAGCGTGGCGGTTTTTATGCCGGCTTCCTCACCGGGCGTCGAATCGAGGATGCTGGCCGTAATTCCCTTCGATTCCGCCCATCGCAAGTACATCCGCATCAGCATCTCGGCCCAGTCCTGCGACTCGGTGCCGCCCGCGCCGGGCTTGATGGTCATGATGGCGTTGAGCGCGTCAGTCTTGCCGGAAAGCAGAGTCTTCGTTTCGAGGTCGGCGACGTACGCGTCCGTCGTTTTTAATTCGTTGGCGATGTCGGCGACCACTGATTCGCGCTGCTCTGCGTTTGTTTCTTCGTGAGCCATATGGAAGTACGTGTCAAGATCGCTGACGGCGACCCTGAGCTTCTCGTCCGCCGAGAGTCGCCCTTCCACCAACTTGCGCTCCTGTAAGATTGCCTGTGCTTTTTCCGGATCAGACCAAAAATCTGGCTGGCTGACTTTTGCTTCGAGGGAGGCTAATTGTTTCTGGTTGTCGGGAACGTCAAAGATAGCTCCGGACGAGCTCGAGGCGGCTCTTTAGCCCTGAATATTTGTGTTCGAGATCTTCGAGGTGATCAGGCATCTGGAATCATCCACTCCTAGTTTCGTGCAACTGCATTGCAAAAGTTATCGGGCGGCGCGAACGAGAGCGACATAAATCTAGCGGCGGCGATGTCTCTCTTTCGACTTCGTGCGCGCTGACGGCGGCTCCGACGCTTCGTTTCGCGTCTGCTTCATCGCGATCGCTCGCGCCAGAACTAAAATCGAAGCAATCAAACTCAGCCAAGCGATCCAATCGCCCCAAAGCGAATACAACGTCCGATCGCTTCGAAAATCGTAAGGAGCATCCAACTCGCCGCGCACATCCGTCGCCATTTCGGCCACGATCCTGCCGTACGGATCAACGGACACCGTATAGCCGTTATTCGTGTCGCGCAGCATCCATCGGCGGCTTTCCACCGCGCGCACCCGCGACATCATCAAATGCTGCGGCGGCGCGGCCGATCTCCCGAACCACCCATCGTTCGAAATGTTAATCAGCAGCTCGGCGCCGCCTCTGGCAAAGTTCGCAATTTCCGATGGGAAAATCGCTTCGTAGCAGATGAATGTTCCGAAGCGGCCACCGGGCAATTGGCCGACGCTATATACGGTTCCCGGCGTGAAGTCGGAAATATCGGCAGTCAGTCGCCCGGCGAATGTAATCCACTGGCGCAACGGCACGTACTCGCCGAAAGGCACCAAATGAATTTTATCATAGGTGTACGTCCGCTCTCCCGTAGGGTTCAGAAGCACCGCGCTGTTCGTTGCTTCCAATTGCTTCCCAGGACTTATTTTCCAAGCCACGACGCCGAGAAGAAAATACTGGCCGGAATCGCGCGCTATACGTTGTACACGGACATCGAATTTTGAGTCCTGAAGGCTGAATGGCGCTGGAACTTCCGGCCAGATGATGATCCCTGGCTCTCTATGCGCCGCATCCACGCTGATTTTTTCGAGCTCGTCCAATTCCCCAGCGTGAATATCCAACCAGTTCGCCGGATAGTGCTCGGATTGCGGAAAGTTCGTCTGAACAAGATGCGCCACATAGCGTCCCGCGGGCTTCGGCACAAAATGCGGCCCCACGAGAGCGATGAGAATCAGAACAGCCGCGGCAGTTCCAAGCGCGGTCCATGCCTGGCGGCTGCGAGTTATGACCGCCCACGCCAGAAGTCCATTAAATGCCGCGATCACGAAAGACAAACCATATATCCCCGTCAGCGGAGCGAGCTGTACGAACGCAAGATTTCCGCTGGCCGCATAGCCAGTGAGATTCCACGGAAAGCCGATATACGGAAGATGCGTGCGCGCAAACTCGAGCGTCACCCACAGAAACGGCGCAATGATAAACGGCGCCGTGCTGCTCTTGCAACTGAGCCACGCGAGGCTGGTCGAAAACGACGCCAGAATAATTCCGCCCGCAATTCCAATCAGCAACACGACACCCGCCGCGTCGAAAGGCTCCACCTCGCCATATTGCCTAATGACCACGGCAACCCACGGCAGACACGTCGGGTAAAAAACGACGCCGTGCAGAAATCCGTAAAGCGGCGCATCGCGCAGGCCGGCGCCCACTGACGCCAAAATCAGCAGCGCAATCGCGCCCCAGGCGAGCAGCGGCAAATTGTAGTCAGGGAAAGAGAGTGCCAGGAAAAATCCCGACGCGATCGCGAGAACGCTGCGAAGGGGCCGCGATAGCTTCATTCAAGGCTTAACGATGGCTTGCGCTCCGCCAACCTGGGAAATGGCAATAAAAACCTCTATATATCGGTGTTTGCTGCTAGTTCCAAGATAGCCGTCTTGCTCATACCAAAGCAACTTAGTCCATCCCGAACCAAAAATCCAGCCCGCTTTTGGCAACAGTGGCAACAGATCCGACTTAAGCGATGAAACTTGTGGAGGCATGAAGTCTATCGTTGTCTGGTTCGGGGCTTCCGGCACAGCAACGGCATACTCGCCGGGCGCTAGAGCGGGCTGCTCGACAGCAAGCGGCGCAGGCTGCTGCGATCTCTATAAATACCTGATGAACATCGCCGCTGTCTTCGTCGATTTGGAAACGTGGGCCGCCATTCCTCCCATCTTCGTAGTCAAATTCGATCTCGGAAAATAGGCGGAAGTCGCTGCCCGCGTGGAAATCGAAATGGGGCATCAAGGAACGCGCGGCACAGCGCGATGCAGGTTGCGCGCAAGATCTGCCGTTGGAAAGTGCAGGGCGTTGTCGGGATCTGCTGGAGTCAGCGTAATGCGAATGCATTTAGAGGCGGGCTGGTTGCTCTTGGCGGCAACACTGCGGATGGGTATCAGAACGTTGGTCTCTGGATAGTATGCGGCAGCGCTCCTGCGAGCAATCGCATAGGGGACGATGGCAAAGCGGGGTGCCTTGCGTAGCTCTCCTTCGAAGTGACTGTATATGTCCACGATCTGACCGGCTTGGAGATTTCTCGCCTCCATATCAATCGGATTCAGGAAGAGCACGCGGCGGCCATCAAAGACACCCGATATCGGTCATTCAGTCCATAGATCGTGGAATTGAATTGATCGTGGCTGCGAATCGTTGTCAAAAGAAATTCGTTAGGCTTCAGGTCGTGCTTGGGAATTGGGCAAACGCTTAGCTTGGCCTTACCGGAGCTGGTTTTGAAAATGCGGTGCTTCGCTGCGTTCGGCAGATAGAAGAATTTCTCCTCAGCGAGGCGCGCGTTGAAGTTCTCGAATCCCGGAATCACCCTGGAAATCGCATCCCGGATTAAATTGTAATCGGCCGCAAAGGCCAGCCAATCTGTGCTGGTTCGAGACCCTAGAGTAGCCTTCGCCAAATTCGCGATGATGGCGACATCGCTCAACAGGTCCGGCGAAGCGGGTGGAAGGAAGCCTCGAGAACGATCGACAATGCCCATCGAATCTTCGACCGTGAGGAACCGCTTTCCAGTCGCCTGTATGTCTTCCTCGGTCCGCCCGAGACACGGGAGGATCAAGGCTCTTTCGCCTGTAATCAGGTGAGAGCGATTTAGTTTGGTCGAAACGTGAGCGGTGAGCCTGCAGCGCTGCATAGCGTGTGCGCTATAGACCGTGTCGGGCACATTCGAGAGGAAATTGCCGCTGATCGCAAAAAAGACCCTCAAGTCGCCGTCGAACATGGCGTGCAAAGTCTCAACTGTGTCATACCCCCATTTCTGAGGGGGATCAAAGTTGAACTCTTTTCCAAGGGCATCCAGGAAGGGCTTCGGCGGGCGCTCCCACACACCCATGGTGCGGTCACCCTGGACATTGGAGTGTCCACGCACACATACGGTGCCTGCTCCGGGACGCCCTATATTGCCTCCAACGAGCAGCAGATTCACGATCATGTAAACATTGTCGACTCCGTTGCGCTGCTGCGTAACGCCCAAGCACCACGCGATTATGGTCTTTTTGGAAGCGGCGTACATATCGGCAGCGACACGAATCTGGTTTCGAGTCAGCCCGCTATTTTCTTCAATCTCTTCCCAGATCGTAGCTTCTACGTCAGCCAGCAGTGCTTCGAAACCTTCGGTGAAAGTTTGGATAAATTCACGGTCGATCGCAGAGACGTGTCCCGCCCGTTCGCGTTCGAACAGGTCCTTCAGAATGCCTTTGATTGCCGCAACATCTCCATTTACGCGCACCGGGAGATACAGATCGGCAAGTGCCTGGCCTTTGTCAAGCAGTGCAAAAGGTAGCTCCAAAGGATTCGAATAATCCTGCGGGTTTGGATTCGTTACCCTCATCAGGCTAACTTCAGGTAAGGGGTTGACCGCGATGATCTTTGCACCATGGTCTTTAGCCTTTTGTAGCGATGTCAGCATTCGCGGGTGGTTTGTTCCAGGGTTGTTTCCAAAGATGAAGATGAGCTCGGAGCTCTCCATATCTTCCACCGTCGCTGCGCCCTTGCCTACGCCGAGGGTTTCTGTCATGGCAACTCCCGACGACTCGTGGCACATGTTCGAGCAATCCGGAAGATTGTTGGTGCCGAACTGGCGCGCAAACAACTGCAGAAGAAAAGCAGGCTCATTGGTTGTTTTGCCTGAGGTGTAGAAGCTGGCCTGGTTGGGAGAATCCAGACCGTTCAGTTCCTGCGCGATCATCGCAAAGGCCTCTGGCCAGGTGATCGGCTGATAGTGAGTCGCGTTCGCGTGCCGTACCATTGGAGAAGTCAGGCGCCCCTGCTGATTGAGCCAGTAATCGGATTTCGCGGCCAACTCCGCTATCGAATACTTCGCGAAAAAGTCAAGCCCGACGCGCTTCTTTGTAGACTCGTCGGAGACCGCCTTGGCGCCGTTCTCGCAAAACTCAAAAATCTTCCGGTTCTTATCGGGGCTCGGCCATGCGCAGCTCTGGCAGTCGAACCCGGTCACTTGGTTGATTTTCAAAAAGGCTTCCGACGATCGAAGTGGACCCATTTCACCAATGCCGTAGAGCATAGTGTTCCAGATGGCAGGAATGCCGGCGGCCTCTTCGGAGGCATGCCCAATCCTGAGCTTGCCCAGATCTGTTGGGTTTTGCGCTTGCAGGGAAGTCGAGTCGTTTGGATCCAGCTCCGCTGCGAGACCTGCGCCTGTGCTGGCGACAGTCTCCGTGCGCAGGTCCTGCTTGGCGCGATAGTGGCCGTCCCGGGACTGCTCGTCCCCTTGGATTACGTCCGTACTGTCTGACGTTTTCATGGTCGTCTCCTGTTGAGTCTCGGCGCGTCTTCGACGGCTTTGGTGGAATCGGTGGACATGGTGGCTCTCCGCTCTTCCCGAATGCTTGACCGCGCCGTGCGCGGAAGCAGTGTTGGCTGAGATTTCGTGGCTGCGATAAAGAGCAAGCCACCCGCCATCGATGTGTTCTTGAGGAAATTGAGGAGCTGCGGCGTATAGGCGGCTGTGCCAGTTGCATGCCAGAACGAGTGCGCTACGAATGTCGTGGGAACCAGGAAAAACAGCAATGCCACAGCCGCTAGTCGCGGATAGATGCCCGACGCCAGACAGAAGCCTGCAACGATTTCAAGTGTTCTGGCGCCCAGCATGAGAAAGGGCACCAGGCCGGCGGGTGCGCCATATTCGGTGAGCTCTTTTGCAGCTTGGACCTGGCTGACGAGCCCGAGACCATTCAACAGAAACATCATAACTACCAGAACACGGGAAACGACTAGAACATATCGCTCGAGAGAATTCATTGGCGACTCCTTTAATGCAAAATCAAACTTGCGGATTGCACGTTCGGACGTTGCTGCTGATCTTCGTGTTCAGCGACAATGTGAGTTGAAGCCACATTTGCAGCTTGGATCTTCTTTGTAAGAAGCCATCCCCCACCTTGCTCGCCTAACACCATCCCTAACAGTCCGAGCAGAGCAATGATCGGCGGCGCAGGACTCTTCACCCGAATCACCGCATATACGACTCCCACAAGCAGTCCCACGACGAATGAGGCGAGCAGTGCTTTCATTTCCAGACTTCCTTTAGTCATTCTGGCAATAGCCGCAAAGCGGCACTAAGGCGCGCGCTTTTCGAGAACTTTATTGTGCGCGCTCGATCAGGCCGCCCTCAGAGACCTTCCACGATTTCCGACAGGAACCACGTCCGTCGCTCGGTTTGATCTATCCAGACCTCGATCAGACTGGCGGTTGCCACGTCATCGTATTTCTCGCAAGTTTCATGTGCAGAACGGAAATAGCGCGTCAGCGCCTGATTATCGGCACTGAGCTCTGCGAGCATTTCTTTCGGGGCAACGCTCTCATCGTTGTTGTCCTTCAGGCGTTGATGCCGTGAGACATCGCTGACCGAGCGCAACGTGGTTCCCCCGATTTTGCGCGCACGCTCAGCGATATCATCGTCATATCGAAGATCTGTTCAGAGTGCTCGTCCAGCAGCAGGTGATAGTCCCGGAAGTGCTGTCCCGTCATGTGCCAGTGGAAATTCTTCGTCTTCAAGTACAATGCGAATGTATCGGCTAATAACTGACGTAGCGCGGCTGTGATCTCTGCGACGCCTAAGCGGTTAAGGTCAGTTGGTATTTCCCACACTGCTTGTGGTTTTTCCTTGGCCTGAGTTGCGGCTTCCTTTGGCATTATTTCATTCTCCTTAGTTTGGTCTTAATTCGACAAGCAGTCCCGTCAGACGAAACTGAGCACCTGTTTCAAACGCGCTCTGGAGCGCTACATGAACTGCATCCGCGATTCCCTGGCGCGTTGATGGCGCTGTTGAAGCAGCGACCCAAATTTCCACAAGGGACATCGATCGTTTCCTACTGACAGGTTAGAGATGAGGCATGCTAGGTTCCAATCAAAGATCCTTTGACTTAACTGCGTATTTCAGCGGTTTGGGCGACTGCGCGGTTGGGAATCGCTCTATAGAAGCCACGTAAGCGTCCAACGGGCTGACACTATGTCAGGTGACAGGATGCACGCAGTTCGGCAGTTTTTCGGATTTCACAAGGCAAAATGGAATTCCGGGATGAGAGATTGGAGTTCGCTCGCCCATGTTTTGATTGGCGACGCAAATCTGGGAGCCTTGCTTGGCTATGACTAACAACAGATGCAAGACGTTTTTGGCGTTGATAATTTTAGGGAGGTAAGGAGACATAACTCGTGACGCAGTATAGAGAAAAAGCGCTGAACATTTTGGCGATGCTGAAGATTGTCATCGGCGAGCGTCGCACCATACGGAGGCGAGTTCTGTGCAACTGAACTGTGAACTAAAAATGTGTTGAGCGCTCCCGGGCTGAGTCCTTGAGTTTGGCATTCGTAGTGCAGTAGTACCGGCAGGTGACAACAAGTGAGAAGACGTATCTGCAAGGAGGTCCGAGGAAATGATCAAACAGGCAGCGTTGTGGGCGACAGCTATAGGACCTAGCTTTGGTGGCCCCCGCGAAACCTCGCTCTTGCAGGCGGGATTGTTGGAACTTGGGACCGCGCGTGTGATTCGCCTGGGGGGTCGCAAGCTCAGTCGTTGACCTGACGAGCGTCATCATGATTTAACTCTTGGAGGAAGCCCAAGCAACGAAGATGGAGAGGAGGTTCAAGGACATGAATATTCTGGAACTTGACGCTGGGATCTCAAGGCCTCGATTGCGCGATCGAACATTGGTTGCTCTGTTGTCGGTGGCTCTGTTGTTCGGTGGATGCTCAGCAAACCGGGTCGTGGCTCAGAACCCGGTGGGTGATCAAGAGCCGCAATCCACGCCGCAGGCTCCAGCGCAGGCCGCACAGTCGACAGCATACACGCAACAGACTCAGGAGCAGTTGCGGCGGCTCGTAGCACCGATCGCGATGTATCCGGATTCGCTGGTGGCGCAGATCCTGGCGGCGAGTTCGTTCCCGGAGCAGATCGTGGAGGCCGATAGGTGGCTGCAAGCACATCCTGATTTGAAGGGCGACGCTTTGGCGCAAGCTGCGGACACACAACCGTGGGATCCGAGCGTCAAGGCGCTTACTGCCTTTCCATCCGTCCTTGGAAATATGGATAAGAATCTCTCTTGGACGTCATCTCTGGGCGACGCCTACTACAACCAACAACAGGCTGTGATGGATGCCATTCAGGTGATGCGCCAAAAAGCGCAGCAAGCAGGCACCCTGAAGAGCACGCCGCAGCAAACCGTACAGACGCAAGGCTCGACAATCATTGTTGAGCCAGCTGCTCCCGACGTTGTTTACGTTCCGGCCTACGACCCTTGGGTGGTTTACGGATACCCAATCGACCCTTGGCCTTTTTGGTATCCATACCCCGGAATTTGGTTTGACGGCCCATACCTCTCGTTTGGAATCGGCTTCGGAATCGGCTTTTTCGGAGGATTCGGATGGGGCTGGGACCATTGGGGATGCGATTGGCATGGGGGATACGCAATCTACGACCACAGCAGGTACTACTCCCGAAGCAGGACGTTTTATAACCGCAACAGTTACTACCGCGGAGGAGGCGAGCGAGGCGTGGCCAACAACGTCAACCGGGCATTC
>PMAA01000247.1 GCA_003152355.1 Acidobacteriota bacterium | reverse complement strand
CTACTGTTCGCCACCACGGCCAATCCAAGCCGCGGCAGCACGGCGACGCCATTCGGATTCGTGCCGACGGAAATCGGCGGGAAGGCCGTGCCGTTGGCGAGGTTCACAATCGTGACATCGTTCGAGAGAGAATTCGTCACGATGGCGAAATCGCGATCCGGATCAATCGCCACGGCAACCGGGCTCGTTCCCACGGAAACGGGTTGAATGACTGGAAATTCCCGGATGTTCGAGACGGTTAGGTCCGGGTTCTGAACGTCCACTACGTAACGCCGCGCAGAACTCAGCATGCTCGCGGGAATGGTCGCGACTAACTCGCGGCAGATTACGCCGCTGCAGCTCGCCGGCACCGACGCAGTCGACACGGGAGTTCCATCGAGCCGGACCACGGCGCCGCTCTCGAAACCGTTACCGATGACGGTTAAGGTGACCGGTGTCGATGACGTAAGCGTCGAATTGGGGCTCAACTGCGTGATTTGCAGCGCGCGGACCGCGCCCAACGAAAACACCGAGACCATGTTGCTGCCCTGGTTCACGACTACGGCGGAATCGGTAGTCGGATCGACCGCGACTGCCACGGGATTTGGACCCACTGTCACAGTCCCGAGAAATAGCTGCGTGCCCAGATCGAATACGCTCAATTCGTCGCTCTGGTTGTTGAGAGTGACACCGATGTTCGTGAGCGGATTCACCGCGGCGGCCACCTGAGACTTGTCGTACGTGATAGTCGAAACCGAATTATCGAGCACGTTGAAGAGCGTGATCGAGGTGCTGCTGGGGTCCGTGAGAATCGCCTGATTGGTTTCGGGATTGAACCCGATTCCCTCGACAGTCGGCGTAATCGTAAGAGTTGCGACGAGGCTGGGCGCTCGTCCACCCACTCCTCCAAGATCAACGACGCTAATGGCTCCAGCACCGCCCGGCGTGACCACCGCCCAATTCAACTTTTGGACGATCGCCACTTGCGGGCTGATGCCCGTGCTGACCGGATTTGCGCTCCCGCCAATTTGCGGATAGACGGTCGGCGGAGTTGTAGATAAATCCACGACGGTCGCTACGTTCGTCGATTGATTTGCAATTAGGGCCCGGTGGGTTTGCGAGTTAACTCCGACCGAAAACGGGTTGATCGGCGTCGTGGTCGGCGTTATCGGAGGAAGCGCCGGGCATGAACCATTAACCAGCGCGGTCAGGCATATCGTGGTCACGGCCTGCGTACTTAAGTTTACGACCGAAGCCTGATTCGTTCCGTTGTTCGGGACGATCGCAAGATTCAACAGGTTATCAACCGCGACGCCGGTCGGCGACTGGCCAACCGGAATCGTCACAGCCGGGGCCGCCAGCGAATTCAAATTGATCAGCGAGATCGATCCTTCCGTGCTGTTTGCAACCACCGCAGTCGCCGTCGCCGTATTAATTGCAACTGCCGTGGGGCCGGGAGTAGCGGTCGAACCGACGATTACGTTCGGCGGTCCACCAGTCGGGAGCGCCGACGCGGTAGGTGTTACGGCAAGATTCACAGCAGCGATCGAAGAATTCCCGGATGCGACTCCGGCGTTTTGTACGACGAGCGAGAAAAGTCCCGCGGTTCCAAAATCCGTGCCCGAAAGCACAGCGTCAAGCAGCCGGGGATCCGGGTTGTAAGGATCGTTCGGATTATTCGGGTTATTCGGCAGGCTGGCCGGTCGGGATTGGCCGTTAAAGGTCACGGTCGTCGAAGGGGAGTAAAATCCGCCCGTAAATCCGATGGTTTGTGCGCCTGTTGAATTCTCAGGAATACTGACAGGCGAGGAGGAAATCAACCCGGGCCGCACCGCCGAAACCGTCTGAATCAAAGAAGGTGAAGTATTGCAACTCGGATCGCACTGCGACTCAACTGACAGAGTGAGCGAACCCGCCGTTTGCAGTAACGGTGCGGCGATGCGCGCCCGAAGCGTCGAAGCACTTATGTAAGTGGTGGTCACAAAATTGGCGCTGCCATTCACGAGGACTGTGCTAGTCGAAAAATAGTTCGTCCCGACCAGGTACACATCCTGAAACAAAGAACCCTGCGCCGCCGTCATGGGGTCAATGCTGGCGAGAGTTGGAACAGCGGCGGAAGCTACGCTGATGGTAAATGTTCCTGTCTTGGATTGGTCCTGGCTCGAAGTCGCCGTGATCGTGACCGCACCCGGAGAGGCGCTTGGAGCGGTGTAAACACCGCCCGCGGTGATAAAGCCGACGGTGGTATTTCCGCCCACTACGCCATTCGCCGACCAGGTGACTTGCGCATTCGCGGTGCCCGTCACACAAGCCGTCAGGGCGTACGATTCTCCCGTCTGCATGGTCGCCGAAGTCGGAGGCACAGGCGAAGTAGAGGTGCACGAATACGTCGCGGGAATCACCACAACGCGAACGCCGGAATCGATCGTGACAGCTGACAAACCGAAATCGTTCGTATCTACGATGCTTGTTGCCACCACGGAAATCGTCGCCGGAAAAGGCACGACAGGGGGCGCGGTGTAAAGGCCATTCGAAGTCACGGCCCCTAGAGCCGAACTATTGCAGGTGGGCGTGGGGTTCGCGGTGGGTGAGGATGTGCAAACCTCCCACGTAACGGTCTGAGTCGAGGTGCCACTGACCGTTGCGTTGAACTGCTGGCTGCCGTTGGGCTCAACCGTCGCGGTGCTGGGCGTCACCGTGACCGCTATCTTTGGAGTGTTGCTGCCGCAGCCGGCGATCATAACGATCGCAAACATCGCTGCGCCTAGTTTCCAAACTCTCATCCCATTTCCTCCCCAACGGTCATGGCCCCACATCCCGAAAAGCCGGCTGCACGCTGCTCCGCCGGCGGGAACCTGAATCAAAGCGCCTGCCAGCTAGAAGGTCCGGCTGACGGTGAATCGAAACGTGTGATGAGGCTCGAGTAGACTTGTCGGAAGCCTCTGCACATCGTGATCGAGAATGTTGTCGAGCTGCGGAATGATCTGCGTGGCCAGCACTCCGGTCGGCGACGTGCCTCCCGGCAACGAACGCGACAGCTCATCGCTGATAAAAAACGCGCCGCGCGGCGAAACAACCGTCTGATCGAGCGTCAACGGATTATACGCATAGTAAAAGCGGAATGGCGCATTCACAATTGGCAACTGCACGACGAACTCGATTCCGCTGGACGCACGCGGCCTCCAATTGGTTCCCGGGGCGATCGGCAATTGCGCCGCTACGTTCGAGTTCGGGAAATATGAGTTCGGAAATTCCTGTTGCAGCAAGTTCAGCGACGACGGCGCAAGTTGGAGCTGGTCGCGCCTTAGAATGCCATCGATGCCCAGATCCGTGAATAAGCTCATGCTCACGGGACCAGCAATCGGGATGCGATATTCGAAATTGCCTACCGCTTGTGTGTCGCCGCCGGGACGCGTGGCCACATAATTCAATACTGGCACGCTGACCGTCTCCAGCGTCGGACTTCCGTTCTGATTCAGCTTCGTTGGATTGAGGAAGGCCACCCCAGTAGCATTTGCTGTCGGAATAAAGACGTATGGCGAAACTGTAAAGAAATCAAACCCGCGAATATCGTTTTCGCCGCCGAGATAGAAGCGGCTCTGCGGAGGCTCTACCTTTCCGCCGAACCCCGTACCGACCGCAGCCAAGAAACGCATGCCAATCACGTTGCGTTTCTTGTTAATCGGATGAAAGTATGTGGTCGTAAATGTATTCGTAATCGTGTTGGTGTTTCCACCGAGCGGCCCGCCCTCGAACCCCAAGCCGTAGAAGTAGCTCTTCCCATGGGTCGGATTGATCGGATTGTTGACCGTGCTGTAGGAGAGAGTCGGCGTAACCTTGCTCTGATGGATACCGTTCAGAGCCGAAGGGCCGGCGAGACTTTGAAACTGGAGGGATTCGAAAAGCAACTGAGATGACTGGCTGATCGCGGTGATATTCGTTGTAGTGAAACCGTAAGTGAGACCAAGCCGAGTGAACGAGAACCGGCGAATCGGGTAGCTGGCGAAGAGAGTAAAGCCTTTGCTGTCGGTATTGTAGTTCTGCTCAATGGCAGGGTTGACGGTGACTTCCTGCCCGACCAACAACGACGTCTCTCGTTGCTGGTTGTAGTCGAAGCGTTGAGAGAACACGGTGAAGCCGGTCGAGATCGGCCGGTCAAATAGGTAAGGCTCCGTAAAGCCGAACACGATATTTCGCTGGCGGTCGCCCACCGAAGCCGAAAAGGTGAGCGTCTCGCCAAGACCCAGAAAATTGTTCGTCTGATACGACAGGCCGATGAAACTGCCGGCGAGACCGCTGACGCCTCCATTCAGGCTGATGGACTGCTTGCCCTTTTCCTTGACTTTAAGATTGATATCGACGGTGCCAGCTTTGAGATTGCGCTTCAGTTCGGCATTCTCCGGCTTGATCACCTCGAAGTAGCCGAGTTGATTCAACCTCAGAATGCTGAGTTCCCACAGGCGATTATTGAAGAGCTGCCCTTCATCCAGCAGGATCTCCCGGCGAATGACTTTGTCGCGCGTGGTGGTGTTCCCGCTAAAATCGATACGCCGCACGAAGAATTGCTTTTGCTGGTCGAACACCATGGTGACATCAATTGTCTTTTTCGTATCGTCGGGTTCGAACCGCGGCTCAGACGTGAAATCGATATAGCCAAATTCACCGTAGAGCTTCTTGTAGTTGTCGAACGCTTTGCGCAGCTTGTCGGCGGAAAACACATCGCCTTTCTTCAGCGGAAAAACCTTCTCGAGGAAGTCTGGCTTAAAGAAGAGGCCCTGATCCGGATCGGCACTCCGAATCGTCAAATTCCCCATGCGATATTTTTCGCCCTCTTCGATCTTGATGGTGATGTCGGTACGCTTGCCATGAGCGCGCCCGACTCCCGGCAACGGCAATGGCAGGCCTGAGCGATCTTCTTCGACTGTGTTCAAAACTGCTTCATGAACGATGACGCGGAAGTAGCCGTGATCCTGATAGAGCCCGCGGATACCGACCTCTTCGTCTTCGTCGAGTTTGTTCTGGTCGAACGTCTTACTCCAAATGTCGATATCGGTGAAGTACAAGGGAACCGAGATCGGCCGCGAATGGCGCATCGAGCGAATAATCCTGCGAGTCGAAAAAGCTTTGTTGCCCTCGATGCTGATCTTTCCGACCTTGACCTTTGGTCCTTCATCAATGTTGAAGACGAGCTTCACGGCGTTCGTTGCCGCGATTCTCTCGAAAGTCGGCCGCACTACGGCGAATTGGCGCCCATGCTCGGCAAGCAGTTGCTTGATCACGGTTTCGGCGCGCTTGATTTTCGTAGGATCGAATTGACTTTCGACGGTCAGCCCGACTTTCTTGTCCTTGAACGCGTCGAGAATGTCCGACTCGCTGATGGACTTGTTTCCCTTGTACTCGATGCGGCGAATAATCGGACGTTCCTGGACGTAAAACACGATGATCTTGGCGTTGGGATCGCTTGGGCTGTCTTCGACTTCTACTCGAACATCTTCAAAAAATTGCGTATTCCAAAGCGCGAGGAAATCGCGGCGAACTGCTTCGTCACTGTACGGATCGCCGGGTCTCGAAAACATGCGCGCGAGCAAAGTGTCGCGCGCGATACGCCGGTTTCCTACGAATTCGATACGCTGGATGGTGAATTTCTGTTCTTGGGGAGAGACTTGGGCGTACAACCACGGCGCACCAACCGCGCCAAGCGCGCAGACGGCGAGAAAGTACAGGAAGACGTGCAGGAATGGCCCGCTCGCGGCCGCACGTCGGCTCATGGCCGCACTCCCCCGCCCAAGTCTGTTTGCTCCCCGCTGAACCGCACCCAGTCCAGCTCGCGCGTGTAGGATTCCTAGTGGGCTACCGGGGTTGCTTCCACCAGAGGTCGGAACGCCAAGCCTTCGTTCGAGAGATAAATCTCGAGCGTTGCTGGACGTTGCAAGCCGCCCTGTATCAACGCATCCGAAAGTGGGTCTTCGACGTACTTCTGAAGCGCGCGTCGGAGCGGCCGCGCGCCGTAATTTCGATCCGTGCAGGTTTTCTCGAGAATCCAATGGCGTGCTTCCAGTGTCATCGAGACTTGCACCTGGCGGTGAACCAGCGTTTCGTTCATCTGGCCAACCAGTAAATCAATGATGCGCAGTAGATCGTCATCTGTGAGCGAATTGAACACGATCACTTCGTCCAAGCGGTTCAAAAATTCCGGATTGAATATCCGCCTGACTTCGCCCATCACCAGATCATCCTGGCTCTTCGCCGCTGCCTCGTCCCCGGCCGATTGAAAGCCGAGTGCCGATTGCTTCTGCAACTGGCGCGCCCCGATATTCGAGGTCATGATAATAATCGTATTTCGAAAATCAACGGTGTTGCCGAGTCCATCGGTCAACTGCCCGTCCTCGAAAACCTGGAGCAAGATGTTGTACACGTCCGGATGCGCCTTTTCAATCTCATCCAGCAAAATGATTGAATAGGGAGTGCGGCGCACGCGTTCGGTCAATTGGCCGCCCTCTTCGTATCCAACGTATCCTGGAGGCGCGCCGATCAATTTCGACACGGAGTGCTTTTCCATGTACTCGGACATGTCGAAACGGATCAGCGATTTTTCGCTGCCGAACAGGAATTCACCGAGCCGACGGGCGACTTCGGTCTTGCCGACGCCGGTGGGACCAAGAAACAAGAAGCAGCCAACCGGGCGGCCCGGCGCTTTTAATCCCGCGCGGCTGCGCCGAATGGCGCGAGCGAGCGCCGTAATGGCGCGATCCTGGCTGATGACGCGGCGATGCAGTTCGTCTTCGATGCGCATCAGCTTGTGCTGCTCATCTTCCTTAATCGCGCTAACGGTGACACCGGTCCAGCGTGCCACCACTTCTTCGATGTCTTCGCGACCGACAACTCCGGTGGTCGAGTCATCAATTTTCAATTTCTCGCGCAACTGGCGCAGATGTTCTTTTTCTTTGCGCTCTTCTTCGGAATAGAATCGCGCTTTCTCGAATTCGTGGTTCGCGATTGCGGTCTCCATCCGGTGCGTGATGAATTTCACGCGCTTTTGGACTTCCGAGACTTCATCCGGGAGCATCGCCTGGCGCAATTTCACGCGGGCGCCGGCTTCGTCAATCAGATCAATCGCTTTATCGGGCAGGAAGCGATCCGAGATATAGCGGTTCGAAAGATAGACGGCGTACCGGACAGCTTCATCGGTGTAGCTGACGGCGTGGAACTTCTCATAACGGTCGCGCACGCCTTGCAGGACGAGAATGGTCTCATCCTCCGTAGGCGCGCTTACCTTGACTGCCTGGAATCTCCGCTCGAGCGAACGATCCTTTTCAACGGACTTCCGGTATTCGCCTGGTGTGGTCGCGCCGATGCACTGAATTTCGCCGCGGCTTAGAGCCGGCTTCAAAATGTTGGCCGCGTCGAGAGAGCCTTCCGCAGACCCGGCCCCGACGAGTGTATGCACTTCGTCTATGAAGATGATGGCGTTTTGACTCTCCATCAGCTCCTTCATAATCGTCTTCAGCCGCTCTTCAAATTGTCCGCGGTATTTTGTTCCAGCGACGATTAGCGAAAGATCGAGCGATAGAATTTGTTTGTCGGCGAGAAACGGGGGGACATCCCCATCCGCAATTCGTTGCGCGAGACCTTCCACGATCGCCGTTTTACCAACGCCCGGCTCACCAATCAGCACGGGATTGTTCTTCGTCCGGCGGCACAGGATTTGAATCGCGCGCTCGAGTTCCCGCTCGCGGCCAACCAGCGGATCAAGCTGACCCTCCATGGCGGCTTGAGTCAGATTGCGGCTGAATTCTGCGAGCAGGGATGCTTCCTTGGGTCGGTTCACAGGAATTTTCTCCCCGGCGCCTCGCTGGAGTTCCTCGCGTACCGTGGATAACCGGAGACCGCGCTCCTGCAAAATCTCAGCGCCGAAAGACTTCTCCTCCCGCAACACGCCGAGGAGCAGATGCTCGGTCCCAACGTGCTTGTGACCAAGTCGCTCTGCTTCTTCCGCGGCATAACTGATGATGCGCTTGCATTCCTGACTAAGTGGCACATCCACCGAGGTGGAAATGCGCTCGCGCACCGTGATTCGGGATTCGATCTCTTTGCGGATGGACTCGATCGAGCCATTCGAACGCAGAAAACGGTTCGCCAGCTGCTTGTCCTCGCGCAGCAGTCCGAGCAGCAAGTGCTCCGTCTCAATATAGGGGCTGCCGTACTGGCTGGCCTCATAGCGAGCAAAGAAGATCACTCGCCGTGCCTTTTCTGTGTAGCGTTCAAACACGGGTCACCCGCGCTCTCCCGAGGCATTCGCCTCAGCTCCGGCCGCCTTCGCATCCGATTTCGTGTGCGATGCCGGAACTTCCGTGGCTTGGAGAAGTTTGCCGTGTTCGAATTTTAGAACACGGTCAGCTCGCCCGGCCAGTGAAAGGTTATGCGTCGCCAATACTGAAGTGAGACGGTGGGACGTATGCAGGCGCTGCATCAATTCAAAAATGAGCTCTGCATTTCGTTCGTCCAAATCCCCCGTCGGCTCATCGGCTAGAAGCAGCTTCGGTCCGCTCACCAGAGCTCGTGCAATTGCGACGCGTTGTTGCTCGCCACCGGAAAGTTCTCCGCATGCCTGGTGCTCGCGACCTCCCAAACCGACTTGACCCAGCCACTCCCCAGCCGTTCGAAGCGCCGCCTCGCGCCGGACTCCTTGAATCATGAGAGGCATCGCGACATTTTCCGCAGCGCTAAAATCGGGCAGCAAGTGATGACGCTGCCAGACAAAACCAATTGCGCGACTACGGAACTCCGCGAGTTCGAGCTCGGCAAACGCTTCGAGCGAATTCCGCTCGAAGTATATAGCACCGCTCGTTGGAGTGTCCAGCGCAGCAAGCATGTGTAGGAGAGTGCTCTTACCGGCTCCGGATGGTCCGACGATGGCCACCATCTCACCGCGCGCGATTGAAAAACTCACGTCGTTGAGCGGAGTCACTTCCGAAGAGCCTGTGCGGAAGGATTTTCGCAAGCCTTCGACACGGAGCAGTTCACTGGAACCATTGGCGGCTGGAAAACTCGCCATCGGCTCCTTCACCATGACAGCTCCGTAACTAGCTTGTCCCGGCATATGCTCGTATCTCTACTCAATTTAGATGCCGAACTTCACCTTGCGTATGTCCTTGTGCCGGCAAACGTTAGCACAATGGTGCGAGGCGTCAGTGGGATAAGATTCCACTTTTTTGCCTCAAAAGTGCCCACAATGGCGCTCCGCCGTCGCCCTAAACAACTGTGCCATAAAGAGATTCTGCATCCGCGTTTGGACGCAACCTATAGGACTTCGGTCCAAGTTGCTCCCTACGCAAGTCCCATCACTTCTCACTCAAACCGCAGGATTTCTACCGGGAAAATTCGCGACGCAGCGCGCGCGGGGACCAGGGTCGCGAGGCTGCATATCGCGAGCGATGCAGCGGCAATCCAAATGGCATCGAACGCGCTCGACCGGAAGGGAACGTAGGGAATCGCGTACACTTCCGGATTCAATGGAATGAGTCGCCAAGCGTTCGCGATCCAACTGAGACCATACCCGCCAATAAGCCCAGATAACGTGCCGATCGCGCCAACGACAAATCCCTGAAAAACGAAGATTCGGCGAATTTGCGCGCGTCGCGCTCCCATCGCAACCAGCACGGCAATGTCGCGCGCCTTGTCGGTGACAGTCATGGTGAGAACGACAAGGATGTTCAGCCCGGCCACGAATGTAATTAGCCCGATGAACAGAGCAGTCACCAACTTCTCTAGACTCAATGCGCGGAAGAGAGCGCGATTTTCTTCGATCCACGTTGTGGTTGTGTATCCTGCGCCGGCCGCCTGCTTCAGGGCGTCCGCAATGCGCTCTGCATCGTCCAAGCGCGTCACGCGAACTTCGAGGAGACTTGCGACGTCGCCGATGTCGGCCAAACGTTGCGCAGACGACAGCGTCACGAATCCCCAGTTCGCATCGTAATCGTAAAATCCCGAATCGAAAATTCCACAGATGCGAAATCGCCGCGATTTCGGAAGCAGTCCGAATGGGGTCAACGTTCCTTGCGGACTTGTCAATGTGACGTAGGCTCCAGCGCCAACTTTCAATTCGTCCGCCAGGATTTTCCCGACGAGCAGCGCCTGGATTCCGTCAGCATCCGGCGTGAAATTCACGGAACCGGAAACGATTCTTCGGAGAGCTTCATCCGACCGGCTTTCCATTTCTGGATCAATGCCCTTTAAGACGATTCCTCGCGCGCTTCCCCCCGAAGAAAGCAAGACGGTATTGTAAATCGCGGGAGCGATTGACCGTACGCCGGGAACTTTTTCGAGGCGGGCAATGAGATCGGTGTAGTTACGGATCCCGTCGGTGCCGAGCGGCTTCAGATTGACGTGCGCGGTCACACCCAAGAGCCTGTCGCGCAAGGCCTGGCGGAATCCTGTGTTCATGGCGAGCGCGATTACAAGAGTCGCGACTCCCGCCCCAACACCAACAATGGAGAGAAGCGTGACCAGCCGCAGCACGGCGGGCCTGTGGGGCGAGCGGAGGTACCGCAGCGCCACCATCCATTCGAAGCTCATTTAGTTTCGCCGGCGTCTTCCGTGCGCGCGACGCCAAGCGGGCGCAAAAGCGGAAAGAGAACCACATCACGGATAGAATGTGAATTCGTCAGCAGCATCACAAGGCGGTCGATTCCAATTCCCTCTCCCGCCGTCGGCGGCATGCCCTGTGCGAGCGCGCGGATATAATCTTCATCGAGTTGCTTGGGGGCTTCCTCGCCGCCCCGTGCGATTTGCTCGCGAAAGCGCTTTTCTTGCTCCTCGGGATCGTTGAGCTCGGAGAAGCCGTTCGCTATTTCGGTTCCGGCAACGAACAGCTCGAAGCGCTCTGCGACCGAAGGATCGTCCGGCCGGCTCTTCGACAGCGGCGAAATCGCCGTTGGGTGGTCGTACACAAATGTCGGTTGGATAAGACGATCCTGAGCGATCTCATCGAAGAGAACACCTATCAGTTCTCCATCGGATGCTTGGGTCTCAAACGCGATTGGCTCTGCGCTGCCGCGTCTCGCCCACTCGTTGTACGCAGCGATAAAACGTTTCGGCCCTCCCTCCTCGGCCAATTGCGTTGCATTCGGCGGCGCTCCTGCACCGTTTGGCCAGTGCCGGCAAATCGCCTCGCGCATCGGTAGGCGCTCGAAACGCGAAAAGTCGAGTTCATTCTCGCCGTACGGAAATTTTTTGCTACCGCGAATCAATTCGGCAAGGCCGGTCAGCAGTTCTTCAGTGAGGTCCATCAACTCGCGATAATCCGCGTAGGACTGATAGAATTCGAGCATCGTGAATTCCGGATTGTGCTGGGTGGAGATGCCTTCGTTGCGGAAATTGCGATTGATCTCGTAGACCCGATCGAAGCCGCCCACCACCAGCCGCTTCAAATAAAGCTCGGGCGCGATGCGCAGAAACAAATCCATGTCGAGCGCGTTGTGATGCGTCACAAATGGCTTTGCCGCAGCGCCACCCGCAATCGGCTGCATCATCGGCGTCTCGACTTCGATATAACCGCGGCCATCGAAGAACTTCCGAATCGCCCGCAGCACCTGTGCCCGCTTCACAAAAACGTCGCGCACAGCAATCTGATTCTCCTCGCCCTCATTGAGCAGCGAGTTCATAAACAGGTCGACGTACCGCTGGCGGTAGCGAAGCTCAACGTCAGCCAGGCCGTGGTATTTCTCCGGCAGCGCCAACAGCGCCTTGGCCAGAAAGGTGATCGTCTCAACGTGAATCGTCAGCTCATTGGTCCGCGTCCGGAAGAGGTAGCCGGTCACGCCAATGTGATCGCCCAGATCGAGCAGCTTATAAATATCGAACGCCGCATCCCCGACCGCGTCCTTGCGAACATAGATCTGCAGCCGCGTTCCTTCCTGCTGCAGCGTCGCAAAACCGGCCTTGCCCTGCTGCCGGATCGCCATGAGCCGGCCGGCAACGGCAACCGGGACCTTCGTAGCGTCGAGCTGCTCTCCGATCCACGTGCCGTAGGTCGCGCGAATTTCAGGAATCGCGCGTAGTGGATGATCGGCGGCCGGCGCAAAGGTGTTGGGATAGGTCTTCTGGCCCAGCGCCTCGATGGCCTTCAGTTTTTCCTGACGCAGCGCATACAAACTGCGCTCAA
>PMAA01000119.1 GCA_003152355.1 Acidobacteriota bacterium | reverse complement strand
GTTTCTACTTTTTTCCGCAACCTGTGAAGCGGAACACTACAAGTGCTGGGGTGGCGTGATTGCTGACGATAGGAGCGACGTTAGTGGGCACAGATGGCGGTGACGATCGCACGAAATTCGGCGTCGGTGAGCAGGCCGCGTTTTTCGATTCCCTTTTGCTTCACCGCGGCGAGGACCGCGGCGCGCTGCGCCTCAGAGACATCCAGGCCGAGTTCGCGGCTCTTGATCGCGATGCTGTCGATGCCGCTCTTTTTTCCCAGCACAATTTCCCTGCGAGCAGCAACGATTTCCGCGGAGAACGGCTCGATCGCTTCGGGAATGTGAAACTGGCTTGCGACCGCTCCGCTTTCGCGCATGAACAAGTTCTCGCCGACTACCGGCTTCCACGGTTCGAGCGCGTAGCCCGATACGCTGCGCACATGTCGAGAGACATCGCGAATTTTATCGAGTTTCAATTCCGTTTCGACGCCATAAATGCATTCGAGCGCCATGGCAACTTCGCCAAGATCGGCATTCCCCGCGCGCTCGCCCATGCCGTTAATCGTGCCCTGAATCCAGTTTGCACCGGCGCGGACCGCTGCTACGGCGCAGGCCGTGGCGAGGCCGAAATCATTATGCCCGTGAAAATGCAGCGGAACGGAAGGCCCTAGCCACTCTCTCACCTGCCCGACAAGATAGACGACGGCCTCGGGGCCGCAGGCCCCAATCGTATCCACGATCACGGCTTCCTTGGCGCCGGCTTCGTTGGCAGCGACATACAAAGCGCGAAGATGGGTGAGATCCGCTCGCGTGGCATCCACCGGGAAAAATGCCACGGTCAACCCGTGCTTTACAGCGTGGCGCACTGCATCCACAGCGCGGCGGATTGAATCCTCGGCCGTGATTCCATACGCGCGCAATTTAATTTCGCTCGCCGGAATCTCGATCACTGTCGCGCGAGCTCCGAGGCGAATCACTTCATCGAGATCGGCTTGCACGGCGCGGGCGAATCCCCAAATCTCGGCACGGAGTCCAGCCCGGCAGACCAAGCCGAAAGCTTCCGCGTCGTCTGCCGACACTCTCGGAAATCCGGCTTCAATCCGGCTGATACCGAGAGAATCCAGCTGCCTGGCGATTTCGAGCTTTTGCAGAGGATCGAGAGCGACGCCCACGGTTTGCTCGCCGTCGCGGAGCGTCGTGTCGTAGAAGCGGACAGGTCCCTTTCTCGACGCGCTGGGCGCGATCCGCGCTGGATCGTTCAGCGCGCTCACCCAAACTTTCTGGTCGCCCCCGTTGTTCATGCCTTCCTCGGACTAATTTGCAACAGCCGGTTTCTTCCCGTAGGCCTGTTCCCATGAAATTACCGGATTGCGCAAAATCCCGATGCGCTCAATTTCGCACTCGACGATGTCACCCGGCTTCAAAAAGAGCGACTTCGGATCGTCGCTGAACGCCGCTACACCTGACACCGTGCCCGTCGAAAGCACGTCGCCTGCGCTGTAGCCCATCGCAGAGTAGTGCGCCAAAATCTCGGGAATCTTCACGGCCATTTTCTTCGAATGCGATTGCTGCCGGACCTTTCCGTTGACGCGCAGCTCCATTGCGAGATTGTGCGGGTCCGGAATTTCGTCGGCAGTCACGATCCACGGCCCGAGCGGGCAAAACGAATCGATACCTTTACAAAAACTGAAAACGCCCGATTTCATTTCTTGGCGCTGAATATCGCGCGCGGTTATGTCGTTGAAAATCACATAGCCGCCGATGTAATCGGCCGCATCCGCTGCAGAAAAGTGCCGGCCCGCTTTTTTGAGAACCACCGCAAGCTCGAGCTCGTAATCGAGTTCTTCGGTGAGATGCTCCGGATAAATCACCGGCTCATCGGGCCCAATAATAGCGTCCACATTCTGAAAAAATACAATCCAGGGAAGCACGGGGTGGGAGAAACCTGCTTTTTGGGCTTCTTCGCGATGCTCGCGAAAATTGCCAGCGGTGTGGAAGAATTTCTTTGGGGCGATCGGCGCCTTGATCTTTATTTCGTCTGTTCGATAGAAAATCCGTTCGCCCCAGGGGCCAGTCGCCCGGGCACCAGAAGCAATCGCATGCTTGAGCGCCGCGCGGGCGGCGTCTAGGCTTTGGTCACCGCCTTCGAAGAGCCCGCGCATGTCGGCTGGAACTCGAGCATCGGCTACTTTATAGGCCGCGGGGTCGCGCTCGACGTCGTGCAAATACAAAGCATAGGCGGAGTTCAAATCAACGATGCGACCATCCGGCGCCAGTGCACCGATTCGCGTTTGATTCGGACCTGTTTGGAACGTGACCAATTTCATCAGTCCGACTTCCTCCGGCTTAATCGTTCATTGCTGATGTTAATTTATCGTATCCCGGGAAGAAATAAGAGCCTCACGTCTCATCCCGCTCGCGCGGGCCGGGGACCCGTTCGAAGCTCCCTTCGAGGCTCAGGGCAGGCAGGGCAGGGGTGAGCTACAAAAGCGCGGCGGGAAATCGGTTGGTTCAGCGCAAGTTGAGCATCAGGAGTTTCGGCTCGGTCATTTCTTCGATCGCATAGCGCAGACCTTCCCGGCCGAGGCCCGAATCTTTGATCCCGCCGTAGGGCATATGGTCAATCCGGAACGCCGACATTTCGCCCACCATCAAGCCGCCGACCTCGAGCGTTTCGTATGCCTCGAAAATGAGCTTGGCGTCGCGAGTGAACAGCCCCGCCTGCAATCCGTAAGGCGAATCATTAACGCGCCGGAGTGCATCCGAGAATTCGTCGTACGCTTCGATA
>PMAA01000115.1 GCA_003152355.1 Acidobacteriota bacterium | reverse complement strand
ACGTCTTTCATTTCGCGATCGAAGCGCTCCGACCAGACCGGGAAATCGGTACGCGTGTCGACCAGTTGAGTGTTGATGCGCAGCCGGGCGCCGGCGCGGCGCAGCGTGCCGGTGAGAACATAGGCCGCGCCCAGTTGCTGGCCGATCTGCGCGGGGGTCACTGACTTGTCGCGAAAGGCCAGAACTGTGGCACGCGAA
Organism: Acidobacteriota bacterium; assembly: GCA_003152355.1. GTDB lineage: Bacteria > Acidobacteriota > Terriglobia > Acidiferrales > UBA7541 > Palsa-147. The sequence goes on along the minus strand of PMAA01000115.1, from coordinate 4,075 downwards.
AAAGTGTTCAGCCCGCGGATTTTGGAGAGTTCGGTGAGAACGTCCTCTGTAATGCCGTCGCGCAGGTATTCATCTTCCTTCGAGCCGCCCTGATTTTCGAAATAGAGGACGGCAACGGATTTATTCGCCGGCGCCGTGCCGGCGGTGCTCGGCGGGCGCACATGCGACGAGTCAGCCTTTTCGGCTGCGGGCTGGCGGCTCGAATTCGAATTCATGTTGCGCTTGAGCCGCTTCAGATCCGCGCGGAGTTCGGCAGCGGTTTGGCACCGCATGTCGGGGTCTTTCTCGAGCGCTTTTTCGATGATCTCTTCGAGTTTTGCTGGCAGTTCGGGATTCAAGCGAACCGGCGAGATCGGCGCTTTGCCGAGAATGGATTCAAAAATGACGGCGGTGCTTTCGCCGCGGAATGGCAGCGTGCCCGTGGCCATCTCGTAGAGCACCGTGCCGAATGAAAAAATATCCGAGCGCGCATCGAGTTCCCGGGCGCGCGCCTGTTCGGGCGACATGTACGCAATCGTTCCCAGCGTGCTTCCCGGACTGGTGAGGTGTTCTGGATTAACGCCGGCGAAATCCTGCGTTGCTGAGGCTGACAGGGCCGTCGGTGGCGCGAGAGACTTCGCCAAGCCGAAATCCAGAACCTTCAATTGGCCGCGCTTGGTGATGAAAATGTTCGCGGGCTTGATATCGCGATGGATGATGCCGGCGGAGTGGGCGGCGTCGAGCGCGTCGGCGATCTGTTCGGCGTAGTCAAGAAGCAGATCCATCTCGAGCGGCTTGCCGCCGAGGCGATGCTTCAAAGTGGTGCCGTCGAGAAACTCCATGACGATGAACGCCTGCCCGTCCTGCTCGCCGATGTCGTGAATGGTGCAAATATTCGGATGATTCAGCGCCGATGCGGCTTGCGCTTCGCGCTGGAAGCGGGCTAGTGCCTGCGGGTCGGCGGCGACTTCCGGCGGCAAGAACTTGAGAGCGACGAAGCGATGAAGCCGGTTGTCTTCGGCCTTATAGACAACGCCCATTCCGCCGCCGCCTAACTTCTCGACGATGCGGTAGTGGGAAATCGTTCGCCCGGAGAGTGGAGAGGAATCAGGCATGAACGCGAATTCTATTCTGCGGCATCAGACAAGTCAACGCACTGCGGTGTCGCCGCATTTGTAGGGCAGTCCGCCGTGGCGGACCGCGCCATAACTCAAGTCAACGAGCCGCGGGAAGCTGTCGCTTAGATATGTGCTGGCCGGCGCCTTCTAGCGTAGATGGCCTTCACGATACTTTGTGGCGGGATAACCGGGACATTGGCGGACAACGCAAGGATGTGGCCGTTTTGGATGGCAACGCGCAGCAAGGGCCCGAGCCGCGGATCTTTCACATCAGAAAGATTGTGGAGCGTTACATGACGCGTCCGTTTTCCGGCGCCTTCAAGTAGATTGTGCGGGTCAGGTAGTTCCGTCCCCCAATTAAAACCCAGATTGACGTGCTTAGGATACACAGCAATGTGGCAGAAGCCCTCCTTGAGACGCCCTGTGAACGAATAGCCGATCGCGACGGCGTTGTAGGCGTCGTAAATCGTTTCGGTCGCCACGGGCGCCGCCGTAAGGACCTTCTTGCGCAGCGCGAGGGCGAGCGCGATCACGGGCTTGTCGTAAGCGGAGAGAAACATCAGCAGCTCGGGGATGGGTAGCCGCACGGGCATTCAATCAAGCTCGCGATTTTAGCGATATCACAAAACCATCTCCAGCGTAGGACATTACAGAATATCGAGGCCGGTCGTCCTCGCAGCCACAGAGAAAGCTCCTACTGAGGCAGACCCATGCGCTTCAGCAAGTTCGTGTAGCGGGGATCGGAGCGCAGCGAGTCGTAATCGCGAGCTACCTTTATGTAACTTATGAACGCGCTCTTCTCGGCATAGGCTTTCTCCAGCCAAGCAAACGCTTTGTCCTTGTCTCCCAGCATCCCATAGATGCTGGCAAGGAGCGCCGGATCGATATATGTGTGTTTTGACGCCTCTTCGACGAGCTCCGCCTCTCTCTTCAGCGCTCCACGAAAGCCCGATTTGGCGTATTCTTCCTTCATGGCCTTTACCACGGAAAGGCGGCCGGGTTCATCGCTGAGAGTCGCGACCTTTTCCTCCGCCTCGAGCCAAAGCTCATACTGTCCCGTAAGCCGATAGGCGTCCGCCAAATGGCTATAAACATTGGCAAAGGCCGGATCGATTTCGACGATCTTTTTTGATTGCTCGATGGACTCGGCATATTGCCCTGTATAAATGTAGGCCTCCGCCAAATTATCAATCCCATTCAAGTTCAGTGGATCGAGTTCGATGGCGCGCCGCACGTTCTCCAGAGTTTCCTGCAGTTTTCCCAGGAATTCGAGGTGAATGGCATAGAGGACGTGTGTGCGCGCACTGTTAGGATTCAACTCCAGCGCGCGCCGGAATTCCCGTTCGGACGCGTCCCAATCCCAGTTCAGGTCCTCGGAGCTTGCCAACGAGGCATGCGCCTCTGCCAGCGTCTCATCGATTGCCAACGCCTTTTTGGCCGCGGCGATCGCCTTGGGATTCATCTCCGCGTTCGACGCGTTTGTATAGACCGGGAGGACGCTGTAGTATTCCGCGAGACCTACGTAGGCCTGCGCGTAGTTGGGATCCTTATCAATCGCCTGCTGGAAATAATCCTTCGCTTTCGCCAATCCATCGGGCGTGCGCTTATCCCAGTAGTAGCGGCCCTTGAGGTATAGCCCGTAAGCGTCGGAATCGTTTGTTCCGCCTTTGGCCAGTTGAGTCTTTTGCTCCCCGGTCAACTTTTCCCGGAGGCGCGCTGAGATTTCGTCGGAAATCTCACGCTGCACGGAGAGAGCATCCGAAAGCTTGCGATCGTATTGATCGCTCCACAGACTCCGATTCTTGCGCGTGTCCGTCAATTCGGCGCTGACGATCAGTGAATCGCCATGCTGCGTCACGCGCCCTGTTACCACCGCGTTGACTTGCAACTCACTCGCGACTTTTTGCAGGTCGAGGTCCTTGGCTTTGTAACGGAATACGGAACTGCGAGGGCGCACCGTCAGGTTTGGGAGCCGCGAAAGGTCGCCAATCAAGCTTTCCGTGAGCCCGTCGCTGAGGTAATCGGCATTCGGGTCCGCGGTCACGTTTGTAAACGGCAGCACAGCAAGAGAGTCAATATTGGAACCTGAACCGGGCGCAAGCCAGCGGTACGCTCCGTAGCCCAGTCCGGCCAAAATCAAAATGCCCGCCGCAACGGCTGCCAATAAACCCATCTTGTGCCGCGACAACAGCCCAACGGCAACTTGCGTATCGGAACTCGAAATTCCGCTAGCCGCCTGAACCGCGCTCACGGATGTGGACGGCGAGGACGCTGCAACTTGCGCGACATTCGTCGAAGATCCGCCGGCAGTTACACCTGAGCGCCCCGTGTCCGTGTCGCGTTTCAGCCGCTGCAAATCAGAACGCATCTCGGAGGCGTGCTGATAGCGCAGGCTGCGGTCCTTCTCCAAAGATTTGTCGATGATCTCTTCCAATTTTGCCGGCAACTCAGGGTTAAGACGAACCGCTGGCACCGGCGCCCGTTCGAGAATGGCATTAAAGGTGACACCGGAACTTTCCCCGCGGAAGGGCAACTGTCCCGTCGCCATTTCATAAAGAACCACGCCAAANNGCATCCAACTCTTTCGCCCGCACTTGCTCCGGCGACATGTACGCGACGGTTCCCAGCGTGCTCCCGGGACTGGTGAGTTGGTCGGCGTCCACGCCCTGCGTAACCAGAGTGTCCGCATTACTCGTCCCGTGTTTTGCTGCACTGACCTTCGCCAATCCAAAGTCCAGAATTTTTGCGTGCCCGCGCTTGGTAACGAAAATGTTCGCGGGCTTGATGTCGCGATGGACGATACCTTCTCCGTGCGCCGCATCGAGCCCGTCCGCGATCTGAATCGCCACATTGAGGAGAGTCTCTATCTCCATCCGACGGCCGCCGATGAGATGTTTCAGCGTCACGCCATCCAAATACTCCATCACGATGTAGGCTTTGCCGCTCTCTTCGCCGATGTCGTAGATCGTGCAGATATT
>PMAA01000048.1 GCA_003152355.1 Acidobacteriota bacterium | reverse complement strand
GAGCGCGGCGGAAATTGCGAACTGACGCGGACGGGCGAAAATATCGTCGAGCATGGCGTCACCATCATCGGGCGGATCAATCTTGCGACTACCGTTCCTTATCACGCGAGCCAGATGTACGCGCGAAACATCACCGCATTTTTGCTGCATCTCGTTAAGGATGGAAAATTCCGGATCGATACTGGCGACGACATTGTGGCGAACACGCTGGTGACGCAGGCGGGCGAAATCGTGAATCCGCGCGTGCGAGAATTTTTCTCGCTGCCGGCGCTGGCCACTGTGTCCAAGGAGGGCAGCTGATGCAGTCGGATTTGATCACGAACCTTTACGTTTTCATTCTGGCGGCGTTCATCGGCTTCGAAGTTATCCGGCGAGTTTCGCCGCTGCTTCACACCCCGCTGATGTCGCTGACGAACGCGCTCGATGCAATTGCCGTGGTCGGCGCGATCATTCTGGCCGGCGAACATAAGTCCACGCTCTCGACCGTTCTCGGGACGATCGCAATCGTTGCCGCGACGAGCAACCTGGTAGGCGGATTCATCATTACCGATCGCATGCTGAAGATGTTCAAGTCGAGCCGTCCGCAGAGACCATGACCCCGGTCATCCCAACAGATCACATCATCGAAATCACGTATCTCATCGCGACAGTGCTCTTCATCCTGTCGCTGAAGTGGATGAGTTCGCCAAGCACGGCGCGCCGCGGTGTTTTTGCCGCCGAAGCCGGCATGCTTCTCGCCGTGATTGGAACGCTGCTGCATCACGGCATCGTGGAATACAAATGGATCACCATCGCGCTGGTGATCGGCTCGATTATCGGCGTTCCGCTCGGCGAAGTGGCCATGACGGCGGTTCCGCAGCGGACCGCGTTGAGCCACGCTTTCGGCGCCTGCTGCGTGACGCTGGTCGGCACGGCGGAGTTTTACCTCCGCACACCAAACGTGCCGCGGCTGATGATGGGCGTGCTGGCCTTGGAAGTGATTCTCGGTTCGCTTACGTTCACCGGCAGTTTGATGGCCGCGGGGAAATTGCAGGAAATTCTTCCGCAGCGCCCGATTACGTATAAGGGCGCGAACATCGTCAATCTTTCGGTGCTCGCAATTTCGGTTCTGGTCGCCGGTTTTCTCGTCGCTCATCCCGGGAATAAGGCGCTCTTCCCGGTGATCATCGCCGTGCCGCTGCTCTTCGGCGTGCTGATGATTATTCCAATCGGCGGCGCAGACATGCCGACGGTGATTTCTCTGTTGAACTCGTATGCGGGCCTGTCCGCGGCCGCGATGGGATTCGTGCTTGATAGCAAGCTGCTGATCGTCGCGGGCGCGCTCGATGGCGCTTCCGGTCTCATTTTGTCCATCAACATGTCGAAAGCGATGAATCGCTCGTTCACGAATGTATTGTTTGGCGCATTCGGGCAGGAACACACCTCGGCTGCCGGCGCGCAGGAAGCGCGGCCGGTGCACAGCGCCACTGCGGAAGAAGCCGCGGCAATTCTGGCTGCGGCAAATAAGGTGGTGATCGTTCCGGGATATGGAATGGCGGTGGCGCAGGCACAGCACAAAGTGCGCGAACTTTACGATGCGCTCTCGAAGCGCGGCGTGGATGTGAAATTCGGAATTCACCCGGTGGCGGGCCGCATGCCGGGACACATGAACGTCCTGCTGGCGGAAGCGGACATTCCTTATGACAAACTCCTTGACATGGACGATGTCAATTCGGATTTTCCGCAAACGGACGTCGCGCTGGTGATTGGGGCAAACGATGTGACGAATCCCGCGGCGCGTACAGATGCCTCGAGTCCAATTTTCGGGATGCCGATTTTGGACGTGGACAAAGCGCGCACGGTGATGGTGATCAAGCGCGGCATGAGCCCCGGATTCGCCGGAATTGATAATCCGCTCTATTACCTCGATAACACGCTGATGCTCTTCGGCGACGCTAAGGCTTTCGTCGGCGCGATCGTGCGCGAACTTACCGGCGGCGGCCACAGCTAATTCCGTTTTTCTTGCCGGTGATCGCGGGAGCAACACGATATAAGCGTCGTCCGAATGAAAAGATGTGCCGGAGAATTGCATGAGCGCGAAAATTATTGTAGTTGGCAGCTTGAATACGGATCTGGTGGCGTGCGCTTCACGAATTCCTGTCGCGGGCGAAACGATCACCGGCCACACATTTCTCTCCGCTTGCGGCGGTAAGGGCGCGAATCAGGCTTACGCCGCGGCGAGGCTTGGCGCGCGTGTGGAGATGATCGGAAGAGTCGGCGGCGACGATTTCGGCAAGCAAATGCGGGCGAATCTCGAGAACGCCGGATGCGACACGGCCGGGGTTGAGACGGTCTCGGACATTTCGAGCGGCATCGCTCTCATTTTCGTTGGCGATAACGGGCAGAATTCCATCGTTGTAGTGCCCGGAGCGAATGAGCGGCTCACTCCTGCTGATATCGAAACTTCAAAAAGTCGCTTCACTGGCGCCTCCTCACTTCTACTTCAACTCGAGACGCCGCTCGCGACCGTGCAGGCCGCTGCAGCGGCGGCCCGTGCGGCGGGTGTGCGAGTGATTCTCGATCCTGCGCCCGCGCCGTCGACAGCGTTGCCGGCTGAGCTTGTGCGACTTGTGGATGTCTTGACGCCGAATGAATCCGAAGCTGCGATTCTTGCGGGAATGCCGCCGGGGCGGATGAATGTGGCGCAGGCGTTTGAAGTGGCGAAGAAACTGCAGCAACTTGGGCCGCGGACTGTGATCGTTAAGTTGGGGGATCAGGGCTGTGCGCTGCGAGACGGAAACGACGAGCATGCGCTGGCCGCGCCGGTGGTGAAGGCTGTGGATACGACGGCGGCGGGAGATGTGTTCAATGCGGCGCTCGCTGTTGCACTGGGCGAAGGCGCCGATACGGTCGCCGCGTGCCGAGCTGCCAACCGGGCTGCTGCTTTGTCGGTCACGCGACGCGGGGCTCAGCCTGCGGCGCCTTCGCGTGCGGAGCTCGATGCATTTGCTCCGTGATGGATATTTAGTCGAGATCCTTAGTCACGAAACTTCGTAGGGCAATTCCC
>PMAA01000056.1 GCA_003152355.1 Acidobacteriota bacterium | reverse complement strand
CATCCAAATAAACGAGGCCCCAGGAAAAATCGCTCATATCCGACATGAACGCCGACATATTTCGTCTTCGACGCAGCATGAAAACGCGCGCCACTCGCACTCGGGTCGCGCTTCTCTGCGTTTCCGTGCTCGCAATCGCGGCCGTCCCCCCAGCGCAATCGGTAGCCCGCGCAGTCCTCGCAAAAAATTCTGCTGGCAGCCAAAAGCAGAAGGCCCCACCCGCGAAAGATTCCCCGAAAGCTGCGGTCGTGCCATTTCACGCCGGCGAGCAGCTCGAGTACCGCCTCTCCTGGGCGACGTTCCTGACGGCGGCAACAATTCGCCTCACCGTCATCGAGCGTCGAACTCTATATGGTTGGGATGCGTGGCACTTCCGCGCCACCGGCAGTTCTGAGTCGCCGCTGCGAACGCTCTTCACAATTGACGATGAATTTGATTCCTACACGGACGCGGCCACATTCGTCAGCCATCAATTCGAAACGTACCTCGACGAACTCGGCCGCAAAGAAAAAAACGTGATGGAGCTGACGCCGCAAGGCACAGTGCCGCGCGGCACGGTTGCGTCGGTGATTGTGCCGCCTGCCACGCGCGATCCCCTCGATTTCATTGAATCCGTGCGCGCGTTTGACTGGGAGCGCTACCCGGAATTGCGCGTGCCAGTCTTCGACGGCAAAAATCTCTATGACATTCACGCCACGCGCGAAGCGCTCGACGAAAAAATATCGGTGCCTGCGTTGACCTGCGAAGCGACGCGAATCGGAATTCACGTCTTCGCCGCCGGTAAGGAACTCGATCACACCAAAATCGCGATCTGGCTGCAACGCGATGGCACGCGTATGCCTGTGGCAATTGAAGCCGATTTGCCCCTCGGCACATTCCGCATGGAATTGTCGTTAACCGCGGCCAGTGCGAACCCGTAGCGAGCGCTCAGGCGATTTTCAAACAAGAGTTTTAATTGGTGTTGGGAACGAAATTCACAAAACAGGGAGAGCTTACGTGGTGGGGACGATCCAGTCTTCCGGTGGAAAATCAATCTGCCAAAACATGGGCGTTGCTTCCAAAAACTCGATTCCTACCTGCGCCTTCCCGGCTTGCGGCTTGCCAACAAACACCGTCTTGCACTCAAGCGATTTGCGCGTCAGCTTGTGGGTCAACGTCAATTTCTGACCGTTGGGCAGCGGAATGCTCAGCGACAGGAGAGCGCCATGAGCGTTTACGACCAAAGTCCTCGCCTCTTCTTCGAACTTGTTGCCGTCCGCCAGAGTGCCTTTAATCAGCACAGGTACGCTCAACAGGACGCGCGCACTGCGGCGGCGGCCCTGCTCGATCATCAAACTTCCAGTAGGATTAGGTTGTTGCTGCGCCATAACGGAACAACCATACCGCGAATTTTCGTGCGCTGGCGAACCACTTCGCAAGATTTCAGCCTTTCAGTAAACAGGCCGAAAGCACACCAAAATCGGAAAACCTGTCCGAAAGGTCAGGAGACTCCGCTTTGTTTATTTCGGATCGTCCAGTTCGGGGCAGCAACTCTTCTCGATCAGCGAACAAACGATATGCCCGACCGTAATGTGCGCTTCCTGAATGCGCTGGGCATCGCGCGACGGGACGTTGATGAGCAGATCCACTATGTCGCGCAGCTCGCCGCCAGTTTCGCCGGTCATAGCGACGAGAAACGCCCCGCGTCCGCGGCCCACTTCGACGCCGCGAACAATGTTCACGCTGTTGCCGCTTGTGGATAGGGCGACGAGCACGTCACCGCTCGCCACAATGGATTCGATCTGCCGCGAGAAAATGGAGTCGATTCCAAAATCGTTGCCGGCAGCGGTGAGTATGGAAGTATTCGTCGTGAGCGCGAGCCCGGCGAGGGCTTTTCGGTTGCCCTTGAGCCGCACGACGAGTTCGGCAGCCAGATGTTGAGCATCGGCCGCGCTGCCGCCATTTCCGAAGTAGACGATTTTTTTTCCGCGCGAAATCGCGACGGACGCGACTTCGGCAAATCGCGAAATATTTTCGAGGAGTTCCTGGCTGAATCTTTCCCGGACGGCGGCGCTTTCACGGAGTTGAGCTCGAATTTCTTCGATTTGTGCGCTCATCTTGGAAAGGCGCAGTACGTTGTAATCCGGCAGTACAAATCAATTCGGCAGTGCGATGCGATCCGAATGTGCATCAGCACATCACGATCTTCTCGCGCTGCTTCGTCACCTTACGCGTCGCATTACGAGTATCAATGACAATCTTCGACGACGAAACGATCATGTCGTAATCGTAAGCCGTGTGATCGGTGGCGATCAGCACGCAATCGTAGGAGCCGAGCGACGCAGGCGTGAGTTCAACCGAGCGCATGGAAGAAAAATCGTAGTGCCGCATTTTGTGAAGCGCCGGAAAGTACGGATCGTTGTAATCGAGCTTGGCGCCGCGGGCGGTGAGGAGTTCGAGAAGCTTCAGCGAAGGCGATTCGCGCAGGTCGTCAACGTCCTTTTTATATGCGACGCCGAGCAGCAGAATTTTCGAGCCTTTCAGGCTCTTCTTCTGCTCGTTCAATGCCGCTGCGACGGAATCTACGACGTGGTACGGCATCGAGGTATTTATCTCACCGGCGAGTTCGATAAATCGCGTCGCGAAATCAAATTCGCGCGCCTTCCACGAAAGATAATAAGGATCCACCGGAATGCAGTGCCCGCCGAGGCCCGGTCCGGGATAAAACGGCATGAATCCGAATGGCTTTGTGGCCGCGCTGTCTATCACTTCCCACATATCAATATCCATGCGCTGGCCGAGCAATTTGAGCTCGTTGACAAGCGCGATATTCACGCAGCGGAAAATATTTTCGAGCAGCTTCACCATTTCTGCCGCGCGCGTGGAGCTTACCGGCACGACGCGCGAAACGACTTGCGCGTAAAGCGCCGCCGCCGCTCGGCGGCTCGGTGGATTTGTGCCGCCAACGACTTTCGGGATTTGCGCGAGGCCGAATTGCTTGTTGCCCGGATCTTCGCGCTCGGGCGAAAACGCGAGAAAGAAATCCGTCGCGACATTTTCCGATTCAGGTCCGCGCGTGATAGGGCATTTCAGTCCGCTTCGCTCGAGGATCGGCAACACGAGTTCCTCGGTCGTCCCGGGATACGTCGTGCTTTCAAGCACGATCAACTGGGTTCGCTGGAGATTGGGTGAAATGGAAAGCGCGGTTTGCTCGACATAGCTGAGATCGGGCTCGCGCCGTTCGTCGAGCGGAGTCGGCACGCAAATCAGCACCGCGTCCATATTTCGGATCTGAGTGAAATCCGTGGTGGCATCGAGGCGGCCGCCCTTCACGTGTTCGGCAATCTTCTCGGCGGGAATGTGCTGAATATACGAGCGGCCGGCATTGAGATTTTCCACTTTTTTCGGGTCGGTATCAAAGCCCGTGACGCGATGGCCGGTATCGGCAAAGCGCAACGCCAGGGGAAGTCCGACGTAACCGCATCCGATAATTCCTATGCGGATGTTCTTGCCAGCGAAAAATTCGGGATTGCGTTCTGTCGGCATCCGACGTGTGCTCCAGTTGTGATGTCAAAAAAATTGCGGCGATGAAATGTCCATTCGACTATAGCAAGAATCAAAGGGGCCACAAGGTGGCGCGTCGGGATGAGTGCGGGAAATGCAAATGGGTGCGGCGCGCGATGGATGCGTATGTGGGAGCCTCTGGATGAGGCAGATCATTCAGGATGGAGTTTCGGCGGTGGGGTTCCGGAGGCAGGACCTCCCGGCTCTGAATGTTGAGTGAGCGTGTGCTGCGCGGAATGTCCTCAGAGATGAAACCATGCCAGCGTGATGTGCGGGAAAGGCAAAGGCTGCCCGGCTGAAAGCCGGCCGCTACAAGTGCCGGAGGGCGAGCTCGGGAGTATGGAACCGTGATAAGCCTCCATACGAACCGCAGATCCCTCACTTCATTCGGGATGACAACTTCTGTTTTTTTTCCGCAAGCTGTGAAGCCGGGCGCTACAAGTGCTGGTGGGTGCATTTGCCTGTCGTACGTTCTCAGGCTTGGATTGGGCTGCGATTTATCCTTTGGGCTTGTCGTCTTTGGGCTTCGCGGGCGGCGTCTTTGAAGATAGCGAGCGGACGTAATTGACCAAATTCCAGCACTGCGTCGGGCTGAGCCGGTCGGCTGCGCCCGGCATATCGCCCTTGCCCTTCGAAATGATGTAGAAGAGTTCGCCGTCGGTGGATTCCTTGAAGGTCGCCGCATCGCGGAAGTCGCGAAGATTTAATTTCATGTCGACGGCGAGGTCGCCCTTCCCATCGCCATCTTTTCCGTGGCACATCAGGCACTGTGATTCGTAGAGGTGCTTTCCGTCTGCAATCGAACTTGCGACGGGCTTCACCGGGTTCACGCGCTTCGCGTCTTCCGCGGGAATTTTAGAGTCCGCCGCTGCGGGGGTTGCCGCAGGCGCCGGAGCCGGAGTTTGCTGAGTGTTGGTGTCTT
>PMAA01000221.1 GCA_003152355.1 Acidobacteriota bacterium | reverse complement strand
TGCCTGCGGCGAACGGCGACTCATTTACGTTCAACGGCAGGACGATTGATTTCGCCGCGCTCGAGTTGCGCGCCGGCGGCACCACGATTCATCTCACGTTGATGGAGGCCAAGCTCCTCCGCCACCTCATCCAGAATCAGGGACGCACCGTCTCGCGCAAATCCATTCTCGAAGACGTCTGGGGGCTGCGCGAAGACACCGACACGCGCGCCATTGATAACTTCATCGTTCGATTGCGACGCTACATCGAGAAAGATCCCGCCAAACCGCAATACTTGCTCACTGTACGGGGAGTGGGCTACCGCTTCGTAGCCTGAACCTGGCTGTCTGTTCGGTCACTGTCCTGGCGTACTATTTTACGATTCCAAAATCCACGCTAGCCTCTGAGATTGATGCCTCATCGCCGCGAAAACCGGCGGCGCAGCACTAGGTTGAGTTTGCGCGTGCCGGTTCGAATCTATGGGCGTAGTGCGGAGAACCAGCCCTTTCGGGAGTTGACGGATACGCTGGCCGTCAATGCGCACGGAGCGCGTGTTGCGATTTCCGTTTCCGTGACACAGGGTCAGACGCTGCTTCTGGTGCACGGAATCACGGAAGAAGAGAAGGAATGCCGCGTGGTGGACGTAAAAGCAATGCGCCGCGCGAAGTTCAAAGTGGCACTCGAGTTTATTCACGCCGAAGGAAATTTCTGGCAACTGTTTCAGCCGCTTCGGTCGGCGAACACAGAGAGGAAACAACATGTGGAATAACGCACCCGGAAGTCANNCCTGGCTTGACCCTCAAGGGCGAGCTGACCGGGCACGAGGATCTCTATCTCGACTGCAAATTTGAAGGACCCGTGAATTTCGGCGGGCACCGCGTGACGATTGGACGAAATTCAAACGTCGAAGGCGACATCGTGGCGCGGGAAGCGATTCTCTATGGAAGATTGAGCGGCGATCTCGACGCGCACGACCGCATGGAGATAAAGAAGGGCGGCTCGTTCACGGGCGATCTGACGACCGGCCGGATTTCGATCGAAGAAGGCGCGTTCTTCAAGGGGCACATTGAAGTGGATCCGAGCACGAAGCCTCTCGGCGCCGATCTTGGCGCGATTTTGGAGCGCGGCGAGAAATCTAGCTAGCGAAATTAACGTCCCCCAAACCCCCGGGCAGTAAAAGCGGGGCCGTCTCGACCCAGGCGGCCCCGTTCCTCTTTTTAGGCGCGTCTTCTTTTGTGCGCGCCGAACCTTGATTTAGCGATTAGGCGGGTTGCCGATGGCGATTGCGGCCGGTGTGAAAAATTCCGGCGCCGCCGGCAAGCAGGACAAACGTTAAGCCAACGATTTTCGCCACGGCGATGAATGGATGCGGTTCGTCCGCCGCGGGGACGAGCGAAAGCACGATCGTCACTAGCGTCGTAGTGAAACCGAGCCCTCCGATCGTGGTTACAACTCGCGGGCCGCCTGGAATTCGGAATACGTCGGCACCGGCCGCCTCGTGCTGCAATCGAATCAACGACGCGAACGTGAAGAGATACGGAATGAAGTACGAGATGATGCCCGTGCTCACNNAGGGCCGACTGCGTGAGGAGCGCAACGTACGGAGTCCGCCATCGCGGATGAAGTTGCGCGAAGATCGCCGGAAGATAGCGATCAATGCCGGCGACGAAGGGAAGTCGCGCAGTTGCCGCGAGCCATGCTCCCAGAGCTCCGATGTTGCTGACTACAATTAGCAGCGCGGCAATCGGACCAATTCCAGCGAGTCCAATGCGGTTACCCGCGCTTGAAATCGCCTGCATGATTCCTTCGAGGCCGCTCACTTCGGTCGAAGGCAGCGCGATCAGCATTGCCACCGTGCCGAGGATGTAGCCTGTGGTGACGATGGTTCCGGCGATCAACAGCGCGCGCGGGATATTTCGACGAGGATTTTTCACTTCATCGCCGAGAAACGAAGCAGACTCGGAGCCACCGAGCGCGAAGACAATCGTCGCCCAGAAAAGCACGTCGCGAAAATGTGTGTGCGGGATGAGATTCGCGCCGCGAAACGACGTGGCCGAACCGAAGCGCCACCAGCATACCGCCGCAATCACATAGAGCATTCCGATCGGCAACCAAGTGCCGATTGCGCCAAGGTTGTGAAGCCATTTGCCGACGGAGAGTCCGACCACGTTCAACACGGTTCCGAGTAGCAGTCCAGCCAGAGAAAAAACGATGAAGTACGTTTTGTTGTTGGCGAGGCTATGCCAACGCGCCGGGCCGATGTAGAGCGCGCTACTCGCGGCGAAATAAAGCACGGCAGGAAAGTACGGCAAGTTGCTAGCCCAATATGTCCAGCCATTCATGAACGCCGCGAAATCGCCGAAGGCATGCTTGGTCCAAACGTATAGGCCGCCGTCCTGGGGATAGCGCGAGGAGAGTTCCATCACGGAAAGCGCGAGAGGAAGGTAAAACGCGAACCACGCGAAGAGCCAGATGACGATGGCGCTCGCGCCAGCCGTCGCCGCCGTCGCGATCCAGCGCAAACTGATACCGGTGACGACGTAGAACAGAACGAGGTCTCGAAAACCCATCGCGCGGCGCGGCTGGTTCGAGACCTCTTTCGTCGCCATCGGGACTCACTCTTGATCAGGCAAGATGCGGGACATCATGCCTTAGGCGGAGCACCGATGCGAGCGAATCTGCGTTGCGCCGGAAATTTGCGCCAGGCTATTTTTTGTCGTGGCCGTAGTACTCGTACGCGGACATCGCTTTCTCCCCGCCTTTTTTCCAGACACGCGTGTCCTCCTGGATTTTTCCAAGAGTTCGCGCCATTTCGCGAATGTGAGATGCGACGGCCCCGCAGCACGCACCGATGTAGTTGACGCCGATGTCGCGCGCTTTTAGCGCATAGTCAGCCATTTCACTGCGCGAGAGCTGGTATGGATCGAGTTGAGTAGGAAATGCCGGCAGGCTCGTGAAATCGCGGTTTTCCTCGGTGGTGCGATACGCCACGGGTTGCGTGGCGATATATGCCGTCGTAGCCTTCCGCATTTCGGCTGCGAGAGGAAGCATGTGCTTGGGACCACGGAGACAATTGATGCCGACATTGTCCGCTCCGGCATCCACTAATGCGCGGGCGCAATCGGTCGGCGACTGGCCTTCGATGGCGACGTCTTGATTTTCGAAGCACATCGTCACCATCGTCGGCAGGCCGGTCTTCTTGCTGCGCTCGACGCAGAGCAACGCCTCGCCGAGGTGGGAAAACGTCTCACCGATGATGAAGTCCACGC
>PMAA01000158.1:1670-5748 GCA_003152355.1 Acidobacteriota bacterium | reverse complement strand
GCGATGCCGAAGTCGAGCAGGCGGACGCTGCCGTCGCGTTTTACAAGGATGTTCGAAGGCTTCAAATCGCGATGAATGAGCGCGTGCTGGTGAGCGTATTGGACGGCTTCGCAGACGAGTCGCAGCAGCCTGAGGCGCTCATCGATCGAGGAGTTGTTCTTGTTGCAATAATCAGTGAGCGGAACGCCGTCAACGTACTCCATGACGAACCACGGAGTGCCGTCTTCGAGCGTGTTGGCATCGTAGAGGCGGGCGATTCCATGATGGTTGAGCTGCGCGAGGATGCGCTGCTCGATGGAGAAGCGTTCGCGGCGAGCGGGCGAGAGCCAGGCATCGCGAAGAACTTTGATGGCGACCAGATTGCCGAGATCGTCGCGCTCGGCGAGATAGACGACGCCCATGCCGCCTTCGCCGAGGATTTCTTTGATACGGTAGGGGCCAAATTGTTTTGTGCGAATCGAGGCGTGAACGGCGTCGCCCACCATTTGATAAGCGGCGTGCGCGACGCCGCGATCGAGAAGTGACGCGCCGCGCGAATCTTCTTCGAGCAACGCCAGCACTTCGGCGAGCAGAGACTGATCATCGCCGCACGCCAATTGCAGAAACGCGCGTTGCTCGGGGGCTGGCCGCTCGGCGGCTTCGTGAAAGAGAGTTTGGATTTGTTCCCAGCGCGTGCTGTCCATCATTGCCTTGTACTGTTAGGCGATCGCTCTCGCCAGCTTAATCGTAGCTAATGCGAGTAGGGTCAGCGCTTCTCGCCCGCCTCTCCGGCCTGGCCTCTTGTGGAGGACTGGCGCAGTTCGTGTGCGAGCCACGCCTTGGCTGCGCGCCAGTCGCGCAGAATGGTCGCTTCAGAGACACCGAGCAATTCCGACGTTTCGAGCGTGTCGAGGCCGCCGAAGAACCGGCTTTCCACCATTAGCGCCTGGCGCGGGTTGATGCGCGCGAGTTCGGCCAGAGCGGTATCGAGCGCAAGCAGCTCATCGCCCGTCGTCACCGCTTCCTGCACGGAATCGTCGAATGTCACACTCCAGTTGTCGTCACCGCCGCGCTTGCGGGGATGTCGGCGGCGGGCTGCTTCGATCAGAAGTTGGCGCATCGCGCGCGCGGCAATTCGCTTGAAATGAAGCCGCGACGTGGCGGCGAAACGCGGTGAGGCAGCCAGCTTCAGCCAGGCCTCGTTGACCAGAACCGTGGGGCTGAGAGTGGCGCTGGGGTCGCCGCGGCGAACGGTCGAGGCCAGGCGGCGCAACTCTTCATACGTCACGCTGAAAAGGTAGTCGATTTCCTGGCGTTCTTCCGGGGTGCCTTCCATCGCTCCGCTTCCGTGACCCATGGCCTGCCGTCAGATTTGTGGCGGCATGACGGTTTTTCGCGCTCTCTGACGCATTGCGTAGTGAATGCCAATTACCAATGGCCCGCGAGCGGGCCAAGGAGAGCAAATGTCTGATGCCGGAACTTTATCACTCAAGAACGCACTGCAACAATCCTCCACGCGGGGATCAAAGCGGATTTGGCCGGGCGCGGCGGTGGGCCTAAACCTCGCAATACTGCTGGTGATTGCCGCGAGTCTTGTTGGGTGCTCGGGAGGCGTGACAGGCACTTACACGGCCCCGAATGGCGCGATGACGCTGGAACTCAAGTCCGGCGGCGATGCCAGCGTCACCTTTGCGGGCCAGACCGCACCGTGTAAGTACACCGTGAGTGGCTCCACGCTCAGCCTGACTTGCCAGGGCCAGTCGGGCGCCATGAATTTCACCATTCAGAAAGATGGTTCGTTGGCCGGTCCTCCGGACAGCTTCTTCCCTCCACTGGTAAAGAAATAGTTGGAGAAGAAATGGAGCCGCGCTGGCGACAGCTACGATTGTCGCCAAACGATGCGGTCTCAACAAAGAATTGGCCGCGAGATTCAATACGACGGATCGAGTCTTAATCGAAAAGGAGCAAGTCAATGGAATCTGCAAATGCGAACAGAACGCGCGGTTCAATTATTAAAGTTCCGGACGCCACGCCGGGAATTCTCTTCGCCAACGGACAACAGCAATATTTCACGCTTGAGCGAGTGTGGAAATCGCCGACGGCTCCGGCAGTGAATCAAAATGTTGACGTTGAATTCGATGCGACCGGTGCGCTTACGGCCATTACCGTGGTGGATCAACAGCAATCCAGCCAATTCAACAAAGAACGGCTGAACCAGCTTGGCGGCGTGGCACAGGAACAGGGCAAGCAAGCCGCGCATCTTGCCAAGCAGGGAGTAGGCGCGCTGGCTGCGCGGATGGGCGCGCTCCCACTCGGCGCAGCGGTGTTGCTCTGGATCGCTTGGTTCTTTTTCCCGGCAGCGGCCATGTCAGGCGGAATGGTGGGTTCGATATCGTTTACGTTCTGGGGCCTTCTCGGGCTCGACTTCAACAATCCCGCCAGCGCGATGGGCGGCGGCAGCGATCATGGATTGTTCGCGATGATCGGCCTCATCGCCATTGTCGCGCCTTTCGTTGCGCCGTTTATCCGCACGCCGTGGTCGCGGTATTTGAATGCCGCTCCGATCGCTTACATTCTCATTGGGTGGATAGCGATTTACATGAACGAGAATAAGGCTTTTGGGGAACTTGGGAAGATGATGGGCGGGAGCCCGTTTTCATTCAGTTGGGGACTATATGTGCTGGTGATCGTCGCGCTGGTGCTTGCGGCGGGGGCGCTGAAGAAACCGGCAGCGTAATTTTCGCGGTGTCACACGGCGAAGTAACGATTCGGGCGACGGGGCGTTTGGCCGAGATTGGCTGAACGTCCCGACGCCATTTTCGAGATCGGTTTTCGAAATGAAAGAGTAGAATCCCGCCTGGATGTACAGCAATCCGAAAATCTGGCCTAGGATTCTCGAATGAAACGGCGGCGTTTTGGTTCTGCGTGTGTTGCCATTTGTTGTTCTGTCCTTTTCGGTGCGTTGTCTGTCTTCGCCTTGGTGCCAAGGGCCTTCGCGCAAGCGCCGTCCGGCCCGGTTCATGGACTGTGGGTGTGGAAGAGCCCGACGGTCCTCGGCGCTCCTCGCGGAGCAGAATCACTGCTCGATTTCTGCAAGTCCCAAGGCATCAACGAAGTCTACGTGTCAATTTCCGCGCGCAGTGAGGCGGCAGAGGAAAGCCAGCTTGCTCACCTCATCACCCTGCTTCACGGCTCGAAGATTCGCGCCGAAGCTTTGTTATCGAGCGCGGACGCCGACGAGGCGGGGAAACACAGAGACACGCTGCTCGACCATGTCCGGGTAATCATCCAATTCAATCAGAAGCATTCGGCGGATCGATTCGACGGGATTCATCTGGATGTGGAGCCGCAACAACGGCCGGAAAATAGGGGCGCAGGGCATCTTCGATTTGTGCCAGGACTTGCTGATGCGTTTCGCGCGGTGCGCGCGCTGGCGGAGCCGGCTGGGATGACGGTGAACGCCGATATCCAGAACAAACTTCTCAAGGGCGATCTCAGCGAACGCAAGATGCTGCTATCAGCGGTACCGCGCGTCACATTGATGATGTACGAGTTGAGCAGCCCGGGAGATGGAGAGAGCGCGGAACAACAGGCCGAGAAGGTTCAGAAATCCAGCCAGAAATTTCTCGATATGGCGTATGACGGAATGGGCGACGACCGGAAGCTTGCGAAGATGGCGATCGCGCTGCGCACGCCGGATTACGGAGAATTGCTTCCGCAGATGTTGAAGAAACTCGACGATACGAATCGCGCGAATCCGCATTACCTGGGGTGGGCGCGGCACTCTTACAACGATTATCTGAACGCCGCACGCTAGCTCCGATTTAAAGCCGTGCTCCTTTACATTTTCTGATCGCTGTTGAGCCGCACCGTAACGGAAAAGGTTGAAGATGCGGCGAAGTTATATCAGACTGCACGTGCTTGTACGTCGCTGACATCGCGGCAGCGCGGATTCTTTGGGAGAACTGGCCGCCAGCGCGCAGGAGACGGATATGGCATTGAATGAATCAGCGGCGGGCGATCCAGGAGGCCGGCGACCGATACTGGGCGTTTTGTGGATCGCGTACGGAATTCTGCGTCTCGTCGCGGCCATCGGCCT
>PMAA01000158.1:0-1620 GCA_003152355.1 Acidobacteriota bacterium | reverse complement strand
CCACGCGTGCTGGGACTTCTTGCAGCATTCTTTTCGGTTTCTGATGTGCCGTTGGGAACGACTCTGGGAACTTACACTTTTGTCGTTTTGCTGCGGCGTAACTGATTTCGGCCGGCAAGTTAATTCGTTTGTGCGAATTTCATTCCTTGCGGCTTCCGCGAATTCAGCCTTCAATCTGGGGAATTTGAACGGTTCGCCGTGAACTTCTGCGGGTTTTTACCGATTGTTTAGCAAAGGCAGTTTTCTTATCATCCGCTTCGTTATATCTAAGGGTTTCTTGGCGGCTTGTCCCTTTGGGAGTGACTGCACACGGTGGCCCGACCCGGGCCTTTGCAGTTTGACCGGATTGGAAGCCGCCCTGGCCGCCAAGGCCCTTCGAATTAGCTTCTTACGACGCGCATTACCCTACAGCATTCTCCAACTTCATATGCATTCCTCGCTGGATTGTTGACTCGTCGCGAGCTGCATAAGCTTGACGTGAAGCTCGCTTTACGGAGAAATCGAGGTGAGTGGAGGAAATCATGCGAGTGGCAAGAGCAATTTTTGTTTTGGTTATGTTCCAAGCTCTCTTCTCCACCGGAATCGCCGGCGCGCAGCAGCAAAACGGGCAAAAGACCCCTCCAACAAGAGGCAGCCAGAATTACCAGGCTTGGCTCACGAAAGAAGTCCATCACGAATTGGCGCTGGTGCCGTGGTACACCGTGTTCGATAATCTCGAGTATCGCGTTGAGGGAAATAACGTGACGTTGCTCGGTCAAGTGGTGCGTCCATCGGTGAAGTCGGACGCGGAGGCGGCGGTCAAGAGCATCGAAGGCATTGGAACCGTTGACGATCAAATCGAGGTGCTGCCTCCTTCTCCGATGGACGATCAGACGCGGCTTGCGGAATATCACGCAATATATTCCGAGCCGAGTCTGCAGCGTTATGGCCTCGGTTCCATGCAGTCCATCCACATCGTGGTAAAGAACGGGCACGTGACGCTAGTGGGCACGGTCGCAAATGCAGCGGACAAGAATGTGGCAAATATTCGGGCCAACGGCGTTGCGGATGTGTTCTCGGTGCAGAACGATTTGCAGGTCCAAGCAGGATCTTAAACTTTCGGCCGATACCTGCGGCATGTGACGCCAGGCCCTATCAGCAATACTTCGCAGTTGAGGAGAAATCGATGAGCGCAGAAAAGCGGCTTAGCAGTGTTCGCGTCGCCATCCTGGCTACGCAAGGCTTCGAGCAGGCTGAATTGATTGACACTCGCAAGGCCCTCGATGACGCGGGCGCTCTAACCGTGGTGATCGCTCCGAAAGCCGGTAAAATTCAAGGCATGAAGCACGACGAAAAAGCGGACTTCGTGGACGTCAACCTGACTCTTGACAAGGCCGACCCGGATGATTTTGACGCCGTGTTGCTGCCTGGCGGCGCTTTGAATGCGGACGCGCTACGCGTGGAATCCAAAGCGCAGGAATTCGTCCGCGCGATGGATCGGCAGAAAAAGCCGATCGCGATGATTTGCCACGCGCCGTGGCTGCTGGCGTCTGCGGGGCTCGTCAAAGACCGCACCTTGACGAGCTATCACACAATTCAGGACGATATCCGCAATGCCGGGGGCAAGTGGATGGACGTAAC
>PMAA01000256.1 GCA_003152355.1 Acidobacteriota bacterium | reverse complement strand
CGGTGAACGCGCCCTTTTCGTAACCGAAAAGTTCGCTTTCGAGAAGATTTTCGGGGATCGCGGTGCTGTTGATTTTTACGAATGGGCCGTTGGCCCGGCGCGATTTCTGATGAATCGCGTGCGCGATCAAATCCTTGCCAACGCCGCTTTCGCCGCCGATGAGAACGGTGGATTGTGTGGCCGCCACACGCTCGACCATGGCGAGCACTTCCTGCATCTTCGAGCTTCGCGCGACAATGTTCGGATATTCATAGCGGTGCCCTAGCGCCTCGCGAAGCGAGCGGTTCTCTTCGCGTAGCTTGCGCACGTCGAGCTCTTTGTGGACGATCATGCGCATTTCGGCGAGCGAGAACGGCTTCAAAACGTAATCGCTCGCGCCGGCCTTCATCGCTTCAACGGCTGTTTCGACGGAGCCGTATGCCGTCATTACCACGACCGGCAAATTTGCGTTTTGACGCTTGATCGTCTGAAGGAATTCGAGGCCGCCCATGCCTGGGAGCTTGAGATCGGTTAAGACGAGGTCAACGGAGTTTTGCCGGAGAAGCTCGATGCCAGTTTCAACATCGGGCGCAGAAAGCGTCTGAAAACCGTCCTCGCCGAGATTCAACTCGAGGAGGCGCCGCATTTTGGCTTCGTCTTCGACGATGAGAATAGTCGCCATAAGTCACTCGCCGGAAATCTCTACAGCTCGACTCGGCGACGGCTCGGCGGCCGAGCCAGCCTCAGGAAGGAAAACTGAAAAACACGCGCCCTGTCCGGAAGACGCTTCGAGGCGCAAGGCACCATGATGGTCATCCACGATTTTCGAAACGATGGCGAGACCCAGGCCGACGCCGCTTTTCTTCGAAGTGACGAATGGATTGAAAATCTGCTCCCGCAATTCTTCCGGCACGCCGGGCCCGGTATCTGAGAATTGAACTTCGACGCCGCGAACGCGATCCTGCTCGACGCCGCGAATCGAGACACGCAGAATCCCGCCATCCGTCATCGCTTCATAAGCATTCTGAGCCAGGTTGATGAAAACCTGTTCGCAAAAATTTTCATCGAGTGGAACCGGCGGTACATCGGACTCGTACTTTCGTTCAACGTCAATTGCCGGGCCGGTCCATTGCGCGGCCACGGCTTTTAGAGCGCGCTCGACGACATCCGCAACGGAATGCATTGCGGTTTCCAAATGCTGAGGCCGGGCGAAATCGAGGAAGCGTGTGACCAGCGCACTCAGGCGGTTCACTTCGCTCGAAATGTAGTTGGCCAATTCGCTGGCAAGAGGATTTGAGTCATGGAGTTTCTGCTGAAGCATTTCGGCGGAGCCTTTAATGACACCGAGCGGATTGCGAATCTCGTGCGCCAGACCCGCCGAAAGCTGGCCGAGGGCCGCGAGCCGTTCCGAGCGGCGCGCTTCCGCCTGAATCTGTTCGAGCCGCCGGTTCGTTTTTTCCAACTCTTCGGCAAGAACTTGATAGCGGCGCGTTTGCCGGCGATTCTCCACAGCGAAGCGATTGACAATCACCCCCGCGAGAAAAAAGAACAGAATGCGAATCGTCAGCTCGGTGATCGCTGACGTGGTCAGCTCATACTGCTGAATCGCGGGGTAGAGATACGAGCAATACGCCGCGGATGCAATTGCAGTCCAAACCAGCGTGCCCCAGGGACCGAAATAAATCGCGGCGGTGACAACGGGCAGATAGTAGATCGGATAGTAGCTGCTGGTGATTGCAACTTCGCCCGTGTGGTCGATTAAAAGCGTTGCGAGCAAAATCTTGAGAAACACCGCGTAGTAGCGGCCGCGCGTGGGGAAATACGCCAACAGCCGGCCTTCGAGGAGTTGCAGCACTCCGATAGCAAGCAAGATGAACTGCTTATGAATTTCCTCGATGGGGGGAAGAATCGCGAGGCCGGCCAGGAAGGCCAGCCACAGTAAATCCATCCAACTAAATTGTTCGCGTTCGCGAAGCGTCATGAAGTGGAGGAGAGGCGCGCGTTTACCGGATGCGGCCTCTCCGATGAAAGCCGGCGATGCGAGCTTTTCCTGAAGGAAAGTCCGCATCGCCGGCCCCCACCGGTAAGTTCTAGCTCATGCGTCCGTTTTCGTCCACCGCTGTATCGCGCCATCGGCCCTAGTAGAGCCTTCCCACATGAACTGCAGATCCCTCACTTCGTTCGGATGACAGCTTTTAACGAATATCGGCAGAGGTTGCCCTTGCCGCAACCGTGGCTCCGGGCACGAAATTCAATCCAGCTCTTTCGCGTGTAAGAATTCGCGCACGACGTCTGCCGAATCCCGGTGCTCGCCGTCGACCGCATAGTTCATTCGCTGCATCTCTTGATCGGAAATTTTCCCGGCTAATTCATCGAGCGCCGCGCGGACTTCAGGATGGGCTTCGAGCGCGATCGATCGCACGATTGGCACGGCTTCGTACGGCGGAAAGTAATGCTTATCGTCATCGAGAACTGTCAAATCGCGCGCGGCCAGAAGGCCGTCGGTGGAATTCCCCGCAACAATGTCCACTTGCTTGTCGAGCAGCGCTCGATACAGCAGACCGAGATCCATGATGCGCGGCGACGAACTGAAGTGCAGACCATACGTCGCGGCGAGGCCGGGATAACCGTCCGGGCGCTCGTTGAATTCGTAGCCGAAGCCTGCGCGCCATTGCGGGGCATAGGCAGCCGCCTGCGAAAGCGTATGAATTTGCAGGCGCCGCGCGTCTTCGCCTCGAATCACGATTGCAAATGTGTTGTTGAAGCCGAGAGGCGGCTCCACTTCGAAATGAAAACGCTTCGCATATTCGCTTTTAACCAACTGGTAGACGGCGGCGCGGTCCTTGAGGGGAGCTTCTTTTAGAATCGCCGTCAGCGCGGTGCCCGTGTATTCGACGTATGCATCTATGCGGGCTGCGAGAAGCGCTTGCTGGCAGATGTAGCTTCCGCTGAGATAAAAACTCCGGACGATGTGGAGATGCGTCTTTGCTTCAAGATGCTGAGCGATCAATTCGCCAAGGATTGCCTGTTCGGTGAAATTTTTGGATCCGACGATGAAACTATCGCGCCTCGGTAGGCCGCAGGAAACGGCCGAGAGCGATACCGCAGCAAATATCACGGCGAATTTGACGAACCTGCTCATCAGGCGCATGAACCTCTTGGAGCGCAGGAATTCACCGAACGGCGCAGAGATTTCATTTAGCGGCCATTTCGTCCTATTGTGCGAATCGAAATCGTTTTTCGAGAACACCAAGTATGAAATCCGCGGCGAGCGCCAGTGCCGCCGCCGGGACGGCTCCGGCAAGAATCAGCTGATCGTTGACCATCGCCAGACCGCGAAAAATGAATTCGCCGAGCCCGCCGGCGCCGATGGCTGCGGCAATTGTCGCGATCGCTATCGTGAGGACGGTCGCGACGCGAACGCCTGCCAATAGATAGGAGAACGCCAGCGGCAGTTCGACGTGAATCAGAATCTGATTGTCCGTCATTCCCATGCCGCGCGCGGCGTCGCGAACTTTGGCGTCCACGCCGGTGATTCCGGTGGCGGTGTTGCGAATGATCGGCAGAAGCGCATAGAGCGCGAGCGCCGTGATGGCGAGGCGATCGGCGCGATCGCCGAGCCACGGAACGGGCAGAAGAAATCCGAACAGCGCAAGGCTCGGTATCGTCTCGGCCACGTT
>PMAA01000062.1 GCA_003152355.1 Acidobacteriota bacterium | reverse complement strand
ACCGATCCCAACACGCGCCCCGAAGATCTCGCACGGCCCGGCCACGTTTATACACTGCGCGCGCGACGCGGCGGTGTCCTCGTGCGTGCCGGGCAGACGGAAGCGTCCGTGGACCTCGCGCGTATTGCGGGCCTCGATCACTCCGGCGTGATTTGCGAGGTGATGAACGACGACGGAACGATGGCGCGGATTCCACAATTGCTTGAGTTCTGCCGCGAGCACGGCCTGAAGCTGCTCACCATCGCCGATCTGATTCGTTACCGCATGCAGCACGAACGCTACGTCCGGCGAATCGCGGAATCCGTATTGCCAACACGCCACGGAAATTTCCGCATGATTGCCTACTCGAGCGACGTAGATAGTGAAGTACATGTAGCGCTTGTTCGGGGAGATGTGACGGGCGATCCGCCTGTGCTGGTCCGGGTTCACTCGCATTGTTTGACGGGCGATGTTCTCGGGTCAACTTCGTGCGACTGCAACGAACTGATCGATCGCTCGCTCGACGCAATCGCTCAGGCTGAACGTGGTGTGTTTGTCTATCTTCACCACACGGGCCGTGGATTCCGAATTGACTCGACGACGGCGGAGGACGGCGCCGTGCCGAGAATACTGGCCCACGACCGCGGCGAAATTGACCGCGACCTCAATCGTCAGCGCTTGCTCCAACGGGAAAGCGGAATCGGCGCGCAGATTCTGATTGATCTTGGCCTGCGACGGATTCGCGTCCTCACGAACCATCCGAAAAAAGTTGTGGCGCTCGATGGATATGGTCTGGAGATCGTCGATCAGGTGCCTCTCGCCGCCGGCAAATCAGAACGAAGCCATCAGGTGTTGTAATTCGTGTGCAGAGGACCCGCGAGCCTCCCGGGAATTCTTATCCGCTCTTCGCTGAAGCATTCACGACTACATACGGTCGAATTTTCTCGAGTCGCTGCTTCGTGATGCCGCGGATCGCCAGGAGATCTTCGACACGCAGAAACGGGCCGCTTTTCTCGCGGAATTCAACGATCGCTTTGGCGATGCCTGGTCCGACCGCGGGCAATTGCTCGAGTTGTTCAACAGCGGCCGTATTCAAGTCGAGTGGATGTTCAGGCGGACGCTTCTTCGCTTCGGCACATGGAATCAACGATGCCACGAGAAGTACGACGATGCTGGCGCGTCGAACCTCGCTGCTGGCTATGAACCCCGCGACGCCGCGGCACACTGAACTCGACATCGCCTAAATCTCGTGGCCGCTCGCGTCGTATTGCTGAACTTCGGCAAAGAGGCCGGCCTGCTCCGCAATCTGATCGCGGTCGCCGACGATTACGATTTGCGCGTTCGCAGTATCGAAGTGACGGCGAGCGGCCATGAGAACATCTTCCGTTGTGAGCGCACCGATTCGCTCGCGGTAAGTCTCCAGGTAATCGGCTGGCAGACCGTGCAAATAGACGGTCGAAAGCTGCGCAATCATGCCGTCCTGCGTCGCGACGCCAAGCGAGAAAACGCCGGTCATATAGGCTCGCGCGTTGTTCAGTTCCTCTTCGCTCACAGGTATCGAGCGCATCCGATCAAGTTCGTAGAACATCTCCGTGAGAGTCGCGGCGACCACATCGTTTCGAACCGCGGCATGCACCGAGAAAAAACCATGCTCCTGCAACGCGCTGACCGCGCTTCGAGGGCTGTACGTGTATCCCTTCTGCTCACGGATGTTCATCACGAGCCGTGAATTGAACGCCCCTCCGAAAATTGAATTCGCGAGCACAAGCCGAAACCAGTCCGGATGGAGCCGCGTGATCGCGCGATTGCCTATCAGCACATCCGTTTGAACCGAGCCGGGCAAATGAATGAGTTGCACGCGACGCCCTCGATAAGCCGGAAGCTCCGCGCCGGATGTTTTTTTCGGAGCCAGGCCGCTCCACCCGGCGAAAATCTCCTCGATCAACGCGAACATTTCCGCGGTTTTGAAATCGCCGACAACGATCAGCAGAGCGTTCGCAGGCGTGTAGTGCTGGCGATAATACGCTTGTAAATTCTCGCGGCGATATGACTCCACCTGTGCTTCCGTCGGCGCAATGATTGCATACGGATGGGCTCCAAAAAGAGTGCGCCGCAGGCGTTCACTCGCCAGAAAGCCGGGCGTCGTGCGTTCGATGCGCAATTCCTCAATCTTCTGGCGGCGGATGCGCTCGAATTCGTCATCCGGAAACGAAGCGTCGCGTGCCAGATCGGAGACCAGTTCTAGAAGGCCCTTCGCAAATTCGGCGAGCCCGGAAATCGAGATCGCGCTCGTGTCGGCGCCGGCAGTCGTGCCAAGGTTCGCACCCATGCTACGAAGATCTTCTTCGATCGCGCGGCGCGTGCGATGCAGGGTACCCGTGCGTACGACGGACGCCGTCATTTCCGCTAATCCGGGCGACTGCAGTGCCGTAGCTGCGTTGCCGCTACGGAAAAACAACTCAGCCTCAATCTTGGGAAAAGTGTGCGACTCCGCGAGAACGACTTCGAGGCCGTTAGGAAATGTCCTGGCCGATCGTGCGGGCCACGCCACTCGATGTTCCGGACCGAGAGGAGGAGCCGAGGTAACGCGCGCACTGGATTCAGTTGACGCCGAAGAAGTCATCGCGCTCCTCCGTTTCCTGTTGGTTTTCGAATCAGAATCGAGCGCTGCGCTGGCGTCAGGATCTTGTTCGCCACATCTCGTACTTGCGGCGGCGTCACTTGCAAAAATTCGTCAAGGACCGTATTAATTCTCTGAGGATCGTTATCGAATAGCGTAAAGCATGCGAGACAATGCATCAGCCCAAACCGCGGCATATGGGCGCCCATACCGCCTTCGAGCATTGAGAAAAAATCCGACCGAAATTTTACTTTCACTTGATCCAACTCGCTCTCGCTGACGCCGTGCTCGCGCACTTCCGCGATGATTTCATCGAACGCAGTAATGGTCTGCTCGGCCGAGAACTCGGGTTTGTGGAAAATGCTCGTGACCATCAGCGTCGGACCGTTGTAGTCGAAGAGATTGCCAACCGGATAATTAATGCCTCCCGACGTCTCGATGGCTATCTGGCGCTCCGCGACGAGGCGGCGAGAGAAACGGCCAGCGCGTCCGCCGTGCAACGCGCGGTCGAGAATTCCCGCCGCATACCACTCCGGCGTGTTGTGTCGAGGCGCGTGATAGCCGATTGCCAGCGCGGGAAGTTGGGCGAATGTTTCGGGCACTTCGCCATGGCGCTCTTCCGTCTGCGGGGGTTCGCTCGCGTCCACGCGCGGCGGCAATGGATGCGCCGGAATATCTTCGAAATATCGCTTTGCAAATGTGAAACCGGCAGATGGTTCGACGTCGCCGAGCATCAGAAGCACGGCGTTGTTTGGAGCGTAATAGGTTCGATAGAAATTCATTACATCATCGAGCGTCGCCGCGTCGAGATCGGCAAAATCGCCGTAGAAATTATGCGCGTTGGGCCAATTACGGTACGCTACTGGCGGCAGATCGAGCCAGGGAAATCCGCCGTATGGCTGGTTCAGAACATTCACTCGCACTTCCTCTTTCACCACGTCGCGCTGATTCCGGAGATTCTCGTCGTCCACTTTCAGCGCGCGCATGCGGTCGGCTTCAAGCCATAGGACGCGTTCGAGCGCATTCGACGGCACGGCTTCGTAATAATTCGTGATGTCATAGCTCGTCGTGCCATTCAACAAGCCGCCCGAAGAATTGATCAGCTTGATGTGCTCCATTTTCCCTGCGTGTTCCGAACCCTGAAACATCATGTGCTCGAAGAGATGCGCGAAGCCGCTTCGTCCTCGCGGCTCAAGTCGAAATCCGATCTGGTAGTAGACGCCGACCGTCGCGACGGGCGCGGAGCGATCGGGCGAAATCACCACTCGCAAACCATTCGCCAGCGTCGTGCTCTCCACTGGAATATTCAACGAACTCAAGTTCTGCCTCCTGAAGATTGCTTCCACGCATTTTGGACTTTGGATTCCGTAAGCTCGGGATTCGGCGACAAAACCCGCGCGGCGAGCATCGAGAGCGCCAGATAGGCGTCGCTGAATTCGCGCGGGAAGCTGCGGAATGCCTGTCGATGAAGCGCAATTGTTTCATAGTCGCCGCGCGATAGCGGACCCGTCCATGCAAGCCGCGGACCGAGCCGTTCAAAATTCACGAGCATTTGCCGCATCAGCGGCAGCAAGGACCTGTTGGATTGCCGCCTCGTGAATCCGATACTCATCAAAACCAGCGTAGCCGCTTCGACAAGAGCGAGTGCGTGCCCTGCTACGAGGACGCCCGCGGCGTGATACGCGGGTTTGTCGCGGCCTCGCAGCGTCACTGGAATGCCGCCCAAAGCTCGAACTATCTTGCGCGCAACGCGGAGGGCGGCGCGGTTGCCCTCAACCGCGACAACGACGCCCTCGAGTTCGGGAACCGCGCGCCCACTGAAAGTTTGAAGCGGATGCAGCGAGCCAGTGGACGCGTCGAAATCCGCGAGCGGCGCCAGAACTCGGCGGTCAAGCGCCCCGCTGGTATGGAGCACGATCTTGCCCCTCCACTCTTTCCCTCCGAGTTCCGCGAGATCGGTCGCGACTTCTGCAACCGCGTCGTCCGGTGTGGTAATTAAGACTACTTCCGCGCTCAAGATTTGCCGCGTCGGAGCGCTGTACGCGGCGCCAGCACCGATTTTTTGCACAGCTATGCGCGCAGTTGATTTCGAGCGCGTTACGACCGCACCGATCTGCCAGCCCACGCGGTGCAAGCGGTGCGCCAACCCGCGCCCCACGCGTCCCGCTCCGACAATTGCTATGGAGGATGCCACGTTGCGTGCCTCTGGAGGACTCGCCGAAAATGCTAGAATAACGTGTTTGGCGGAATCGCGGGCAGAAAACTCACTTGCATATTTTCATTACAATCTTGCTAGGTATTATTGCGGGCTTGTGGGCGATCCAATCCGTCCGAGCGGCTTTTGGCATGAGAAAACTGCCCCGCATCGAGCGATTCGAACCGCTGCCGGCGGAAGAATGCCCGAAAGTTTCGATTATTTTTGGAGCTCTAAACGAAGCGGCAAAAATGCCGTCTTCGCTCCCAACGATGCTGGCGCTCGATTATCCCAACTACGAGCTCATCGCTGTGGATGACCGCTCTACGGACGATACCGGCCGAATCCTCGATGATTTTGCGGCTCGCAATCCACGTCTAAAGGTCATCCACATCACGGAACTCCCGCCCGGCTGGCTAGGAAAACCTCACGCTCTTCACACCGGCTCGAAAATCGCCACGGCCTCGTGGCTGGTTTTCACCGACGCTGATGTTCACTTCGCGCCGGACTCACTTCGCCGCATTGTCGCCGTAGCGATCGAGCAAAAGCTAGATCACCTTGCTTTGATGACGAAAATGATTATGGTGGGATTCTGGGAGCATGTGGTCATGACATTTTTTGGACTCGGCTTTGCTCTGGGCGAAGAAGCCTGGCGCACCAGCGATCCGCGGTCTTCTCGATACATCGGCATCGGCGCGTTTCAATTAATTCGGCGAGAGGCTTACGACGCCTTTGGGGGTCACCGTGGAATGCAAATGGAAGTGCTCGAAGACATGAAACTTTCGAAACTCACGAAGCGCGCCGGATTCCGTTCCCAGGTGGGTTACGCGCCGCAGCACGTCAGTGTGCGATGGCAAGCGGGAATCGGCAATCTCGTGCGCGGTTCGTCGAAAACTTTCTTTGCCGCAGCCAGCTATAACCTCGCAATGGTTGGCGGCCAAATACTTGGGCTTCTCATGTTGAGCGTATTCCCGTGGGTGGCTTTGCCCTTCGTGCACGGAGACGCACGGATCTTCGCAGCGATCGCCGTGGCCATCTCGTTTGCGTGTCACGCCACGGTTTCCTACAGCGCCGGTGCGTCGCCACTCTATGGCTTCACGCATCCCATCGGCGCCCTGATTTTCAGTTGGATGCTCGCACGCTCGGCATTCCTGACGCTGTGGCGTGGCGGAGTGACGTGGCGCGGCACGTTCTATCCGCTCGCCGATCTTCGCCGCGGCCTCGTTTGAATCTGCTGGGCGGCTGATTCCGCCTGCTCTGTTAAGGCAATTTTGCGGGTTCGGGTGGCGGCGCAAATATCTCGCCGAGATCCCTCTGTCTCAGCAATCGAATCCGATCTCTCAGCGATGCGGCGCGTTCGAATTCGAACTTCTTCGCGGCCTCGCGCATCTGCGTTTCGAGTTGCTCGATCACACGGCGGAGATCACTTTCGTTGGCGATATCGTCAATCGCGCTCTCGTCGATCGGCACAGTCAGGTAGTCGGCTTCCACAATTGCGGCAAGCTGCATATCCACTGACTTATTGATCGACTGGGGCGTAATATTGTTTTCAATGTTGTAGGCCTGTTGCTTCGCACGGCGGCGATTGGTTTCGCCAATGGCGAGCTTCATCGAATCTGTCATCGTGTCGGCGTAGAGTATCGCCCGCCCTTCGACGTGGCGCGCGCATCGCCCCATGCTCTGCACCAACGATGTCGCGCTCCTGAGATAACCCTCTTTGTCCGCGTCGAGAATCGCGACCAGCGAGACTTCGGGCAGGTCGAGCCCTTCGCGGAGCAGGTTGATGCCGATGAGCACGTCGAATTCGCCGCGCCTGAGATCGCGCAGAATGCGCACCCGTTCCAGCGTTTCGATTTCAGAATGAAGGTAGCGGCAGCGAACGCCGACCTCTGAAAAATATTCCGCGAGGTCTTCCGCCATTCGTTTTGTCAAAGTCGTGACGAGCACCCGCTCGTTGCGTTTTGCCCGAACGCGAATTTCCTCGAGCAAATCGTCCACTTGCCCCTTCACCGGCCGCACTTCGACTTCTGGATCGACCAGACCTGTCGGTCGAATCACCTGTTCAGCGACGACTCCGCCTGATTTCGTAAGCTCGTACGGGCCGGGCGTCGCCGAGACGTAGATCGCCTGGTTGACTCGATGCTCGAATTCCTCGAACGTCAACGGACGATTGTCGAGCGCCGAGGGCAGCCGGAATCCGTAATCCACCAGCGTTTGCTTTCTCGATCGGTCTCCGTGAAACATGCCGCGAACCTGTGGAATCGTCTGGTGCGATTCATCCACAAACAGCAGGAAATCGGACGGCACGTAATCGAGAAGCGTCGGAGGGGCCTCGCCCGGCAACCGGCCGGAAAGATGCCGCGAGTAATTCTCGATTCCATGGCAATAGCCGATCGTTCGCATCATCTCGATGTCAAAGCGCGTTCGTTGTTCGATTCGCTGCGCCTCGACGATCCTTCCCTTCTGCGCGAGTTCGCCCTTCCACCATTCGAGTTCTTCCAGAATCGTCTGAATCGCGCGCTCTCTTTGCTCCGCCGGGAGAACATAGTGCGTCTTCGGATAGATTGGCAGGCGTGTAATTTCAGTGGCGCTCGTCAGGATTTCGCCGGTGAGCGTGTCAATGCGCCGAATCGCGTCAATCTGGCTTCCCCATAGCTCGATTCGGACGGCGGTGTCATCGTAAGGAGGATAGATTTCGATCATGTCGCCGCGAACGCGAAATGTTCCGCGACGCAGGTCCTCGCTGCGCTCGTATTGGATTTCGACGAGCTTGCGGAGCATCGCTTCACGCGAAATGGTCTGGCCCTTTTCGAGCATCAGCATCATGCCGTAGTACGCCTCGGGCGAGCCCAAGCCGTAGATGCACGATACGGACGCCACGATGATGACGTCGCGGCGCTCGAAGAGCGACCGGGTCGCGCTCATTCGCAGCTTGTCCAACTCCTCATTCGTCGTCGCTTCCTTCTCGATAAAAACATCGCTGGACGGCATGTACGCTTCCGGCTGGTAATAATCGTAGTAGCTGACGAAGTACTCGACAGCGGTTTGCGGAAAGAACGATTTGAATTCATGGAAGAGCTGAGCGGCAAGCGTCTTGTTATGCACGAGAACGAGTGCCGGACGATCCATCTTCTCAATGACCTTGGCCATCGTGAACGTTTTGCCGGAACCGGTCACGCCGAGAAGCACCTGATGTTTGTCGCCCGCAGCGATTCCCTCCGTGAGCTGGGCGATCGCCTGTGGCTGGTCGCCGCGCGGTTGATAGTCGCTCGAAAGTTTGAAGTTCATGACAGTGGTCCCCAGGCAAAAATGAAGACGTTTGATAAAACATCCATTATACCGCGAGGCGCAAGATTGAGACGAATGGCCGTTTATCGCGAAGATTCGACGGAGCTGGGAAGCAGCGCGATCTGAGACTGGCTTTTTACTTCGCCGGTGTAGTCCATCCGTGAAGGCGAGCTGGAACTCGAAACCGTGAAGTTCATAAACTGATCGCTGGTTTGAGTGACGCTGATTACGAGTCCGGTGCGAAGTGAAATCGAATTCAGGCTGTTCCCCGAACCAGTCCAGCTACCCGAGGTGCGAAGGCCATTGTGAATGTAATCCGGCGGCGTAAGGTCTCCGCGAGGATTCACCTGCAGAATTTTGAATTGCGTCAGCACGACCGCGCATATATCTCCGGTGTTTGAAGCTACCAGAGGTGCAGACTTTGCGCCGTCGGGCTCTCCCGGGACGCCCTCGGCATGGCATGGCTCATTTCGTAGATACGTAGAATCCGCTCGCCAGACCGTGCCTCTCAGCGGAGCGCCAGCTAGCGGCTCTTCGGAGTGCCATTTTTCACCGATCGCGATTCCCTTCTTTGGAAATCCCGCTCCGGGCGAAATGTTCGAAAGCCATCCTCGCGCGTTAGCCATCGCCGACGGGTCCTGAAGAACGTTGTCGAGGCCGTGCAGGTCGGAAATTCGACCGTCGCCGTCGAGCGTGAACTCCATGGATTGCCCCTCGAGCTTTCGGAACTGTTCGACAATCGCGTCGGCCCGTTCGTCGTAGGCATCCGATTCATTCGTCGCGGAAGAGTGTTCGTATGTCGCGCGAAGGTGAACTTTGGAGAGGTCGTGGCCTTCTGGTTGCAGATCAACGCTCAAGACATCCAGGCGTATGACTACATTGGTGGTCTGCTTCAATTGCGATGCGGCTTCTGGATCGCGGATCGGTCCATTTGTGCGTCCCTTCGATACGTTTCGCACTTCAATTTGATATCGCAGCACCTGGCCGGGCGAAAAGCGCGGCGTCAACCGCACCCGAGCGTTGTCCGCATCGCCACGCGGGCGCGCCGCGATCGTGAAGAGACAAAGCAGTGCTGCCGCCAAGGACACGCATATCGATCTCGCTGCATTCCTCAGCATTGATCAGCTACTGGCTGTCCTTTGTGCTCACTACCGTGAAGACCTGTGCACGCGATATCGCTCGGTGCAATCACGTGAGATTCAGACTTACTCCTTCGGGGTTGTTCCGGCAGATGACAGACGCGGTGCCGCCAGCGGCCCGTCGATTTGTAAGGCGCCGGGCGTAACATTAGAGTCCGGCTCGCCGCCTTCCGCCGTACCGCTGATCCAATGAACGCGCAGGTCCAGGTTGCGTGCGGAATCCACGCTGCCGCTGAGGCTCAGTGCGGCGTCCGGGCGAAGCAGTCGAAGCTGCGAAATCTGAATCCTGTTGTTGCGGCATTTGAACGCTCCCACGGCCCGGGAAAATGAGGTTGTGCCCGGAATCCTTCTGTCGGAGCGAAGCGACTCGATTAAGTCGAACCCGTCGAGCGTTGGATTCTCTATGTCGGTTGAGCCTTCACACTCCAACGACGCCAGCAATGCGTCGCGCCCGGCTCCGGCAAGTGTTAGCGCCAAATCGCCGGAAGCTTGACCGCCGAATGACTTTGGAAGCGTCGGAGAACTCGCCATGAGAGAGGAGAGGTTCAAGCCCGAAAAGTGCGTCTTGACGCTGTACATCGGGCCCTTTTGCAACTCCGCGATGAGCTTGCCCGACACGTGTGCGCCATAGAAATCGGCATCAGCGTTGTCGAGTTCGAGACGCCGCCCGCGAATCGAAAGATCGCCTTTCATCCGGTGAACCACGAAGCGCAAGAACGCGAACTGCTCGATCGCGACGTGGCCCTGAGCGTCAAGATTGCCTGGATTCGGTTGCGCGCTCGTAGATGAATCCAAGAAAGGCAAAATGTTGCCGAGAAACCCTTGCCGCCAGCGTGGATTCAACCAACGATCCAAGTCTTCCGCGTTCAGGCGATCTACGCTCAAAGCGAAGTGCCGTCCACTTGCAACGGGATACAAATCCACGGTGCCTCTCCACTCCCCTCCAAACGCCTGAGCGGAATCGATCGAGAGTTGCGAAGAATCGCGCGCGAAGTTGAGTCGGCCTCGCACCTGCGAGACCGGCTGATTCAAGTACGGGGCATGCAGCGTCAACCCTTGTAGCTCAACTTTCCCAAGCGCCTGCTTCCAGGGAAACTTCTCGCGTCCCTGCCAACCGAGATCGAAGGCGGCCGGCCCTTGGATCTTCCATGCGCCTTGCCCATTCCAGCCGAACGCGGCCGCGGCGTCCGTAAGGTCTTCGACGTTTGCCACCTTGCCGGACAGCTTCCACATCGAATCGCCCGCGGAATCCACAGGCATCGCGGCTTCCACACGAAGAGCACCGCCATCGGATCCGATTTCGATCGTCGCGGGCAACAGATGCGCAGACCGAGTATCGAATTTCATCGAACCGCGAGCGAGCTTCAGAGGAACGTGAAGACTTCCGCCTTCGAGCGAAGCGCCATCTGTCCACGCCGTGCCGCCCGCCGGACCTAGAGGCCACCCTGCGAGCGCAATGTTGAATCTCAGGTTTCCCCGTGCAGCGAGCGCTTCGGAAACGGCTGGGTGAAACGCACGAATCCACGACAGCACATCCTCGCAATCAACTCCGTCCGAGGAGATACTGAGCGGACGACCCGCTGCCCTGGCCGTATCCGCCCATGTCACGACTCCAGATCCCCGGGCGTTCGAACGTGGAGCTTCGATGGCGACGTCCGAGAAATTGAGCGTGGAAGCTTCTGGAAGCCAGTCGGCGTGAATCAACACGTTGACGGCGGGATTATCGGCGCGCATCGAGAGGTCCCAACGATGCACGCGGCGTAGCTCGATCCTTCCCTGTAAATTCCACGATGCGCCTTGCGTCTGTGCGTCAAGCGCGATCGTAAATGCGCCGCGAATTCCGTGATCGGTTCCGGCGCCCAGACGAAACGCATCGGCCACGGCTGCCTCCTGCCAGCGGATGTGCAGATTCGCGGGGCGTAATCGCGATGAAGTGCCTCCGAGTTGCCCGTCTACGTGCAGTGTTCCCGCTTGCTGCAGCACTACGGCCGCACGCGCAGGACTTGCCTCCAGATTCAACTGCCAGTGCCCCGGCACATCCTGTTCGACCGAACCGCTCAAATCCACGAACGCGAAAGGCAGTTTCTCATCGCCACGTTTGAAATTCACCCGGCCCGAGTCAACTGCAATTCCCTTGATTCGTGGTGCGGCGCGCGGCGCCGACGCGCCTGCGGCGAGACTCTCAATTCCACTCGACGGTGTTGGTAGCCATTCTTCGATATTCCACCTTCCGTCCGCCGCCCGAACGAGGTTGAGGCTCGGTCGCGACAATGAGAGCGTCCCGAGCTCTAGGTGTCCGCTAAACAGTGAGAGCCAGCGCAATCGAATCGTAAGAGCGTCAGCTCGGAGAAAATATTCGTGACCGAATCTAGGATCTTCCGCGACGGTGACCGGCTCCGCCACCAGCGCCGGTCCGTCCCAAAGCGTCAACGAATACCGGCCCACTTCGACCGGCCGGCCGAATGCCGCGGCGAGCCGTGCGTTGAGGACCCGCCGGATGCGTGTGTGCTGAACGAGCCAGGAGCCCCCAAGATTGATGGCAACGAATACGGCGAGAAGAAGACAAATCCAGCGCAGCCCCATGGCCGCGCGACGTGGGCCGGATTGACCGATCGCGCCAGACTGAACTTTCGGCGGGCTCTCGGATTCAAGTGTTGCAGGAGGAGTCAAGGGCTTCTCAGCTGATCAATGAACCTCGCGCAGCATGCGGCCCCACCGCGCGTGGCTCGGAAGATGTGCAAGTGTTTGGAAGAAGCCCGTGATGCCACCCGCGCTTTCGGAAGAATCATCCGCGCTGGCTTTCACGGACCAGTAGATAACCACCGGCCGCCCCATGATCGCATCGCGGCGGACGAATCCCCAGTAACGGCTGTCCCAACTATGGTCGCGATTATCTCCCATCGCGAAATAATCATTCGGAGGAACGACAAGCTCACCCTGAACGATGTGGTTGTAAATATCTGCCGCCCATTCGGGGCGCACCATCGGATCGTAAGTTTCTCGCGTGATCGGAGGAAAATCGTCGCCAAACGGATCGTCGCTCACTGGGTCGTGCACAGCATAAGGCTCGTTGAGCATCGCGCCGTTGACGTAAACTTTTTGATCCGCGATTCGAATTCGATCGCCCGGCATGCCGATAACCCGCTTCACATAGTGCTGATGATCGTCATAGGGAAATTTGAAAACAATTACGTCGCCGCGGCGGATTTCGCGATACGGCAAAAGGTGTTCGTACCAAGCGCCGTGCCCGCCGAAAATAAACTTGTTCACGAGAAGATAATCGCCGACGAGAAGAGTGCGCTCCATCGAGGGTGAAGGAATCTTGAACGTCTGGACGATAAAGGTCGTGCCGAAAAGCACGATCAGAATTGTGACGAGGAGTGATTCGATGTACTCGCGGAAACTTCCCTGCGCTGCGGAATCGCTGGACGGCTGCTTTGCGCGGTCGGCGATGTTCTCGCGCTGGACGTCGACCGTCATCGCAATCGTCACTCCTTCTGCGCCTTTGTCATCAAGCCGACGAGTGCCTTGTGGGCCGCCGACTGTTCGGCTTCCTTTTTGCTACGGCCTTCCGAGGCGGCGAGACGTTCGCCGTCAAGCCACGCTTCGACCTCGAAGAGCTTCTTGTGGTCGGGGCCGCTTTCCTTGTGCACGCGATATTCCACCCGCCCTAGAGCGTGTTGTTGTACCCACTCCTGCAGCGCCGATTTGTGATCGGAGACGTGCAACGGACC
The DNA here is from genome assembly GCA_003152355.1 of Acidobacteriota bacterium. Taxonomy (GTDB): domain Bacteria; phylum Acidobacteriota; class Terriglobia; order Acidiferrales; family UBA7541; genus Palsa-147. The sequence continues at coordinate 12,380 of PMAA01000062.1, read as the reverse complement.
GTCAGCGCCCTTCATCGCCGGTTCGAGTAGCGTTCGGCGGATAAATTCAGCAGCGGCATGCAAACCCGCGTCGAGATAAATTGCGGCGACGACGGCTTCATATGCATCGGCGAGTAAACTCTGTTTTTCGCGGCCTCCTGTCATCTCTTCGCCGCGGCCAAGCCGCAGATGACGGCCGATCGCGATGGCCTCCGCAGCAGAGCGAATCGATGTGCCGCTGACAAGCCGGGAATGTGCCTTCGACAGTTTGCCCGCATCCCAGTCCGGAAAATTTCGCAGCAAATATTCGCTCACTACCAGGCCGATGACGCGATCGCCAAAAAACTCGAGCCGGTCGTTGTCATCGGGAGGCGGCGCGGCTTCGCGCTGGCGCGCCGAGCGGTGCGTCAACGCTTGTTCGAGCCATTCCGGCCGTTTGAAATGATGGCCGAGCGCGAGTTCGAACTGCGTCAGTTTTTCGCCGTCATCCAAAACTCCTCCCTTCATCGCGCCGAGACCGAATATTTACGGTTTCGCCGCCGGCTGCGATGCCGCTTGCTGCTTCATTTGATCTGCGCGCTGTTTGCAGCGTGGCTGCAGGGGACCTGACGTAGCGGCGCACTTGCCATAAACATCGGCAGCTTCTCCAAACCGCTTGAGTTGCTGTAGATCGATGCCCATCACATAGAGATTTGTCGGATCGGCATCCGGACCGGCAGTCACCAACTTGAATTGCGCCAAAGATTCCTCGTACTTCCCCTGGCGGAAGTAGACGAGACCGAGCCCGCCGTGAGCTTCTTCAGCGGCTGCTGCTTTGGCCTTCGCGAAGTCGTCGTCCGTGACAGTCGCCGGTTTCGGCATCGCCGGCAGAAGCTCGAGAGCGTGCTTGAGCTCTTGCTCCGCCTTCTGAAGCTTGCGCTCTGAATCCATATCGTTCGGGTCGGCGAAGTGTGGCGCGACAAATCCCAATTGAACGAGGACAGAGACATCGTCTGGGTTCATCGCCAGCGCCTTTTCGCCCGCGGCGTTCATCTTGGGAATGTCCTGCTTCACGGCGTAGGCCTGAGTAAGTTTGGCGTACACCGATTCGTCGTACTTGCTCTCCGGATATTTCTGGACGAAATCCTCACCGAGCTTAATCTGATTGTTCACGTCCTCAGTCTTCAGAGCGGTAAAAGCCTTGTAGTCGGCCTCTTCTTGCGGGTTCACTTTTGGAGCTTCCGCTGGCGGCGTCTGAGTTCCGTTCGGCGCAGGTTTTTGCTGATCAGTCGGCTGTTGAACCGGCGGCGGCTGTTGTCCGGGACTCTGCCCTCGCGCCGGGCTCGCCCCAATTAAACCAAAAATCAAAGCGCAGAACGAGATGCCTACCCCTGAGAATAAATTTCTCATCACTATCCCCTTCCCCTTTGAGTCTGTCCAGATCTTGCAATGATCTCTATCAACACTTCGCGCCGGCTACTGCTTATCGCTGCCGGAGCCTTTCGCGCCGCCGGACGGATTGTACGGCGCGGACTGCCCTCGCTGTGCGGCTACTCGCGCCCCGTCAGGCGCCCCCGAAACCGCCAGCGCCGCATCGTACTCCGTCAATGCCAAATCCCGATCGCCTTGGAGGTCGTGGATCCGGCCCAAGTATACGTGCGCCCAAGCCAAAGATGCCGGATCAGCAGGCAAAGCCCCAGGCGCATTCGCGTCAGCGACAATTTCCTCAAATAGCCTTTGCGCTTGCGCTGCTCTTCCCTGTAGCACGCACGCCATTGCTAGACCGTACTTCGCGCGCGGCAAGCCCGGATGCTTCTCCAGGATGCCCTCAAAAGTCGATTGCGCGGCCGCACCATTTTGCGACGCAATCTGCTGATCGCCTACGGCAAGCTCTTTTTCCAAATCCGACTGCGCCGTCGCCGCGGGCGATTTCTGCGGCTCCGGCTTCGCGGGCTGCGCCGTCGCGAATTTTATGCTCTTAAGCCGTTCCTTCTCGGCGTCAACGTCAATGCCCTTGACGAGGTCGGGGAAATAATAGTGCATCGCCGGGCCTTGTTTTTCGAATATTTTTAACTGAGTCACGATTGGACGGACCAGGATCAGGCCTTCGCGGTCGTCCTCGGCGATGGCTGCTTCGAGTTCAGGCGGTGGCAGCTTCCGCAACCGCAGCTCGATGGCCTTTACGACGCATTCGTCGAACAGGCCGAAGAATTCTTCGCGATACTCCACCGGCAACAGCGGCGCCTTGTTGGCGATATCAAGCAATGCGCGCTTCTTGTCAATTTCCTTGCGCGACGACAGCGCCATCGGATCAATGAGAAAATAAAGATAAGCGTGGCGAATAGCATCAATCGGGATTTGCGCTCCGGACCCGACGACGATCGAGTAGTGCAATCCATAGATGCGAAAATTTGTTCGGCTGCCGACAAACGGCTCAACGTAGACAGTAAACTCTCGACCGTTCGCAGGGCGCATCAGCTCGCGCAAATAACCGGCTGTCACAAACAATTCCCGGCGCGCAGCTGGCTGATAGCGGTCCACTTCTTGATCGGATTCCTTTGAAGCTCGCAGCCACTCGCGGTCCAGATGAGCTTCCCGATAGAAATTGGAAAGAACTTCGTCGAAACCATCGAGAGTCAGCACATCGGGCGGGAGAATTTCGTGCTCAAGTTGATAGGGAAATTGCGGAGGCGGTCCGACAACAAGGCCAAAGGAAATGTACCGCGAGAGCATCTCCGCCGGGTCCTTGAGCGCGTGGTCGTGATAAAACTTCCGCAAAGCATCGGTGGCAGGCCCTTCCTGCTGCGCGAGCCTGCGTTGAAGCGCCCCTCGCTCGGAAAATTGGTTTAGAGCGCTCGAGTTTGCGTCGAAACCCGAAGCCTCGAGCGCGCACATCACCGAGAATAATTGCTGGCTGCTCTCCACTGAAATGCCGGTATCGGAATCGCCTTGGGGGGAAGCTGGCGCCGGGAAGAGCGAGATACAAACGGTCAGGGCCGCCGCAACGATGATGAAATACGACTTCATTTTCACGCGGCGGATTTGCCCGCTCCTTTTCGGCTGCTTCGTGCGAATAGCTTGCTCGAGGAATTCCTGAAGCGGCGCCGGGGCCACGACCCAGACTTTTCCCGCCGAACTCAGCCACTCCAAACTCTATCGAGTGAGTAGAACAGAGTCAAGAAAGCTTGGCAGCGAAGACTATGGATCGGGGATAACGGTGTGCCTGGATTAGCGATACTTGCAATCAGCCGCGAACCAAAACCCAATTCAACACGACGCGGCCGCCAGCAGTGGGCCGGCCAAAACTCAATTGAGGACTGAACCGGGAGAATAGCAAAAGCTGATCCAACTGCCGTCGAACACCCGGATCGCTTGGACCGGCCAAGATGACATACGTTACCACCTGCCCTTGCTCGTTCAGCGTGGCTTCGAGAATCAGGACGCCATCGACACCATGAGCGTCGACATCCGTAATTCCGGTTACCGGGAACGGCGCGAGGCTTTCTAGACGCGCTGGCTGCATCAAGCTTGTCGGCAAATCATTCTGGATAACGCCAACTGGAACGCCGACGAGAATGCCTTGAACGGTAAACAGAAATGCAACCATGGCCGTCAGAACGCCGCCGGTCGCAGGCAACGCCATTGGCTCAAGAATGTTCTCGAACACGAGCGTCGCACGGCGCCACATGCGCAGCGGCCAACCCGCTCGCGAGCTAGATCGTGCGGCCGTCAACCGAATGCGTACAGCGAGATCTACTGGAGGCGCGGCCGGTTCCACATGAGCGAGGCACACAGCAAGACGCCGGTAGCGTTCGAGTTGCTCGCGGCAATTCGGGCACGAACCCACATGCTCGCGCACATAAATGCGATCCGCGGGGCGGATGGCGCCGTCGAGATATCCGGCGAGTAGGCGCTTCGCTGCGCGACAATTCATCGGGCACTTCCTCTCGCGCGCCGCGCCACGAACGCCGGCATCGGCGGAATGCCCGCTGAGGTTGATGGACTCACGCCTGACACGGCGCGCGGCGAGTTCTCACTCACGCGCTCGTGATCATGCGCCGGCCGGGCATCCCGAGAATGCGGTTCACGATCTCCGTGGAGCAGCGGATCCAACAGCTCACGCAAGGCGCGGCGACCGCGGAGAATTCGCGATTTCACAGTTCCCACAGACACTTCGAGTATCTCGGCGACTTCTTCGTACGATAGTCCCTCAAGATCGCGCAGAATCACGGCGCTCCGAAAGACGTCGGGGACCGACTGCAACGCGCGCCGAACCGCCAATTGTGCCTCACGGGTCGCTAGCTTCTCGAATGGCGTGGAATCCAGGTCTTCGAGTTCGTGAGCTTCCGCCGTCCCATTCGTGTCGTCGTCAATTGAAACCTGATGACTGTGGTGCCGCCAGCACCAACGCCGTTGGTTCAGGGCTTGGCGTACCGATATTCGATACAGCCAAGTCTTAAGGGAACTACCGCGCCGGAAACCGCCAATTCCTCGAAATACGCGGAGGAAGACTTCCTGGGTCACATCGGCGGCGTCAGATGCGTCGTAAAGGATTCCGTATACGAGGTTATAGACTGGAGCGTGGTAGTAGGTGACAAGCCATTCGAACGCGGCGTCGGAGCCCGCCTGCAGCTCCGTGACAAGATCCGCTTCGTCATGGCCCCACGATAAGCTTTGCGCGAAATCGGACATGACTTGCGCCTCTGGCAATGGCCGGGTCGCCTGACTGCGCCAAAGTATGGCTTGCCCGCCTGGATCTCCCGGCTGGAGGCCACCTATCAGAGGGTGAGCGCCTCTACTGATGTTGGACACCAACCAGCTTCTTGTAGTTCCAATTATAGCAAAGGTCGCCCCCTAACGGCTGCCAGAGGAGATCCCTCATCTGACTTTATCCACGGTCAAAGAGCGGCGGAACGGGTTGCCCTTTCGGGGCCCATAGGAGAGAGACTGGCGTGGCTCCCGCCCTACGTCCAATGGTGGCAAACCTATTGCACCCGTTGTACGCGCTGCAGGGGATTCCTTGCACACCGCGGATGCCTCCATTAGGATTGCGGCGCCGCCCTAGCGTACCAGCCACTCCTTGTGCTAGCTGGGACGTCACGAAGCCGGCGAATGGCGCAGGCTGAAGCGATAGGATATTGGAGGGCACTTTGCGGATCTCCCGGCGCGATTTACTGAAATCGAGCTCGGCAACTTTGGCTGCGGGCGCCGCGTTGCCTATTGTGCTTGCGCGCGGATTGAGGCCAGGAGCATCATCTTTCCCCGAACCCCGAGACATTCCTCTTCCTCCGGCTTTTGATATGCTCAAACCCATCCGCGATCGCGTCCAACCCATCACCGCCGACGAGCGCAAGGCCCGCGTAGCTCGCGCGCAAGAGTTGATGACAAACGCCAAGCCGCAATTCTCAGCGCTCTTTGTGACGCCGGGGACGGCGCTCTTTTATTTCACCGGGATTCGCTGGTGGCCAAGCGAACGGATGCTCGCTCTATTGATTCCGCGCAATGGCAATTCGGTCATCGTCTCGCCAGCGTTTGAAGAAGGCCGCCTCCGCGAACTGCTACCGTGGCCCATCGAAATTCTGACATGGCAGGAGGATGAAAGTCCGTACAGAACTGCCGCACGGTGGCTTTCGGATCGTCATTTGCAAGCCGGCCGGATCGGCGTTGAAGAAACCACGCGTTTCATGTTTTTCGACGGCTTGCGAAAAGCGAATCCGAATTCGGAATACGTCAGCGGCGATCCGATTACGATTGGTTGCTGCGCCCGCAAGAGCGAGCACGAACTGGCCCTGATGCGACTCGCGTGTGCTGCCACATTTGACGTTTATAAGGCAACGTTTGCATCGTTGCACGAAGGCGTAACGCAACAGACGGTCGCGGAATGGGTCTCAAAGGGATACAACAAAATGGGATTGGAAGGCGACGCGGACGTGCTGTTCGGCTCCGCTTCTTGGCTTCCACATGGATCGCGCGAAGCGCACTCGCTGCGCGAAGGCGACTCCGTTCTGCTCGACGACGGCACGACAGTCGAAGGCTACCAATCTGATGTCACGCGCATGACGGTTCTTGGTAAGCCGTCCGACAAGTTGCAGCGCGCGTTCGAGATCGTTCGCAAGGCGCAGGATGCTGCACTCGCGGCTGCGGTCGCCGGGAAGCCGTGCGGCTCCGTGGACGATGCCGCCCGGCGCGTGATCACTGAGGCAGGATTTGGCCCTGGCTATAAATATTTTGCCCACCGCCTCGGTCACGGAATCGGCCTCGATATGCACGAGCAACCCTATCTAGTCCGCGGAAACGAAACGATTCTTGCAGCCGGAATGACGTTTTCGAATGAGCCTGGAATTTACGTTGCGGGAGATTACGGGGTGCGCTGCGAAGACGACATGGTGATTTCCGCCGACGGACCGGCGCAATTGCTGACGCCCGGCTTCCAGCCGTCGCTCGAAATCCCGATCGCGTAGCTCGGCCGATTAGATCGTCCGCTTGGCGACGCAGTATTCGACAATCCGTGCTTCGACCCAGAATCTCTCGTCGCCCGTCTCCCGCGAAATGAACCCGCCATGCCCGCCGTACTGCGGCGTGACAATCGTGATATGGCGATTGGAAGTGAGATTCTCATCGCGTAGCGTTTGAATCGGCACGATCGGATCATCCTGCGCGGCAATGAGAATCGTGGGAACGCGAATCGCGTCCGCAACTCGCAGCGCGCTCGCCCGATAGTAGTAATCATCGGCGTCGCGATACCCGCAAAACTTCGCGGTGATCGCGTCGTCAAATTCACGCACCGTCCGCACGCCGTCTAGGCCATTCAACGGATACCGCTCCGGAAATAGCGCGGCCTTCACGCGCGTGTGCTTCTTCAAGGAACGAACGAAGTGGCGCTGATAAATGATATTCTGGCGCTCGTTGAGGGCGTCCGCGCAAGCCGCGAGGTTGGCCGCCGGGCAGACAGCAACGACTCCGCGCACTTCGCTCGGAGCCCCGCCAGCCATCTCGCCCGCCATTTTCAATACCAAATTCCCGCCCATCGAAAAGCCCACAGCAAAAATCTCCGGCAACTGGTCTCGTTCAATCAGTTCCGCGACGATCGCGCGCATATCGCCGCTCAGCCCGGAGTTGTACAGAGTGGGCGTCAAATGATCTGTTCCGCCACAATTGCGCTGATTCACGCGAATGACATTAAATCCTTCACGAAACGCCTTCTCCGCTATCCCGCGCATATATCCGGACTCGCTCGAGCCTTCGAGGCCATGAAGCAGGACAATCGTCGAGTGCCGGCGCGGCTCAGTCTGCCAATGGCACTTCGCGAGAACGCGTGTGCCAGGTTCCGTCTCGAATTCGCGCGGCTCAGCGGCAGGCAGCAACGGAAAGCTGCGCCTCCAGAACGCACCGGCCATGGTCATCAAATGCGAATTTCGAAGCAGGAAGGCAGGCTGGAACTCTTTCACACTTAAAAATTTACGCTACCGGCATGAATGGCGCAACCGATGGTGTGAGGCCCGGCTTGCTTTCCTCTTAGCGTGCCCGTAAGATAGCTCGTTAACGATGAAGATTTGTACCGACAGTTCATTATTCTCACGGCCCAGCCCTCGCGGCTGGGTTTTTGCGTTTCTGGGGTCAAAAGCGTCACAAAGTTGAGGAGACGATGATAGACGGAGCTATTCCGGAAGGTTTGACGTTCGACGATGTCCTGCTGCTGCCGGGAAAATCCTCAGTGCTTCCGGGGCAGGTGGACACGCGCACGTGCCTTTCGCGCAAAATTGCGTTGAATATACCGGTGGTGGCGGCGGCGATGGATACAGTAACGGGCTCGCGCCTCGCGATCGCCATCGCGCGGCAAGGCGGCCTCGGCTTCGTTCACCGCAACATGCCGGTCGAGCGCCAAATTGAGGAAGTGGACAAAGTGAAGCGCTCTGAGAGCGGCATGATCGTTGACCCTGTCACGATTTCGCCCGAGCTCTCCGTCCGGCAAGCGCTCGACATCATGACCAAGTACCGCGTCTCGGGCCTTCCCGTCACTCGCGGCTCGCGCCTCGTGGGCATTCTCACGAATCGCGATCTGCGCTTCGAGCGCAATCTCGACCAGCCCGTCAATGCCGTGATGACGAAGGATCACCTCGTGACGGTTGCCGTCGGAACGACGCTCGACGAAGCGGAACGCCTTCTTCAGCAGCATCGCATCGAGAAACTTCTCGTCGTGGACAACGACTTCAATCTCAAAGGCCTCATCACGGTCAAAGACATTCAGAAGAAACTCGAGTATCCGATTGCGGCGAAGGACGATCAAGGCCGGCTGCGCGTCGGCGCGGCGGTCGGATCAACGGGAGATTATCTCGAGCGCGCGGTAGAACTCGCCAAGGTGAAGGTGGACGTCCTGGCGATTGACAGCGCGCACGGTCACTCCACGCGCGTGATGGATGCCGTGCGCGAACTGAAGCGGCGGCTTCCGGATGTGCAGCTTGTCGCCGGTAACGTCGCAACGGCCGAAGGCGCGCGCGATTTGATTGCCCTCGGGATTGACGGGCTAAAGGTCGGCATCGGGCCGGGCTCGATCTGCACCACGCGAGTCGTCACCGGCGCAGGCGTACCGCAGATCACAGCCATCGCCGACGCCGCTCGCGCCGCGAAAGATTCCGGAGTGCCGATTATCGCCGACGGCGGCGTGAAGTTTTCCGGCGACATCACGAAGGCGATCGCAGCCGGCGCTTCAGTCGTCATGATTGGCGGCCTATTTGCCGGCACCGAGGAATCACCAGGCGAGACGATTCTCTACCAAGGCCGCACCTACAAATCCTACCGCGGCATGGGCTCTCTTGCAGCGATGGAAGGCGGTTCTGCCGACCGCTATTCGCAGGAAGCCGCCGAGCGGGGCAAGTCGGTGCCCGAAGGCATTGAAGGGCAGGTCCCGTACAAAGGTCCGCTGTCAGGCCTCGTTGACCAGCTCGTCGGCGGCTTGCGCAGCGGTATGGGATATTGCGGCGTCGCGAACCTCAAGGAGCTGCAGGAGCGCGGCCGTTTCGTTCGCATCACGTCGGCTGGCCTGCGCGAGAGCCACGTCCACGATGTAATCATCACCCGCGAAGCACCGAATTACCGGCTGGAATAGTGGAATATCGCCTCGCAAATCTCTTGTGTTCTAGCCGCCCATCCGAGCACTACTGCGCGGACAACTTCTGATGTCTCCGCTCCGCCGCTGGGCGCCACTTGTCATCTGGGCCGCGGTCATTTTCACCTTCTCCACGGGTTGGTTCACGTCTGACAATACCGAGGCGATCGCGACGCCTTTTCTGCACTGGCTCTTCCCAAGCCTGACTCCCGACACTCTCAGTTTCATTCACCACATCATCCGAAAATGCGGGCACCTGACCGAATATTTTATTTTTGGGTTGCTGGTGCTGCGTGCGATTCGAGCCGGGCGGCCGGGCATGCGCCTTGCGTGGGCGCTCGCGGCAATCGGAATCGTCGCGGCGTACGCATCCTCCGACGAGTTCCACCAGTCGTTCGTGCCGGGACGAAGCGCTTCCATTTACGACGTAATGTTAGATACTACCGGCGGCGCGCTTTCTCAAGTTGCCGCTGGGCTATTCGCTCTCCGCCGTCGCCACCTCGAGCACTAAGATTCAAACGGACAAAATTAAGGAGAACCCATGAAACGAATTCTTGGACGCCTGTTCGTGGCCGCTGTAGCGCTCGCTGGACTTGCGCTGAACGCCGCCACAGTCGTCCGCGCTGCTGACGCGCCATTGCGCTACGAATTGAAATTCGAAGCGCCCAATACGCACTTGATGGACGTCACGATCCATGCGACTGGCCTCGACGGCAAATCGGTGGATTTCGCCATTCCCGACTGGGCGCCAGGCTCCTACTACATTGAGAATTACTGGATGTACGTCCAAGGTTTCCACGCGATGGCTGCGGACGGAAGCGCGCTAAAGTGGCGCAAGACGGACGAGCAGACATGGCGCATCGATCTCAATCGCTCGACGTCCGTCACCGTCTCGTACCAGTTGTATGGAAACACGCTCGCCAACAATCGCGCACAGTACAACGAGAAGCACGCATTCATCGGCGGTCCTGCGGTCTGGATGTATCTCGTCAACGGCAAGGAGCGCCCGATCGAGCTATCGATCGCTGTTCCGAGCGGATGGAAGGTCGCAACGGGGATGACGAGAACGGACGAAAACCACTTTACGGCCGCATCGTACGACTGGTTCGCGGACGCGCCGCTCGAAATTTCCAATTTCAAGGAGCAGACATTCGATTTTGCCGGAACGAAATATCACGTGATTGATCACGACATCGTGGGCGGCGACGACTTCACGAAATTCACCGGCGACGTCCAAAAAATCGTTCAAACGCTGGTTCCGATGTTTGCTAACGTCGCCGGAACGCCACAGCAACAAGCGCCATTCAAGGATTACTGGTTCATCTTTCACATCTGGCCGAACACAGGCGGCGGTCTCGAACATCTAAATTCCACGCAAATCAACTTTCGCGAGGATTGGGATAGCGTGGCGTCGACCGAACGAGGAATCCCGCAACACCAACTGAAGCTATATGTCACAGCGCACGAGTTCTTCCACGCCTGGAACGTCAAGCGCATTCGCCCCCGCCCGCTCGGCCCATTTGACTACTCGCGCCAGGTTCACACGCCGTCGCTGTGGATTTCCGAAGGCTTGACGAGTTATTACGGCAGTCTCGCGCTCGTTCGCGCCGGCCTGATCTCGCCCCAGGAATATCTCGATTTCATCTCGAAGCTCATCACAAAGTTCGAACAGGAGCCTGGGCGGAAAGAACGAAGTATCGAAGATACGAGCTGGGACACGTGGCTTGTACGCAATCCGAATCTGGACACGAATCTCACCAACGAGAATTATTCCTACTACGACGGCGGCCAGATCGTCGGCCACCTGCTCGATTTCGCCATCCGTGAAAAGACGAACAACAATAAATCTCTCGATGACTGGATGCGCCTGATGTACTCGCGCTACGCTCTCCCGAAGCCAGGCTTCGAGCCGGAAGACGCCATCAAAGCGATATCGGAAATCGGCGGCATGGATTTCACCGATTTCTTCCATCGTTACATCAGCGGAAAAGAACCGCTGCCGTACGACACTTATTTTGCTTACGCCGGCATTACGGTTGAGAAAAAAGGGGATACCACGAAGCCGTGGACGGGATTCAGCACAAGTAAAAGCGATGACGGCCGCGCGAAGATCTCGAATGTGCTTCCCGGCAGCCCGGCGGAAGCAGCAGGTCTTTCGAAGGACGACGTGCTCATCGCGATCGATGACCGATCCATCAGCCCGGATGATTTGAGCAATGCCATCGATCCTCACAAGCCCGGCGACACGGTGAAAATCTCATTGATCCGCCTGGGCGAATTTCGCAATATCAATCTCACGCTCGGCTCGAATCCCTATCCAACGTACCACCTCAAACCAGCCGAGAACCCGACCGATCCGCAAAAGCAAATCTACAAAAGCTGGCTTGGGATCAAATAAGATCTTGCCTGGCACCATGAATTTCACGACGCGAGTTCGACCTCAAAAAGAAAAGGCCCGCGCGATTGACTATCACGCGGGCCCTTCTACTTCGGTTGTTTTGAGCGTTACGCCTTCGCCTCAGCCTTCTCTTCCGGCTCCTCGACGGCCTGTTCCTTCTTCGGCTTCTTTTCCTTTTTCTTCAACTCCGAGCCGATGAATTCTAGGATCGCGATCTCCGCGCCGTCGCCAATGCGCCACCCCGCGCGGATGATGCGAGTGTAGCCGCCCGCACGGTCAGCAAATCGCGGCGCGAGATCGGCAAAGAGCTTCTTCGTCGCCCCCGGCGTTTGCAGAAACGCCGCAGCCTGCCTGCGCGCATGAAGCGAATCGCGCTTGCCGAGAGTAATCATCTTCTCGGCCAGCGGACGAGCCGCCTTTGCGCGCAACACCGTCGTCGTGATTCGTTCCTTCTCAATCAGGTTCGTTACCAGATTGCGAAGTGTCGCACGGCGATGTGCCGGTTTGCGCCCGAGTTTAAAGCCGGACTTCAGGTGTCTCATGGTCGTCTTTTCCGCCGTCTACAGACCGGCGGTTTCCTCCGGAGGCAGAGGCGCTGTCTGGCTCGGCAGCGGCGGCCAAATGATCCGGCCGCGGTCGTCGAACTTCATTCCGAGGCTCAGGCCCATCTTCTGCAGTATTTCTTTGATTTCGTTCAGCGACTTGCGCCCGAAATTTTTCGTCTTCAGCATTTCGGACTCGGTCTTCTGGACGAGTTCGCGAAGGCTCTGGATGTTCGCGTTCTTCAAGCAATTGTAGGAGCGGACCGAAAGCTCGAGCTCTTCCACAGATCGGTCGAGATGCTCGAGTCGCGGATCGTTGTAATTCTCCACCACTTCTTCCGGCAGATCCGGCGATTCCTCGAAGTTGATGAAGATG
>PMAA01000116.1:3984-4181 GCA_003152355.1 Acidobacteriota bacterium | reverse complement strand
AAGTGAGGGATCTGCGGTTGCTTCGCGTGCCTGTTTTCCGAGTCGTCACACAATCCCTGACGCCGCGCAATTCTGTGCTAGAATCCCGGCCGAACGCCTGTGAAGGGAACCGCTCCTTTTGATGGCCACAGCATTCAACCTGATTTCGCCGGGAACGCGCGTAACCGCAAACGGACATGGTGAGCCGTTTGACGTGC
>PMAA01000116.1:0-3967 GCA_003152355.1 Acidobacteriota bacterium | reverse complement strand
ACCGCAGCGCTTTTATCGCGGCGAAACGCGCCAGATTCTCGATCTCACCACCCGGCCGGAGCTCAATTTCATTCGCGCGAATTGGGATTTGGTGCGCTGGGGCCGCGTCGCGCCGCATCCGATGTTCGTGATCGGCCTGCGCCTCGAAGAAGTTTCCGCTTTCGTGCGCCAGCCAGCAACATCCAGCGTCTAGGTTTCGTGGCGCGGGCATCCTGCCNNGCAGGATGCCCGCGCCACGAATTAACACGCAGCAATCCGGATTGCGCCGCTTCCCCCTTCCCTCAGAGCCCCGAGGCCCCTGCCTCGGGGAACCCAGCAGTTCACGCCGACGACATTCTTGGAGGCTCGATCGTGCTTCCGATCAGTTCCGCCAGTCGGTTCCCGAGCAATCCGTCTTACGCGAACTCGAATGTCTGCTGGTACGCCGCGATTGTAACCGGCCACTTATACTGCGCTTCAACTGCTCCCTTGAAGGATTGCAAAGCGGGCGGGTCCCCATGTACCAAGAAGGTTTGACGCGGCGCCGATTTGAATCCGGAGAGCCACCGCAACAATTCGCTGCGGCCTCCATGCGCCGAGAGTTGAGAGATCTCGACGACTTCGGCGCGCACGGGAACCATCTCCCCGAAAATGTTCAGGAACTTCGCACCATCGAGAAGTTGCCGCCCGCGCGTCCCCTCGCCCTGGTAGCCGACGAGCAGCACCGCGCTGCGCGAATCCGGCAATCGCTTCGCCAGGTGATGCAGAATCCGTCCGCCCGTGGCCATGCCGCTTGCCGACACAATAATGCACGGCGAGACGACATTATTGATTTGCTTTGAATCCTCCACCGAGCGCGTCATGTGCACGCCCGCGACGTCGAGGGGATCTCCCGTTCCTGCCTGCTCCCCACGAAACTCCAAATCCTGATCCTCGCGGTGGCTTTCGTAGAGCTCCGTCACGCTGATGGCCATCGGACTATCCACGTACACGGGCAGCTTCGGTATTTCTTGTTTCATTTCCAGCTGATGCAGGTAGTACATCAGCGTTTGCGTTCGTCCCACGGCAAACGCCGGAATCACCACGGCGCCGCCACGCTTCGCGACGCGGTTGATGACCGCTCCCAGTTCGGGTTCCGGCGATCCCGGCGGATGGTCGCGGTCGCCGTATGTGGATTCGCACAGCAAATAATCAGCGCGGCTCGGCGGCGCAGGATCGTTGATGATGGGCTGATCGTAACGCCCAAGATCGCCGGAAAAAACGACGAGGATGCTTTTACCGTTTTCTGTAATCGTCAACTCGAGCCACGAAGAGCCGAGAATGTGACCCGCGTCGTGCGGGAGCACGGAAAATTGCGGACTAATCGTGAACGCATCGAACCGCGGAATCTCTTTGATCTGCCCGAGAGCAGTTTGCGCCTCAGCCACCGTGTAGAGCGGCAGCGCCGGCTTGTGCTTCGAATAGCCTTTTTGCTGGACGAATTTCGCTTCTTCTTCCTGAAGGTGAGCGGAGTCGGTCAGCAGCAAATTACAAAGTTGGTGCGTCGCCGCGTTGCAATAAATCGGCCCTCGGAAACCGTCCTTCACCAGTCGCGGAAGATATCCGGTGTGGTCGATATGCGCGTGCGTCAGAAGCACCCAGTCAATCGTCGCCGGATCGATCGGCAGTTTTTGCCAGTTGCGATCTTCGAGGTCGTGCCCGCCCTGGAATAATCCGCAATCGACAAGCAGCCGCTTCCCGCCAGCCTCCAGGAGATACTTTGATCCGGTGACGGTCCCAGCAGCGCCGAGAAAAGTGATTTTGGCCATAAGCGGCATATTGTATCGCCAACGTATTCTACAATTGAAGACGCGCGCTGCAAGTTTCGTTTACGCAGCATGCCCAGATGCGCACTTGACGCTGCGTGTTCCGGTACCGTACGCTCATAAACTTTGCGTATGGTAGAGGGACTGATAGTCGAATCTCGTAGAAAGGAAATTGGAATACATTGCAGCTATCGAAACTTAGGCGATTGAGAAGTATTACTCGCTGCTCGAGCGGCCTTTTTTTTGTACTGGCGTTGAGCGGAGTCGCGCGCGCGCAGATCAATCCGCAGTATCAATTGTTCCCCGCGCCGCTCACGGAATTTGACGTGAAAGCGTCAGCCCCGAATTTGTCCATCGCGGACGAACTCACGCTAGCGCCATCGGCGCCGCAGAGCCAAACATCCCAAGAAACTCCGCAAGCGGCTCCGCAAAGCGCCCCGAAATCCGCTCCTGCTTCCGGTATTGACGTCTCGCCCTACAAAAATCAATCGGAAATGTACTATCACGAGTGGTCGTGGGAATCCGGCGTGTACGCGGGCGGCGGAACGGGAATCGGCTCATCGCAGACCACGCAGTTTTTTCTCGTCGGCCTGCACGTTGGAAAGGTGCTTACGGGCAATCACTTTCCTGGCATTTTGCACGGTAACTTCGAATTCGGCGGCGAGTTCATGCCCATGTACGAAGTCTTCACCATCAACAGCACCAACGTCTACGGCGTCAGCATCAAGCCCGTAATTCTCCGCTGGAATCTGGTGCACTGGAACAGGTTCACTCCATTTCTGCAGCTTGCCGGCGGATTCCTGATCACCAATCAGGAGCTGCCGCCGGGAAATACTTCCGCGTTCAATTTCACGCCACAGGGCGGCTTCGGCTTCAACGTATTCACGAAACCGGGCCAGGCGGTGAAGACCGAATTTATCTTCGGTCATATCTCCAACGCAGACCTCGGCATCCGCAATCCCGGAATCAATTCTCTGTTCTTATTCGAAATCGGTTACGAGTGGCTGCACGGCTGGCGCCACCACTAGCCAATAAATCCATCGAGGCAAAATCCAGCGCGCAAAATCCGCCGTAGCAAAAATTAGGCCGGCGGTTCGGAGGTAATTCTCCGTCGCGCCGGCCATTTCGTTATAGAAGGAACCGAGCTACTAGTTGCCGCTCGGCTTCGCTTCAGCTTTCTTTGGCGCAGCAGCTGCGGCTGCCTTTGGCTTCCAGAAAGGGTCGGCCTTGATCAAGTCGTCGCCGACATAGCTCATGTTGGGATTGATCTGGAAGATCTGCGATTCACTCGACTCGATCGAATTCGCCGAGGCCTCGTCCAGCTTCTTCATTCCCTCTTCGCCCATGGCCATTCCGAAATCTTTGTAGTGAGTAAAATCGTCATCAATCTCCGATGCTGAACTCCGGAGAGTGATGAAGAGGTATGTGCCATCGGTCCGGCCGTACGCACTTTGATAGGCGGCCCAGTGAGCTTTGGGATTCGCCTTCGCGAATGCGGCCATCACCGTCTTGGTCGCGTTTTCAAATTCCGTGCTGTGTCCCGGTTTGATCTGGAACACGCCGATATCAAAGTAACGGGCCTTCGACAAGTCCACGTCGTCTTTCAGGCTCAAATCCCCGCGATAGAAGAACGTGGCTTGATCGGTTGCATCCAGCAGCGCGCCATCCACATCGCTCGCATGGCTGATCGCTGCGGAGAGAGTGGCATTCTTCGCCGCGGCCATCGTGTCCTTCTCCCAGGCTGCAAACGAGTCGTAGCCCGTCAAGAAGAGCGCGCGCGACTTACCTGAGAGAGACTCCATTCCGATATACTGCGTCGGCCACTTTGCCCGCGCAAACGCTTGTACGAACAAGGCCTCTGTTTTCTCATGCGGCGCGCCGGACTTCCCCGGTTTCACCCATTCGCGCATCACCGATAGCACTTTCGGAGGATGATGCATCCCCTCCATCTCTTTATCTTGGGCTTTCGCGACGATCGATCCCGCGGACAACAAACACACACACAACATTCCCCAAACAATTCTTTTCATAGACTTCGGCCTCCTAGGCTGCTTCTTGATTGGACCACCCGATGGTTTGCACAAGGGAAGGGGCAGAAGTTCTGCAACCCTGACGATCCCCCAGCGTGCGCGCAGCGTAGTCCACCCGTCCATTGAAGTCAAGCAACACGCGCCCCCTGAACG
>PMAA01000215.1:545-17629 GCA_003152355.1 Acidobacteriota bacterium | reverse complement strand
ACAAACGACAACCTCTTTCTTGGGCAGTCGCCGCTGTTCTTCAAGACGGTGATGCAGATAGCGGAACAAGCAGACGCAGCCCAACGCATCCTCTAATTGCTCGAACACCCGTTCGCGGCCTCGAGCGGGCGCGCCGCTCATAACTTTTCGGCGGTGTATGCTCGCTCGGGGCTTGCGCACGTCTCCTTGAGGATTGCCGTCTCATCGTGGCGCGGGCATCTTGCCCGCGGTTTTTACTTATCGCCGCTGCACAGAAATTGGCAGGCGGGAAGCCGGCGCGACGATGGAATCGACCGGCAGGCAACCGTAGGGTGCTTCATAAGACGCGCCGCCTTTGCGTGGCCATGATCTGCCAGAAGGCAATCATAGGGTCCGCCGGCAGACGGACCGGCACTTCACTCAAGCACTCTCACGCTCGCGAGCCATTACGCTACAGGTCTTCATCCGCTTCCCGCGCATCGCCAAATCCGCGCGATCCCACGCCTTCACGTCGCGCACAATGGGCCGCCCGCCCGCAGGGCACGGCTGCCCTTCATGCCCGACCAGCAAGTGTTTGATCACCCGGTCGAGCTGCGCATGTTCATCACGGCTTAGCCGAAGATCCTCCTGGAACCAAATATCCCTCGACCGCCGGATTCGCCTCGCCTCCGCCACAGCTGCGAACGCTCCACGTATCAACAGGCCAAGCTCTTCACACGAAAGCTGATCGAACAAGTATTGTTCAGTCACGGCGCGCGATTGTATCCGCTACCGAAGTCCGTTCAACAGTACTTCCGTACTACGAGCCATTCCGCTTCCAAACGTCGTACTTAACTGTAAATTACATCAGTGATATCCTCGCGGCCGCGTCCTTGGAGCTCGCGAATGAAGAATACGTTGGGCGACATACTACGAGGCCGGGCCACCCGCCGCTTGACTTTGCGTTACGTCAGATAGCAGACCATGACGACCCTGCCCGAAAAATTGACTTACACTCTGGCTACCCTCGTTGCTCTGATTGTCGTAGTGATTATTGGCTTCTACTGGTGGGCTCGGATTCCGCCTAAGCGCCCTTCGACGGTTCCCACAAGCGCCGTTTTCATCTGGGGGCTGCCCGTTGGACTTCCAACCGCGCCGCGCGGAATGTGGGTGGATTGTTGGCTCGACTCGGACCGAAACGAGGATCGCTGCCGAGTTACGAGCGTTAAGGGCGACGTTACCTACGAGGGTGTCTTCCTGCCGTATCGCCGCCCGACTCCACTGCCCGAGCGCAAGCTGACGATTGATGCTTCGGCAACGAACGAGGATTGGGCTGACAGAGAAGTGTGGGTCGGCGAAACCAAACTGGTACCGCTTGTGACTTTGAGGAACGGCGAGATTCTCATCCCCAAGGCGGCGTATGAATCCGGCACAAAGAAGTTGGATGACCTTTTAAAGCGAAATAACCGATAGGCAGCGCCAGTCGATCGAGACCAAGTGGGCGCTTTAGGGATGCTCGCTCTTGCCGGCCGCGGCGGGCTTGTCCTTTGCGAGTAGATCGCGCACTGACTGCGGCGGGGTGAATACTGCCGGATCGACATCATTGAACGTGACGGATTCGAAATTCAACGTCTGCTGAACGACCCAATCACCGCTCTTGGATTTGAACTTCACCCTCTGCTTCGTCGGAACCAAAACGCCATCAACCTTTTTGTAATCGGAAAAGATCTCGTGTGTCGGGCCGAGCTCGGAATCAAATTCGTAGCCTGCGAGCAAACTCGTTTCCCGATCGTAGAAATGATCGTTTTTCTTGTTCCAATTGTTGACTCCATGCAAGTGGTAGCACGGCCGCCCGTCGAAATCTTCGATTCCCACCGTTTCCATGGATTTGAACCAGGAGAACTCGTTCAACGGATAATAGAAATCCGCATCGCGCTTCATAGATTCGCGATCGTCGCCGGAATAAACTGCCGGCCCAGACCGCGGATCAAAGCTCCAAGCCGTTTCACCGTCGAATCCATTCAGCACATCTCCCTCGCCGCCCGGCAACGCGATTTTTTCGAGCCGCCGGTAAGGCGCGCCCTCAAAGAACACAAACGACAGCGTCGCATTTCCGGCAGCCATATGAACGTCCGTGGTACCCCGCACGGTGCTCGAGGTGTGGCGCATGATCGCATCACGTCCGCCCAAGGCATTGTCGTAACGCTCGACAATCTCCTTGACGCTAGGGAGCAAAGAATCCGCGGCCGCAACTCCAATCACAACCGCGCAGCAAAACAAAATCAGGAGCACGCTCACAAACCTTTGCTCACTGACCATCGCTTCTCCTCTACGCCCCTAAACGCGCCGTAACAGCTTGAATCGCGCGTCTACCCGAACTTATCTCACACTTTTCACTCGTTCCTCAATGACAAGCCCGGACTGATCCCCGAAACGGTTGCCCCGGCCTGAACCCTATACTTATCTCTGCACGCCTAGAACGCGGAAACTCCTCCCCCGTGTTACAAGCACAAAGCCAGCCAAATTCATTTTTGAACAAACCGCTAACTTCATAACAATAAACCACTTGGATGCACCTTCCCGCCTCTCCAACCGCCGGTATCACAATCGCTCCCGCCAGTCCCAATCGGCATTCCAGATTGAAACTCCGCCGTAGCACTCCCGAGATTCGACTGTAACCTTCCCGTAATCTTTTTCACGTCCGCTCAAGGCAGAATGCAAAGTGAAGTAATGAAGAATGAAGAGCAGTGCGCCTTGCTTGGCGCCGTAGCTTCCTTTATCGTGTACGGGAGAAAGGTCCGGCGGACTTGATCAAGAAGCGAATCCTTGTCATTGAAGACGATCGCGACATCGTCGAGTTGGTTCGTTACAACCTCGAAAAAGACGGCTTCCAGGTTCTCACAGCGAGTGACGGCTCGACGGGAATGGCGCAAGTGAAAAAAACGCCGCCCGATTTGCTCGTTCTCGATCTGATGCTCCCGAAACTCTCCGGCCTCGAAATCTGCAAAGAAATTCGCCGCGATCCATCGCTCAATCGTCTCCCGATCCTGATGTTGACGGCGCGCGGCGAGGAAGCGGATCGCGTCGTGGGCCTCGAGCTCGGCGCCGATGATTACGTCACCAAGCCGTTCAGCCCGCGCGAGCTTGCCGCGCGCGTGAAGGCGCTGCTGCGTCGCGTCGAGCCCGCCAGCGTCGCGGAAAAAATGATTGACGTCGGCGCGCTGCGCATCGATCCCGCGGCTTATCGAGTGACGCGTTCCGGCAAGGCCGTTCCACTCAGCACGCTCGAGTTCCGCTTGCTGTATTATCTAGCCGCGCGCCCGAACAAAGTTTTCTCCCGCGATCAATTGCTCGACGCCGTCTGGGGCATCGATCGCTTCGTCACGCCGCGCAGCGTGGATGTCTACGTCCGCCGCCTGCGCGAAAAAATCGAGGAGAATCCGCAATTTCCCTCGTTCGTAAAGACGATTCGCGGCGCCGGCTATTTGTTTGAAACTGAAACTCGTGCGAGCTAAGCTCTTCTGGAAACTCGGACTCACCTATCTGGCCCTGCTCGTTCTGGCCCTCTTCGCACTTGATTTTTATGCCACTCGAGTTTTTCGCAGCGACGCTCTCCGCGCCGTGGACGATCAACTCGCCTCGGTCGAAAGCGCCGCGCGCGCGCATCCGCCCGACGTTCAAAATCTCGCGGCGCTCCAGGAGTGGGTTCAATCCACCTCGGGCGGCGGCGCTCGTGTCACGGTGGTCGCGTCTGATGGAACCGTTCTCGCAGATTCGGCCGCCGATCCCGCGAAAATGGAGAATCACGCCAACCGTCCCGAGGTCCAGTCGGCGATCGCGAATGGCGCCGGAAAAGACGTGCGCC
Source organism: Acidobacteriota bacterium (assembly GCA_003152355.1). GTDB lineage: Bacteria > Acidobacteriota > Terriglobia > Acidiferrales > UBA7541 > Palsa-147. The sequence goes on along the minus strand of PMAA01000215.1, from coordinate 13,806 downwards.
AAAGCGCGACCCTCGGCCGCGCGCTCGTCTATCGCGCCTATCGCTTCGAGCCTCCCTCCGGCGCGCCGGTGGTGATTCGCTTTGCGCTGCCGCTCGCGCAGGTGAATGAATCCATCGCCGAATTCCGCCGGCGATTGCTCCTCGCGTCGCTCGCCATGCTGGTCCTCGGCGGCGGCGCTTCGCTCATCTATTCCCGCGGATTTTCCGCCCGCATCGAACGCCTCAAGGATTTCTCGCACCGCGTGGCCAGCGGCGACTTCCAGCCCCTACCCAGCGACGACACCGAAGACGAGCTCACCGACCTCGCCCGCGCGCTCAACGAAACCGCCGCGCATCTCGATCGCACCATCCGCACGCTCACCGGCGAACGCAATCAATCGAGCGCCATCCTTCGTAGCATGATCGAAGGCGTCGCCGTCATTGACTCGAAAGAGCGCGTCGTCTTTTGCAATCGCGCTTTCGCCGAAATTCTGAACATTGATGCCGCGCGATGCGAAGGCCGCCCGCTCGTCGAACTTGTCCGCCAGGCCGACTTGCTCGATCTTGCCCGCCGCGCATTAACCAGCGCCGACAGCCTGCAAGGCAGCCTCATCATCGGCACCGTAATGCCGCGCAGCTTCGCCGTCACTGCGACGCCCGTCAACGCGCTCGAGCCCGCCGCCAATGGCGCCGTGATCGTCCTTCACGACATCACCGAGCTGCGCCGCCTCGAGCGCGTCCGTCAGGATTTCGTCGCCAATGTCTCCCACGAATTCAAGACGCCGCTCACCGCCATCCAGGGCTTCGCCGAAACGCTGCTCGGCGGCGCGCTCGAAGACCAAAAAAATAATCGCCGCTTCCTTGAAATCATCCGCGACCACGCCTCGCGCCTCGGCCGCCTCACCGACGATCTCCTGAAGCTCGCGCGCATCGAAGCGGGAAAGCTCGAAGTTCAATATCAGCCCGTTTCCGTGGCCGAGCTCGTCGAAGGCTGCGCCGCCACCACGCTTTTCAAAGCCAGCCAGCGCAATATCGCCCTCAATCTTTCCTATCCTCCCGAGCTTCCCGCCGTGCGCGGCGATGCCGGCCTGCTCCGCGAAGTTCTCCAGAATCTGCTCGACAACGCCGTGCAATACACTTCGCCCGGCGGCCGCGTGAATCTGAGCGCCGCCACGCGCGACCACGAAGCCGTCATCACCGTCGCCGATACCGGCATCGGAATCCCCCTCGCCGATCAGGAGCGCATCTTCGAGCGCTTCTATCGCGTGGACGCAGCTCGCTCCCGCGAAGTCGGCGGCACTGGCCTCGGCCTCTCCATCGCCAAGCACATCGTAGAAGCCCACGGCGGCCGCCTCTGGGTCGAAAGCACAATAGGTGCCGGCTCCCAATTCCACTTCTCCATCCCTTTAGCGTCGTAGCCGCCAATTTCCATCGTCGCGCCGGCCAGCCCTGAGTCTCGAAGAGAGTTTCGGAAGGGCCGGCGTTTTTGACTTTCTTCCGCCGCAGGGACACTTCTTGCCACGCCGTGTCCTGGCACGGCGGATGGCTTGAATGGTGGGAGCCTCCGCATTCATGCGGGGGAGGAGCGCTTTAGCGCTCCGGAAAGCGCCTACAAAAATGTAGCTTACCTCTTCAGAGGTGAGGCTTTTCGGCCATGTTTCTATCAACGCAATGTCCGGTTGCGCTAAACCACACGGCGGCATTTTCCCGATGTCAAGGCGCGCTGGGTTTGGCAGGTCATGGTGGACCGTCTGGATGTAAACTTCTCAACATGGAATGGGCGACAAAACAATACGCGCCAGCAGAAATTGACGATGCTGGGCGTGTGCTCATAAGAAGGCACTCCCTCGACGAGCTAGATCACGCTCTAGCAGTCATAAACAACTGGCGCGCTGCCCATAGCTTTCCGCTCAATACTTTCCAATGTACCCTGCGTCGAAAGGCAAGACAGGCTGATTCGACAGCCCTGGTTGCCCAGCGTCTCAAAAGGCTCAGCTCCATTTACGACAAATTAAAGCAAATGAAACGGCTCACTCTGTCCGAGATGCAAGATATAGGGGGATGTCGAGCAATCGTTGGCTCCGTAAGCCAAGTACGCAAACTCGTTGACTTATACAAAAAGGGGGATATTAAGCACAAACTGGACGATGAAGACGATTACATCCAAGCGCCAAAGTCATCTGGCTATCGAAGCGTTCACCTAATATACCGGTACTTTAGCGACAAAAAAGAAACCTACAATGGTCAAAAAATCGAAATGCAGCTTCGTTCAAGACACCAACATGCTTGGGCAACAGCCGTAGAGACTGTCGGTTCATTCACCCGACAGGCATTGAAGACGAGCCGTGGCGAGCAAGAATGGCTACGATTCTTTGCACTCATGGGCACCGACATAGCTAATCGTGAAAGGACAGCGCCGGTTCCCAACACTCCAACAAACAGACGTGCTCTTAAAAAGGAATTGCGGCATCATGTGAGCCTTCTGGACGTTGAAAGAAAACTCCACGCATTCGGTGAGGCGGTTCATGCAACCGAGACCGCGCCGAACGATGCTCATTATTTCTTAGTAAGGCTTGACGCTGAAACCAAGCAGGTTGAGATTACAGGCTACTCTTTTGGAGATAGAGAACGGGCGGCATCTGAATATCTGCAGGCCGAGCGGGATATTCGGAACAACTCGAATACCGACGCGGTGCTGGTTTCCGTGGAATCCCTTGATGCGCTACGGCGGGCTTATCCTAATTATTTCCTAGATACAACGCTGTTTTTGCAAGCCGTGCGGGAAGCGATTGCTTAAGCCGGGTGCCCCATTTTTCGCGCAGCAAAGGGTGGGGCTTTTGACTTTCGCCGTGCGAAGAACGCGACCCTCACTTACGCATCGTTAGCGGCTCGTTTCCCTTCGATGCCCTTCCAGCATGTGGAGCTGGACATTAGTCCAACCGGTTCCGTTCATCCTCATCACGCCATGCCATTTCCAATCTGCGCCCGGCAATGTTCCACTTGCGTTCTTCGAGGCGTATCATTCTCGACGTGACTATCAGTAATCTAACCGACTTGTTCGCCTCAGCCGTCCCTTCTATAGTTGGATTCATCTCGAGGGCAGTAGCTGCCCTGGCAACATCACCCGTTCCAATCTTCCCGCCCATCTTCGGAACGGGATTTTTCGTTCATCAGGACGGGGTCGTAGTCACTAATCGACACGTTATCGAGGCCTTTAAAGACCTTCCGCCGCACCCCACAACAAACGAGCCGTCATTGGCCGCGATACTATTGACTCCCAATGGAAATGAATGGGGCCTCCTAGTCGTTGACGTAGTGGACTACGTGTTTCTGGGGAGTTTTGAATCGAGCGGGCAATGGTTTGGACAAACGGTTCCCGATTTTGGTTTTGTCCAGCTGCGCGTGAGAGAGGTTCCGTGCCTAGATTTGGCAAGCGAGGAATATTATCTGAAAGTCGGCATGGATATCGCAACCATCGGGTATCCAACGGGGACAAAGGCTCTTACGGTGCACAACAGACTTAACCAGATCACGCCGCTAATCCGCCGTGGCATTGTTAGTAGTGTGTTTCCATTTCCGACGCCCTATCCGCACGGCTTCACGATCGACGTCTTGCAACAAGGCGGGTCTAGCGGATCACCAATCTTTCCGGTCCACGACGCCAAAGTAGTCGGCCTCATGGCGAGTTCAGTGCTCGACACTGAAACATGTGAATCTGCAGCTGGAACGGTCGAATTCATCCAAAACACGAATATCAGCATTGCTGAGCCCGCACACATAATAAAATCTGCCCTCGACCGATATCTTAGCGTTCGCACGAGCAATCTAACCGCGATACCAACCTTGCAACAGCAAATACAACAGCGCGCTTCGGATGCCGGAGACGGGGAACTTAAGTGGATCGCCGAGCCTCTGATTTTTCCAGGGCCGGGAAGGTAGGAAAAAAGAGGCCCTTCCTACGAGTGGCACAGTCCTTTGAGGATTCAGGGTGCAGGCGTTGGTTTTCGCGTCGTCGGCTTAGGCCGCGCCAATTCTTTGCGATGGCCGCGTCGTTGAACGCGGCGCGAAAAAGAAATGGCCGCCACGACGGGCGGCCACTTCAATTCCGCATCGCGCGATTGCTTACATCTTTTCTGTCGACACGTGGCTCGCGACACACTGCCATTTGCCGCTGGGCATTTTCACCCACGTATCGGTCCAGCGCTCGTGATCATCAAACGGCTTTCCCGTCGGGTCGGTGCCCTTGCCCACGAAGCCTCCCGTCGCGATGGCTGTATCGCCAAACACCGTTACTTTCACGTCGGTATAGTCGGCGCTAGCCCATTTTGTCTTCTTGTAAAAGTCCATCGTCGCGGCCTTGTCGGTGACTTTCCCGCCGGAGTCCGTGACCACGATCCTGTCGGCCAGCAGCGGGGCGATCAAATCAGGATTATTTGTCTTTTGACCCTTAAGCCACTGCTGCTCCAGCGCCGCGACAGTCTTTGCAGTATCGTCAGCTGGCTTGGCATGTAACGATGCGACGCTCACCGCCGAAAGCACAACGAGCAAGCACCATATCCACATCTTCTTCATACGCATCTCCTTAGCTTGAACTTGATTTAAATTTTCGAGAACGTTGGCAGGAAGTCCGATCGCCAGCCTGTGCATTGAAATCCCAAGGCAGAAGGATGTCAACCAGAATTTCCGCTGTTCGCTACTCCCACGTCCCTCGCTTCGAATCCTTACAACACTGCCTCTTGATTTTCCGCCAACCGTCTGCTATTTTGTCCGCGCATCTATAACCAAAGAATATAAGTACTGAACAGTAATAAAAGCGGTGCGGGATGGCAATTACGCCAATTCTAATCGATACACCAAAACGACTAGAAATCGCCGTAACCCAAACAAAACAAACGACGGAGATCATTTCTAATTGATACAAAACCGGGGGGTCGGAGATGCGCTGATCCGCCCGAAAATCGCCCGAACATCTTGTCGCGCGGCGAATCTTGCGCACCTTCTACTTCGAGCGCATTGAAGAGGTAAGCGGAGTGGCGCGATTGAGCGCCGCAGATTCGAGAATCAGCGCACGGAGATTTGGGTTGCGCAACTGCGCGGCGTCGCGCAATCTCACGTGACGCAAATTCTTTCCCGTGCCTTCGAGCAGCCGCCCCGGATCGGCCAGCGAAGTACCGCGGGGGAAAAGCAGCGTGATGTGATTTTTTACGATCATCATCAGGCAGACAGGGCCCTGCAAATCAAACGCGGGAATGCCCCATGGATTGATCGTCTCGCTGGCTGCGGGAAGCGCTTTCTTTACGATGCCCCGCAACTCTTCCGCGAGAGGTTTGAACTTCGCGTTTCGTCCGATGCAACCGTCGAAAACTTTCGCGACGTCCGCGGCCGACAACGTCGCGGGAGTGCCCTTGCTGGTGTTTTTTGCGGCCGGCTTCGTGGCACTCGATTTTGACTTTGCGGGCATGTGGACTCTGAGAGACGCAACCGCGCGCGTTCTTCGAGCGAAAGATGCGGTGGCGCTAAGAGAAGCGAATGGAGTTGCCGGGGTGATGGCCTGGGACTGGCGTCACCGAGGTGTCAATTTCCCTTTTCTTGCGCACAAAGGGAGCGGACGGGCGCGAACTGCCGGTGCCGGCGGCGCGCGGAAGCAGGTCTGTGAGCACGGTGTCAATGCGAGTCATGGCTTCATCAATGCGGCGGAGCCGCTCGTCGCGCTGTTCGAGCCCGGCAGACAAGCCGATCATGGTTAGGCCCTGGCGCACATGATCGTTCAATTCGGCGATGAGCGCGATTCTTTCTTTGGCGCGTTTGAATTCCTGATCGCGTGACATTTTGATTTCATACGCGAGAAGCGCGGCGCCGCCGAGAATACCAATGAGAGCGTTGTTGATAATCGTTGCAGTCAGGGGTATGCCCATCTTTTCAAGATAAATATCGGAGAAAAAGCTGACGCCGAAGAGCCCCAGAGATACGACGCCGATCGGAAGAATCCGATCCCACGCGAGCCACGACGCTCGCTTCTTCGCGGGCTTCATGTCTAACCTCCGAATTCCAGGGGACGGGACGATCCCACCGCAGTTGAGCCAGCATTCTAGTTCTTGAAAGAGGTGAGGGCAAGCGAAAAGCGTGAGGGTGCTGGGCCGCGCGAACCGGCGAATGAATAAAAACCCAGCGGCGAAATTGTTATCGGCCGCGCATCATCAGCCGGGCATTGGGGAACGTCCCGTTATTTTCGCCGGCACCGCGGCCGGAGCCGAGTTCGCGAGGCGGGCTTCAATGCGCGACATCGCTTCTTCAATTCGCCGCAGGAGCTCACCGCGATCCTCGAGAGCCGCCGACGAACCGATCGCGGCCAATTCTCCGCGCATGTACTTATTCAATTCGGCGATGAGTTCCGCTTTTTCCGCCGCTCTTACAGTTCTTTGCTTTCGGTAAGCCTGGATTTGATAGTAGAGGATGATCGCCGCGCCGAAGTAGCCGATGCTGAAATTGTTGAACAATGTGGACGCCGGATTGACACCCATTCGGTCGAACGCAGCGTTGAAAACGTAGGTGATCGCAAAAAGTCCAACGAACATCACGATTACAGGCGCAATCCGATCCGGCGTTAGCCATGCCGGCCGGGCGGTCGCAGGCGTCATGAGAGCCCTCCGAAAGTAGAGCCAAGAATAGCGTTTAGCTGCGAATGATTCCAGTTTTCTGCGGGCAGAAGGGCAACCGAAGAGACCGGCGAGAATGGTTGGCGCCACGTGCGGAAGACTGCCGTGCCGTCGCTCTCTCATTTCACCGAACATTCATCCGTGCGTAATTTGCGCGAAAAGTCCAAGGAATAAGTTCTCCGCGAAGCTGTGTGGTTGCGCAGCGGGGAGGCAACATGGCGGCAATGGCAGACAGCATGGAGGGAATCTACCAAACGGCGCTGGTAAACTACCTGGTTTCGATGGCGCGAACGGTGGAAGGTTCGGTGAACCGCGCTCTCGAAGCGCTCCTGCAGCGAAACGAACGGCTGGCGTCGGAAGTGTTTCTCACCGAGCCGCGCATCAACGAAATGGAAATCGTGATTGACGAGCACGCCATCCGGCAATTGCGACGCGGAAATCTGCCGGAATCCGGCGTGAGATTGATCGTCGCGAGCCTGAAGGTCAACAACGATCTCGAACGAATCGGGGATCTCGCGGTCAACATCTGCCAGCGCGTGATTTCGCTTGCATCCATGGGCGATGTGGCGAACCCATCCGAACTTCAGCCTATGACGGCGGCAGTGATGGCGATGGTGAGCAAGAGTCTTGGCGCACTGATTTTTCAGAACGTGGCGCTGGCGACTGAAGTTCTCGAAAGTGACGACGTCGTGGATCAATATCGCGACCGAATTTTCGAAAGCCTTCTCTCGGGGATGACGCAGGACGCGTCGCGGGTCGCTCCCAATATGCATTTTGTTCTTGCGACGCGGCATCTCGAGCGCATCGCCGATCACACCACGAATATCGCGGAGGATATTTTGTTCTGGGTGCGAGGCCTCGACGTGCGCCACGGCCGCGCGCTGCAATCGGAGCTTGGAAATGTCGAACATGACATTTCGACGGCCGCCGCGACGACAGATGTGACGACCGATGCCGTTAGCGCGAAAGACGCCGCCGTAACGCGATAGCTTCGCGGCGCTCGGAAGCCATGTAATCCAGATTTCACAATGCAATGACATTGCGTTCACGCGCTCCATGTATTTTCGAGCCTCCTTCAGCAGTTCAGAGCCGATGAAGGAGCCTCACATCACCGATACAAACCCACCTTCTGCCCAAAACACCCCCAAGGGGCCGACGCTACCCCTGCGCTGGCCCCTTGACCCCTTTTCGGCGTGGCGCGGTTTTGAGCAGTGGAAGGTTTCTGTATAAGTCACACCGGCTCATTGAGTTTCGTTGCTGCCAGAACATTCTGACTCGAGTAAATGCGACGGCCGTTCATCCTGAATTCTCGCGGTTGTAACCCAGTTGTAACAATCACCCGAAAGAATCTAACCTGAGGAGAGTCGCCAAGACATGAATAAGAGATTTGCTCTCGCCGCCGCACTGGTGTCGCTCATCGCGGCCGGGGCCCTATTCGCGGAGAACACGGTCCTGATCAATGCAGCTGGCGCGACGTTCCCGTATCCAATTTATTCGAAGTGGTTTGACGTCTATCACACGAAGTTTCCGAACATTCAAATCAACTACGCGTCAGTCGGATCCGGCGCAGGCATCAGCCAGTTGCTGAACGGCACCGTGGATTTTGGGGCCTCGGACGGTCCGATGACCGACGAGCAACTGGCGCAGGCAAAGATCAAGGTCTTGCATTTTCCGACGGTTCTCGGCGCCGACGTGCCTACGTACAACGTCCCCGGCGTAAGTACCGATTTGAATTTTACGCAGAAGGCGCTGGCCGGAATCTATCTTGGGACGATTACGAAGTGGAACGATGCCGAGATCGCGAATGCGAACAAGGGCGTCAACCTTCCGTCAAGCGACGTCGTTGTCGTGCACCGCTCCGACGGCAGCGGTACGACGTACATCTGGACCGATTTTCTTTCGAAGGTGAGTCCGGATTGGGCGTCGAAAGTGGGAAAGAAGACTTCAGTGAACTGGCCTGTCGGCTTGGGCGGCAAGGGCAACGAAGGCGTTTCCGGGCTCGTCAAGCAGACGCCGGGCTCGATCGGCTACGTCGAGTTGGTTTACGCGATTCAGAACCATATGTCGTACGGCAAAGTGCAAAACGCGGACGGGAAATTCGTGAAGGCGGATCTCGCAGGCGTCACGGCTGCGGCGGCGGGAGCGGCGAAATCGATGCCCGATGATTTCCGCGTGTCCATCACGAACGCGCCGGGTGCAACAGCCTATCCCATCTCGAGTTTTACGTGGCTCCTGATTCCGTCGCAGATTTCGGATACGGCGAAGCGAGATGCGATCAAGGGCTTCCTGAATTGGATGCTCGAGGATGGCCAGGGATATAATGAAGCTCTCGCCTACGCGAAACTCCCCAAACCAGTGATCGCCAAGGAAGAAAAAGCGATCGGACTGATCCACTAAAGATGGCAAGTGCCTCGAGCACAATGGACCGCGCGGCCCCGATTCGCTCGGGGCCGCGCTCTTTTCTACGTCGGCTAACGGATGGGGACCAAATTGCGCACTTCATCACACTCATTTTCGCGGCATCCATCCTGCTGATCACGACGATGCTGGTTTATCAACTGTGGACCGGCTCGACGGACGCGCGGCACAAATTCGGCTGGCATTTCTTCTTTACCACGACGTGGGATCCAGTCGCGGGCGATTTTGGCGCGCTTCCATTTATTTATGGCACGCTCGTCACTTCGGCGCTGGCGCTGCTGATTGCAGTGCCGCTCGGGCTGGGCGCTGCAATTTTTCTCGCTGAGCTGGCGCCGCGCAGCATTTCCGACGCGCTGGCGTTTCTGATTGATTTGCTAGCCGCGGTACCGAGCGTTATCTACGGCCTGCTCGGAATTTTTATCGTCGTGCCCATGATGCGGCTTTATATCGCGCCCTTTCTAAAAGCCACGCTGGGATTTCTGCCGCTATTTCAAGGGCCCTGCTATGGCGTCGGCATGTTGACGGCGGGAATTGTGCTGGCGGTGATGGTAGTGCCGTTCATCGTATCGGTATCGCGCGAAGTGCTGTTGTCGGTGCCGGCGGACCAACGCGAAGCGGCGATGGGACTCGGTGCGACGCGGTGGGAGGCGACATGGAAAGTGGTCGTGCCGTTCGCGCGAACCGGCATTTTCGGTTCCGTCTTTTTGGCGCTGGCAAGGGCGCTCGGTGAAACGATGGCGGTCACGATGGTGATCGGCAACGATCCGAAAATTGCGGCGTCGCTTTTTGCGCCGGGCTATTCAATAGCGGCGGTGATCGCCAACGAGTTCAGCGAAGCCACCGGGAATCTCTATGTTCACTCGTTGGTTGAATTGGGGCTCGTGCTGTTCCTCCTGACGTTCATCCTCAATGGCGTGGCACGACTCCTGATCGTCGCAACCGAGCAGAAAGGAATGTCGCAGGCATGAGCTTCCGGACGGCGTGGCGAAAGTCCGTTAACATCATGATGCTCAGCCTGACGGGCGCGTGCGCGCTCGTCACTGTTTCCGTGCTGATCTTTATTCTTGGTTACCTCGCGTGGAACGGCGCGTCCGCGGTGAATTGGGATTTCTTCACGAAGCTCCCGAAGCCCGTGGGTGACACCGGCGGAGGGATGGCCAACGCGATCGTGGGCAGCGCCAAACTTTTGCTGATTGCTTCGCTGATCGGCATGCCGATCGGCATAATGGCCGCCGTTTACCTGGCGGAGTTCGGCGGAAAAACATTTTCCTTCATCGTGCGCTACACGACGGATCTTTTGAACGGCGTGCCTTCCATCGTTATCGGAATTTTTGCTTACGCCGTGGTCGTGATTCCGATGAAGCATTTCTCAACGCTGGCCGGCGGATTCGCGCTAGGAATCATGATGATTCCGATCGCGGTGCGTAGCACGGAGGAGTTCCTGCGCGCCGTGCCGAGGAATTTGCGCGAAGGCGCGATGGCGCTCGGTGCGAGCAAGTGGAAGACGATTGCGACGGTGATCGTGCCTGCGGCGCTTCAGGGCATCCTGACGGGATTGCTCCTGGACGTTGCCCGCGTGGCCGGGGAAACGGCGCCGCTGCTTTTCACGGCGTTCAGCAACCGGTTCTGGAGTCCGGGATGGAACCAGCCGATCGCCTCATTGCCTGTGATGATTTTTACCTATGCGATTTCGCCTTACGATGACTGGCACCGGCAGGCGTGGGCCGCGGGACTCGTGCTCCTTGGCCTGATTCTGGTCATTAATATCCTCGCGCGGGCGATTCTGGCCCGTGGCGTATCGGTTCCGAGGTCCTAAACCATGCACGCTTCTGTGAGGCCGGCAGTGTCCGTAAACATCACACCAACGGGTACCGGGTCCGCGAGCCGCGAAGCTACAGCGCCTCTGCCCATGCGCATGAGCATCAACCAGCTGAACTTCTTCTACGGCGCCAAGCAAACGCTGTTCGACATCAGCTTGGGCATCGCCGTCAGCAAAGTGACCGCTTTGATTGGCCCTTCCGGCTGCGGCAAGTCCACGCTGCTGCGCATTCTGAGCGGTCTTTCGCAGCCTTCGTCGGGGGCGCTGTTCTGGCACGGCAAGCCGCTGAATGGGGAATCGCCCAATGTGGCGATCGTCTTCCAGAGTTTCGCGCTGTTTCCCTGGCTCACGGTACTGGAAAACGTGGAGGCTCCGCTGGAAGCGCGGGGCGTAGCTGCCGTGGAGCGCCGCAAACGCGCGCTGCGCATGCTGGACACGGTGGGGCTCGATGGTTTTGAGACGGCTTATCCCAAGGAGCTTTCCGGCGGCATGAAGCAGCGTGTGGGCTTCGCGCGCGCGCTGGTGGTGGAACCGGAAGTTCTGTTTATGGACGAACCTTTCTCCGCGCTCGACGTACTCACGGCGGAAAACCTGCGCGGCGAACTGCTGGAGCTGTGGCTTAGTAAGAAGATGCCCACCAGCGCCATCTTCATCGTCACGCATAACATCGAGGAGGCGGTGATACTGGCCGACCGCATCGTGGTGCTAGGCAGAAACCCGGCGCGCATCCGCTCGGATTTCAATGTGCGTCTTCCGCATCCCCGCGACCGCAAGTCTAAGCGTTTTGTGGAACTGGTGGACTACATTTACAAAGTTATGACCGAACCAGATGTCGACCATCCTCTGCCCGATCCGGAGAGCACGGGGGAGATTGTGGTGCCGCCTGGCGGGTTGAAGAGAGGGCAAGCGCCGGTGCGGACGAGCAAATACCAGATTCTGCCGCACGCCCGCGTGGGCGGAATCGCCGGCCTGCTCGAACTGCTGCACGATCGCGGCGGACGCGAAGATCTTTTTCGTCTCAGCGAAGAGCTGGTGATGGACGTCGAAGACTTGTTGCCCATTCTGGAGGCCTGCCAGTTGCTGGGNNCTGAAACAGATCGACAGTATTCTGAAGCGAAAGTCGGACCACTCCATCAACGACGAATTCTTTCACGACATCTTGGACGAGCACTTTTCCGAGGAGGAAGTGCAGCGGCAGTTCGATACCGCTGTGAACTGGGGCCGCTACGCGGAGATTTTCGATTATGATCGCGGAACGGGGCAGCTGGTGCAAACCGAGGTGGCGCAAGCCGAGATCGCAGAACACGCCGTTGAGAATCGGACCTCGGCTTCCACGCCTGACTCCAAGTAGCGAAGGGGATTTGTATGACACAGAAGCCGACCACGGGGGCTGAAGCCCGCGCAGATTTTGGAGGCTTTACGCGGCGCTGAAGCGCCGCTCTTCCGCAGGGATAACCCGCACCTGTCAGTTTTCAGCAAGCTTTGAAGGGAACGCCGTCGCAATGAAGAAAAGCATCACCCTGCGGGGATTTTCGGCGTACCGCCTGTGGTCGCAACTGCCGAGCATCGAAAGTTCGCACCTGCCCGATGTCATCATGTTCGGCGCGGGGATCGCGATCTTTTATGGTGTAGCGAGCGTGGGCCGGTCATGGTTAGGTCCCTTCACACCTTCAGTCGAGATTTCGCGCAGCGTGCGGGCGCTACCGGCTTATGCGGGTTATTCGCTGTTACGCATTACCATCGCCTACGTGTTGAGCCTGGGATTCGCGCTGGTGTACGGCTACGTGGCGGCGTATAACGCGCGCGCCGAACGCTTCATGCTTCCGCTGCTCGACGTGCTGCAGTCGATTCCCGTGCTCAGCTTTCTTCCCCCCGTGATGCTGGCCATGGTGGCGCTTTTTCCCGGCAGACAGCTCGGCGTGGAGATGGGGACCATCCTGCTCATCTTCACCAGCCAGGTCTGGAACATGACTTTCAGCTTTTACGCTTCGCTGAAGGGCATTCCGAACGAGATGCGGGAGGCCGCAACGATCTGTCGCTTTAGCTGGTGGCAGCGCTTCACGCAAATGGAGTTGCCGTCATCGGCCATCGGCTTGGTGTGGAACTCGATGATGTCGGTGGCTGGGGGATGGTTCGCGCTGATGGTGTGTGAAATGTTCGTGCTGGGGCAGCGCGATTTTCGTCTGCCCGGTCTCGGTTCCTATCTGCAAACTGCGGCGAGCGCGGGCGACACGACTTCGATCTTCTGGGGCGTTGCCACGATGGTTGTGCTGATTGTGTTGCTGGATCAGTTTGTGTGGCGGCCGGTGATTGCGTGGGCGGAAAAGTTCAAAGTTGAGCAGGTGGAAAGCACTGATGCGCCGCGATCGTGGGTGCTCAACCTGGTGGA
>PMAA01000215.1:0-479 GCA_003152355.1 Acidobacteriota bacterium | reverse complement strand
GGCTACGGCGTGGTTCGCGTCGTGATCATTCTTAGCGGACTGCAAAAGGCTGAATTGCATGAGACGGCGCTTGGCCTGGGTGCTACTTTCTTGCGCGTGAATCTGGCCTTGCTGCTGGGCGCGCTGTGGACAATTCCGGCGGGAGTGGCGATTGGTCTCAATCCCCGACTGGCCCGCATCGCACAACCGCTGGCGCAGATTGCAGCGTCTGTTCCGGCGACGGCGTTGCTGCCGGTAATCCTGCTGGTGCTGATTCGTTTGGGCGGAGGACTAGGGATCGCGTCGATTGTCGTATTGCTGCTGGGCACGCAGTGGTATGTGTTGTTCAACGTGATCGCGGGCGCCATGGCGATCCCGACCGATTTGAAGGAATGTTGCTCTGTCTTCCGGATGCGGGGCGTCGACCGTTGGAAGAGGCTGATCCTGCCGGGGATTTTTCCTTATCTTGTGACGGGATTGGTGACGGCCTCTGGCGGAGC
>PMAA01000163.1:581-7743 GCA_003152355.1 Acidobacteriota bacterium | reverse complement strand
TGATCGACGCGAATCTCGTTCGCCGGGCAGGAGCAACTGATCTTGATTGGCTTAACGAGCTTGACGACTAACGGGAGACCCTTAGTGGCTCCGAAGCTCAATCGCCGAAGGGCTATGTTCGTTCTGACCAAGATCTTGGGATGGGAACGAGCAACCGAGCGGGAGCGTGACACACGGTTTGTCGAGCTTGGCCGTTATTTGTGCGAAGTGCGCTCCGGGCAGCACTGGCGGCTCGACAATCTCAAGTCATTCGATGAGTTCCTTGAGAAGCGCTTCCCGGAATCGCGGAGGAAAGCCTACTACCTGATGGCCATCCACGAGCAGTTGCCTCGGATCCCCAAGCCACACCTGAAAGAGGTGGGCTGGTCAAAGGCGACGGAGTTGGCGAAGGTGGCTCGGCGGGATGGAGCGGAGTTCGATTGTGCAACCTGGTTGCACAGAGCACAGCAGTTGCCCAAAGAAGAGTTCAAGCGCGAGGTCGAAAAGCATCTCACGGGTAAAGAGACGGAGCCCTGGGAAATTCTCTACTTCAAGGTATACAAAAGCCAACTCGGGGTTGTCGAGCAGGCGCTCGAGACTGCCGCGCTGATGCTTGGGACCGACAAGTCGCGGGGCTATTGCCTCGAAATGATTTGCGCAGATTTCTTAGCGGGAGCGAGCTTGGAAGCTGGCACTGAGAATACTTTGTTCTTGGCGTTGGTTCGGCTGATCAGCGCTCTTCCCGTCGGGCAAACACTCCAATTACTCGACTTCGTGAGGAACAGCCTCGAACGCGTTCAAACAGAAGCGACCACGACTAAGGCTTGAATCCGAGGCGTATCGCCACCTCTCCCGCAAGGTGCTAGAGCGCGACGGGTGGCGTTGCCAAGACTGCGGGATATCTCAAGATCTTCAGGTCCATCACATACGCTCGCGCGGCCAATTGGGAGACGATGTCGAAGAGAATCTCGTCACGCTGTGCGCAGGCTGTCACAGAGTCAGACACGTTGATGGCCATACACGATAGACAGAACCGGCATGCCATGGCCCAGCCGAAAATCTAAATCAAAGCATGCGGGCGACGGCAGTGCTGCCGGGAATCCGCCTGCCAAAATGCCCAATCCGCCTTTCAGAAGAAAGACTGGATACAATGCCGAACCCCATTGCTAACTTGACGGAAGCTCACTTAGCTAATAAGATTAGCTAACTATGTATACCGTTCATCAAGCGAAAACAAATCTTTCTCGCCTCATCGAAGAGGCCTGCAGCGGCACCGACGTTGTCATTGCTCGCGGCAAACATCCTGTAGTGCGGCTTGTTCCTTTGGCGACTTCTCGCAAGAGGCGCGTCCCTGGCAGGCTCAAAGGAAAGATCCGTATCTCTCGGGCGTTCTTCAAGCCCATCTCAAAAACGGAATTAGCTGCGTGGGGTATTGAGTGAAGGTCTTGCTCGATACCCATGTTCTGCTGTGGTGGCTCGACGGGGGAAGCAAACTATCTCGTCGCGCTCGCAATGTCATTCAGAATCAAGAAACGACTGTCCTCGTGTCGGCCGTGTCTGCATGGGAAATTGCGATTAAGAGCGAGGGCGGGAAGCTCGAAGCGGGTCCTCTCGTGGCAGATTTTCACGGGGAACTGGAACGCGAGGGATTCGCCGAGTTGCCAATCTCCTCCCATCACGCCATCCGTGCCGGTCTTCTCAAGGGTCCCCATCGAGATCCGTTTGATCGCATGCTTATCGCTCAGGCTCACGCCGAAAACGTGCCGATGATCAGCAAGGACAGATTGTTTGATGACTATGGTGTTCGGCGAATCTGGTGAGTGATACGCAGGTCGTCGCTCTCGGGTTTGATATAGGGGACGGTGGTTCTGGGCGCAGCGATCGCGTATTCCTGTTGCGAAACACGATGGGGAGAATGTTCCGAAGTCGGACCTCACCCTACGTGGATTCTGCCTGCGAGCGCCAGATCAAGGTTTCGCTCGACCGCCGCTGAGCGTGAGATCGTGGCGATTCAAAGCGCAACGTTTGTTCCAGGCAGGAATGCTATTGCGTGATTACTTCGGAGGCCGTGCTCTCCATTGTGACGTTAGCTTGGCCTGAACTTCCTTTGATCAATCGTCCAAAGATGTTGAGCAAGAAAAAATTTACGGAGTACTCCACTTTGACCGAGACAACGCAACCAGGGCTGTTGCTCGGCGGAGGCCCGCACGGGCTGTAGGTCGTGCCGCTATTCACGGTGCCATCGGAACCGGTACCTGGCCAGAGGTCTGTAGAAGTCTGGTCAATTCCGAGAAAGCCGGTCTGTCCAACCGCGGCACCGCTAACGTAAGTGAGCCCCGGCGGGGCGAAGCTTTGTACGAAAGACTGAATGTTGGCTGCTGTTGCCGGGCACGGGCTTGCCGCGCCTGGGCAGCCCACAAAGCTCGACGAACCCCGGACGCTCGCAAAACGTGCTCCTTCGCGAGCTGCGTAGGAAATGAAGTGGTACGCATACATCGTCCGGCCGAAATCAAACATCGCTCCGAGCGTTAGCAGTATGAAGGGGAGCACCCAGGCAAATTCATACATCGTTGATCCGCGTTGGCGCGAAGTTCTAGAGCGTTTTTTCATGGTCTTGCACATCGTGCGAGGCTCCGCAAATCATTCGTTTCTCCGATTTCATTCGTCACAAAGCAGCTCGCGGTTGAGATCGTGCGTTCGATCCTCGCGGCTACTGGGCGCCCAACCGAATCTTCGCATACCCCGACACGTTGTACGATGACGGGAGGCCTGTAAACGCGATATTGTTCCAAGGAAAAAAGGGCTTGTAAGTCGCCTGGGTCTGTACGGCGACCCAATAGACTTCGTGCTGGCCGCCCGAGCAGTTGGTGCAGCTCGTGCTGGCCGATTTTACGTCTGTGCCGTCCGGGCACTCGCAGCCGTAATAAGCCGTATTACCCGTAGCCACGAATGCACCCGCACCGTTCCCGAGGAAGCATGCGGTTCCGGGTGATTGGCCTGTACCGCAGCCGCTGGTCTTGATATCCGGCGCTTCTGTGTAAGCAGCTTGCGTGATCCCAGCTGCATTAGTTATTGCCTCGCCGGCGTTTTGAGCGCCGAACATCGCGGCGGCACGCGCTGCGCTTTCCACCTCGATACTGAAGTAGATCAACTTTCCAAAGTCGAAAACGCCAAGTGCAATGAACAGCACGATCGGAAGCACCAATGCAAATTCCCATAGCGCGACACCCCGCTCATTGAGCGGGCGAACCAGCTGACATGCATCAGGGCAAATTGAGTGGCCGCGCATTCGTCCCTTCTTAACGTTGCGACTAATATTCGTCATGCTTATTGCACCAGTACCGCGGTGCCCTCCTGAATCGGCGAGTTGTTGGGAAGACTTTGGTAGCCGTTGCGAAACGTGAAAGCCAACGTCCAATCGATGTCCTTGGCCACAAGAAACGAGTACTGCGCGTTTGCGCCGAAATCAAACTGGAAGTTGACTGGCGCATCCTTGAAGTAATACGCGCCCTCAAGGAACGAAGTCCCGGAACCGAAGGTTAGGTTGGCAGCAAATGTGGCTGGTTGCGGATTGTTCCTGTCTTGAAAAAACAGGATGCCTGCGCAAGAAACTCCCGGCAATAGTCCGCAGGACCCTCCTGTCGGTGCTTGCATTAGTGTACCGAGTCCGAATTTGACGTTAATCGGCCCGTACGCAACACTATAGCCTGGAGTGAAGTCCGCCGTGTTATAGATGAACACTCCGGCGCCGGTAGGAATTGTCCCGGTGAGACCCATGCCGCCCCCGTCTAGAATGATCGTGGTTGGGCTCGATGCGCATCCGTTGGCGACACCTCGTTGGTAGGTACAGGGCTCGTTGAAGTTCATGAGATTTATGAAACCATTGTCCGATATCCCGCCGCTAATCACGAACACGCCAGGGTAGAAGTTTACCGAGGACAAAAGGCCGCCCTGTATGTGCAGTCCTCCGCGAATCGATGTTTGTACCGTTGAGCTCCCCTTGAACGTTACATTCCCCAAAAACCCACCATTGACCGTAAGGGTATTAAGGAACGTACTTCCAGCCGCGAAGGTAGGGTAGGCGCTGGCGGCGAACGTCACGGCTGGCGTAAAGCAAGGTGGGGTGGTGGCCCATGCGGCGTTGTAAGGTTCCGGGTTGCTGACAGTACTGACGACGATCGTTCCTGCAGGACACACTGTTGTGGGCGGATCATTATAAGTCGCCGTGGCACACCCCGTATCGTTTGTCGAGCATGGTGCCGTCAAATAGGCAAAAGGATCGTTCACTTGCTTGTAGAGCTTCGTCGGCGGAGCCGGACTCACGTCCTTGCCATTCGTGCAACTCCCACCGCCGACAGTCGGGGATACATAAGCCTGGATTGACGGAGCGCAGAGGCCCGTAAATCCACCCGTCAAAGTCATACCCGAATTGTCCGTGACGCCGCAGCTTGAGTTCACGATGGCAGCGGTCACGGTAACAACGCTTGTAGCACTGGATTCATCTAGAGCGTAGATGCAATTGAGACTTCCTTCCGCCACGGCCGACGTTGTGAGAGTGCCCGGAAAAGACGTCACGCCGAAAATTCTGGAGAAGAATGTCGGAAGCTGACTTTCGGTGACTTTCACCTCGACGTACGTAGGGTAGGCACTGCTGTTAAAAGGCGGGTCAGTAGGGGGATTGGACACGGTGACAGTCACTCCGTTGCCCGCAGTAAATCCATTTTCGGTTGCGGCGGACGTCGCGGCGGTTTTGATGTCCGCCAGACCAAAGGGTACCTGCAGCGCCCCAGCCAGCGCGGCGCCGTCGGCCGCTGTCTGCATCTTGCGCCTGAAATAACGGTAATACCCCATGTCGATAGCGAGCCCCATAAGCGCAATCAGCGCAAACATGCTCACAGCGACCAGGGCCATTGTCTGTCCCGCTTGTCTGTTCCGCTTTATCATTTCCGTACCCTCATTCACGGTCCGCAGAGACCGCTGCGAACTTTTAGTGAACTCGATATTTCGAATGTTTCGACCTACGGTGCCGAACTTTTTGAACACGCTGGAGTGCCCAAAATATTGCTGCTTCGTTGATACGCGAACTGTGACTGGTCGTCAACTCAATTTCCCAAACCTGAGCACTTATCCGTCCCTAGGTCTGTACCGTATAGAACTT
Source organism: Acidobacteriota bacterium (assembly GCA_003152355.1). GTDB lineage: Bacteria > Acidobacteriota > Terriglobia > Acidiferrales > UBA7541 > Palsa-147. Next base: position 2,606 of record PMAA01000163.1, on the reverse strand, counting down.
ATAGAAAACGAAGCCTTTGAGACTACTGCACGGGCAATTGCTTTCTCAAAAGATGCCAACATGTTCAGCAGTTATGTGCATACAGTTTCAGTTTCGAACCTGAGGTTGCCGTGCAACTCTAAGTGAATCTTGGTCTAAAGTTAGCCGCCAGAACAGCTCTTACTAGCCGCAACTCCATTAAAATAAAGTAGTTACAGAGCCGACAGCAAACCCACCAGGTCTCTGGTATCCGGTATTCCGGCAAGGCCCACTCTCGAATCGGGCTGCCAACTACAACCTGATGCTGCAATTCGAGTGCCGAGCTGAAACATCTCTGTGCCTGCACAGTTGCCGGTGCGCAAATGTCGCGCCGCACCAACGGCCGATCTTCGCCGCCAGTTGTAGGGACGTCGCGTGGTGACCTGGGGGTATCGCGCCAGTGCTCCTACGGCGTCGCTGTTCCTCAATCAACTTCGTAGTGGGGAAGCACATACCAGCGTTAGCTCGCCGCCCAGCGTGTGAGAGAGTTCGAAAGCGCCGAATGTTATGATCACCCTAGGAGAGAATTTGTGCCGCGGCTGATGAAGACAATCATTCCTCGCATTAAGAAATCGTTCGCCAAGCGCGGCGTGGTCGCATCGATTTTTCGCAGCGTGCTCTTGCCGATCCAATTGTATCGAGAGCATCGGATTGCCAAGGAGATTTCGCGCGACAACACTCGTAGCGAATTCGATGTCACCCATGGCGTTGATACCGATGGGGACACCGGTGGGGTAACGTTCTTGAGTGATCTGGAGATTCCAAGTCCGAATTGGATTTATGGATCCAATTACGTGGCCATTGAGCCCGCGCGATTCATGGCCGCCGTATTGAATCTCGAAATTGACTTTAGGGAATTTCAATTCATCGATCTAGGGTCGGGTAAAGGGCGCGCGCTCCTGCTCGCGTCGAAGTTCCCTTTCAAGAAAATCATTGGTATCGAGTTCTCGCGCGAGCTTCACCTCTCCTCGGAGCAAAACATCCGAAAATACTCGAGTCCTGAACAGAAGTGCAAATCGATTGAATCGGTTTGCATGGATTTCACGGAGTTCTCGTTGCCGCCGGCACCGTTGGTCCTATACCTTAATCTGCCGTGTGATGGAATGCCGCTCGTTAAAACGGTCGATAATATTCGCCAGTCGCTTCGTGAGAAACCACGGCCGATTTATGTTGTTTTTATGTCGCCGGCCGACAAAGCATTCAAGGCAGCTTTGGATGAAGCCGAGTTTCTGGTGAAAACCGCGCAGAACACTGAAGAGAACCCATTCACCATTTATAAGAGCGCTTAAGATCAATTCCGTTCGGGGGTTGGTGAATGAATCTCTCAAGGAGGCGCTGCGTTCATGTTTTGCCAGCGACTGCGGGTGCCAGCCGGTTTGCGGTCGGGAATGGGATGACGTTACACTTCCGGAGCTCCCTCGGAGATGATTTGGCCGAAAATCTGATCGCTGTGGACGGCGTTCAGTGAAAATCGTGTGAGGCAGCCGCGGCCGAAGGGATCGAGAGAGCCTCGACCGAATCGACTTTCACCGAAATGACGTTATCCTGATGTTGCAGTCTGCCTTCGATGAGAAGAAATGGGTGGCTCACAATTGTGACGCGATTTTCCGCAAACACATCGGGCGCAATGATGGCGTTCGCAATCCCGGTTTCATCTTCAACACTCAGAAAGACGAAGCCTTTTGCCGTGCCGGGCCGCTGCCGCGCGATGATGGCTCCCGCGATGCGCAAACGAATCCCGTTGGGAAGATGCTCGAGCTCATACGCGCGCCGAACTCCGAGCTTCATCATAGCCGCGCGGCAGTAGGACATCGGATGCGGCCCCACCGTCATTCCCGTGCCACGAAAATCGGCGACGAGCCGCTCGGCGTCCGTCATCGGCGATAGCGGAGAAGTGTCTCGTGGCAAGGGCGGCCAGCCTGGAATTTCTTCCTCTTTCACCGGCGTTTCCTGTGGATCATCGAGCAGCGGCCCCGCAGGCCGTGCCACTCGCTCGACCTGCCACAA
>PMAA01000163.1:0-562 GCA_003152355.1 Acidobacteriota bacterium | reverse complement strand
GCCTGCGCCGGCTCCTCGCGCAATCCCTTGGCATAACGCAACCCCAGCCGCACAGCCCAATTTTCACCATCGCACTCGAGCGTGCATTTCCAATCTGAATGCGCCACATCAATCGGCTTTACCCTTAACCCATGCCGCTGCGCATCTTTCACAATCGTAGCCGGCGAATAAAATCCCATCGGCTGATTATTCAGCATCGCCGCCGTGAACGCTGCGAGGTAATGGCATTTCAAATATGCGCTCGCATACGCAAGTAGCGCAAAGCTCGCGGCATGCGATTCCGGAAAGCCGTATAGCGCAAACGAAGTGATTGATTTGACGATCATCTCCTGCGCTTCCTCTGCGATGCCTGTACGCATCATTCCCGCGCGGAGTTTCTTTTCAATTTCTTTCATCCGCGCTTCCGATCGCTTGAAGCCAAACGCGCGACGCAACTCTTCCGCTTCGCCGCCCGTAAATCCCGCGGCAATCATGGCCATGCGCAGCAATTGCTCCTGAAACAGCGGAACCCCAAGCGTACGCGCGAGAACCGGTTCGAGAGAAGGATGCGGGTACTCGACCG
>PMAA01000125.1 GCA_003152355.1 Acidobacteriota bacterium | reverse complement strand
GAAAATGAAATGTGGCGGGCCATTCGCTTAGTGATTGATACCGGCGTTCACGAAAAGCGCTGGTCCCGCGATCAGATGGTCGAGTACTTCCACCGCTACACCGCGATGGACGAGCCGAATGTTCAGAGTGAAGTAGACCGGTACATTGCGTGGCCCGCTCAGGCTCTCACTTACAAACTCGGACAACTGCAAATTCTTACTCTTCGCCAATACGCCAAAGATCAACTCGGCGACAAATTCGACATCCGCACCTTCCACGACGAAGTCCTCAACGGCGGCGCTCTTCCGCTCGATGTCCTCGATAAGCGCGTCCGCGACTGGGTAGCCAAACAAAAGCGGTGACCGCAGCATCGCTACCGGCAGGAACCCGGCTCCGGCATTTGCATCGCTACTGGCAAGAATGAGGCTCCGGCACTTGTAGCGCCCGGCCTCAGCCGGGCATCTTCGCCTTTTGTCTTGTGTTGAAACTCAATCGCCGATCGCGGCTGTTCGTTGTTTCAAGCTCGCGCGCTTAGCAACAATGCCATCGTAGCGCCGGCTTCCTACCGGCGATTTTCCGCGCGCCATCGTAACACGCAGTTGTAGGCTCGATCGCTCTTCAATGGGACGTAACGCAGCAACTTCAGACAAGACCTCTCCGGTCACGTCTTGACGATTGCACGCGTGCTACGGACTTTAGAAAACGAATGGCCCGACGCATCCGCAAATGCCCGCGACTTAAAAATCCAGCCGCAGTGCCATTTGCCCCGTTCGCGGCCCCGCATTCGCGGAAGTTTGATTCGATTGCAGCACGCCAAAAGTTTGCGCGTTGCTGATGTCCACCGCGGGCGGCGCATAGTTCGTGTGATTCAATATGTTGGTAAACGTCGATTCAAACCGCAGCCTCGCCTTCTCCCCAAGAGGAAACGTCTTCCCCAATCCAGCCGAAACCACGATTGTTCCCGGCCCTTCCAAAATTCCCACTCCGCAATTTCCGATTCGGCCCGCATTACTGGGAGTTTGCGCAAACGCACTCGAGTTGAAGTACGTGGCGGAATTCCGATTTGCAGGGATAGGATTTCCAACGCAATCCGGCCGCAGCAAAGTCCCTCGGTTGGCGATGTCGGTATTCGATTGGTCGAGCGCCGGACTAATCGTCGGAGTCAGCCACGGGCCTGTTTGCAGGAGCGTGACGGTGGTGGCTTCCCAGCCTCCGATCGCGAGATTTTTCCACCCCGGCTTATTGAGCCACTTGCGCCCCGTTCCAAACGGAATCTGATAGATTCCATTCAGTTGAAAGCGCTGCCGAGGCGTTCCTTCAACATTCCCGCGGTCCGCGCGAAGATCGAAGCGATTCGAAACCGCGAGTCCGTACGCCACCTCGCTGGCGAAGCCGCTGGGCGCGTCGCCTTGAGCATCGCTAAGATTTTTCGCGAAGGTGTAATTTCCTTGAAAGAATATTCCCTTCCCCATTTTGTGATTGGCCTCCACTTGAAGCGCCTGATAATTCGCGAAGCCCGCGTTCTCGGTGGAGAGCAAAGTAAACCAATTCGGATAGGGTGTATTGCCGGCCGAATAAGGCACAGTGCTAGGATGAACTTGGTTCAGATCCTCAGTGACCGCCAGCCGGTACGAATTCATCCCGACATAGCTCACGCGGAGCAAAGTGCTCTCGCTAAGCTCGCGCTCAATCGTGAAATTCCATTGCGTGGCTTGAGGATCCCGGAATAGCGGATCGTTGGCTTGGTCGAGCGTGCCTCCGCCGTAAGCGACGGCTTGCGCCGCAGGCGCCGTCGCAGGAAATTGGAATTGCGGCTCTCCTCCCACGTTGTTCGCATACGTATGGACTACCGATAGCGGGTTCCCCGCGTTATTGAACGACATCGGACCAAGAGTGGAAACGGTGAAAATTCCAAATCCCGCGCGGAAAACGGTCTTGTTATCTCGGAACGGTCGAAACGCCACACTGATTCGCGGATCGAAATCGCGCATATACAATTGCCTGAGCCCCTGCGGCAGATGATCCTGGCTCGCCGTCAATACGTTCGTGCACGGACCGCCCTGGCCCAATGAGCAAGCATTGAACGACTCGAGAAATCCGGCATACACCTGCTGGTACGCCGTCGAATTCGCAAGAGTGCTCTGCAGCGCATCCGGCACGAGGACGCTGTTATTTCGAGGATCGAAAGATCCCAGATCTCCGATATTTTCCGTAAAGGGCGGCAGCAACTCCCACCGCATCCCGAAATTCAAAGTGATGCGGTCATTGACTTGCCATTCGTCCTGGCCATAAACGCTGTACTGAAACGCCCGAGCATTCACTTGAGGACTGGTGATCGCAAAGAAGGACGTATTTGGCATGCCCAGGAGAGCGTCGCCGAAAGAACTTCCGGTGAAGACGCCCTGATTGAACGTAAACAGTCCATAGTCGTCCGAAGGCTCAAAGAACATCAGGTCCTGGTAGTTCACGCGCCGTACATCCACGCCGAAGCGCATCGTGTGCTTGCCCATCTGCCGTGTCACGTTGTCCGTATACTCGAGCGTTTGCGACTGCGTAATCCCCGCTCGATCTCTTCCGATGGGCGTGAATCCGCTGCCATCGCTAAAATTAAACGTCGGAAACGCGTGGCCGGTCGGATGTTGGCTGATATCAATTCCTTGCAAGCCTAACTGCGAAATCGCCGCACTTCCCACGATCGGAAAGTTCACGTTCACCAACGCATTCGTGAAGCCGAAGCGGAATTCGTTGATCCATTTGGGGCTGATCGCGTAGTTGTAGGAAACGAGCAGGCCGCGATTGTGCTCCGAGTCCACATCATTCGGCAGAAGCGGATTGGCCACGCCGGTCAGCAGATTTTTCCAGTTGAAGCGCGCGAACACCTGCTGTTTGGAAGTAATCGCCCGGTCGAGTCTGATGTCCCAGCCATTCGTATCTGAAGGCGTCGGCGCAAGCGTTTCGTAATTGAAGGAAGGATTGGCCACGCTCAGGTTCGCGTTCGGCAGGGGATAGAAATTCAAGAGCGCCTGAGTGACTGGGCTAATCCGGTTGTTCGCGCCGGAGTTGCAAATCACATTCGGTTGGCCGCCATTGCAGCCAATGAACTGCTGATGGGTTGTGGGATCGATCAAAATAGCCGTGGGCTGCCCCGTCATCGGATTCGTGAACGGCATCGGATTGCTTGCCGTAATAAATCCGTTGAGATCGCCATTTCGTTCCGCCTGGGTCGGCACGAGATACTGCTCGGCCGCGGAGATGCTTCTGCGATTCGCTTCATAGTCGAAAAAAAAGAAAGTCTTGCCGTCGCCTTTGAAAAGCTTCGGAATCTCTACCGGCCCGCCCAGGCTGCCGCCAAACGTGTTGAAGCGCTTCGGCACTTTCACGTCGAAATTGAGCGGCTTGGCGTCGAAGGCGTCGTTTTGCAAGTACTCGAAGAGACTCCCGTGAAATTTATTGGTGCCGCTCTTCGTTGTGAAGGTCACGTCGCCAACCTGCGCAAATTCCGCGTTGTTGTTCGATGATGTGATCCTCAGCTCTTCTATCCCTTCAGAGGATGGATAGGCATCTTGCAGCGCGCCATTCTGCCGCACGTTCGCCGTCGAGATGCCATCAACGGAATAGCCCACCATCGAAGATGTCGCTCCGCCTAAGGAAATATTCCCCTGCGAGTCATACTGCACCTCGGGAGAAAGCGCGAGCGCCGCCAGCGGGCTCGTCGAAACCGCCCTGGCGTTGAGCGGAAGCTGCGTCAGTTGTTGATTCTCTAAACTGCCGGCGATCGTGCCGTTCTCAGTGTTAATTTGTTCAGCGGCCGCGCTAACCTCAACCGTTTGGCTTTGACTGGCAACAGAGAAAGTCAGAGTCAAGCGAAGATCCTGGCGAGCTTCGAGCGTAAGCTGCGGAACGATCGCATCGGCAAAGCCCGCTTTGTGGCCAGCCACGCGGTAGTGCCCAGGCTTCAAATTCTCGACCTGAAAGACGCCGTCTTCGCCGCTAACCGCCTTGTATTCACTATTGTCATCCAGATTACGGATCGCAATTTCTGCCCCCGGCATCGCTGATCCGGTCGCGTCTAACGTCAACCCCCGTAAACTCCCGAAAGTAGATTGCGCCTCAACCCGTACGGGCCACGAAATCAAAACCACAACAAGCGCAAGCGCAGCATATCCTCCAACGCCAATGAACTTCTTCATCGCCACACCCCCGAATCACTTGGGACGCTAGCGGAGTGCGTATAAGGAAGTCATAAGCGAGCCGTAAGGAAAACGTCAGCGTAGGATGCAAATTTTTTGTCGTCCCGATTCGAAATCTGGATAAGACACGGGGCAGGCGGCGCTGTTTACTCGGCAGGAATCCATTTTGTGATTCCAAATCCGACCGATGTTATTGTAGGTCTGCTCGGATCGTTCAGCGATCCTGGAGCGAATACCGAATGCAATCTCCATCCCTAATCTTTGCCGGTAGTCACCTTTCACGCAGAAGGTAAATCCTATTCTCTTGTATGAGCTGCGAATAAACCCGAACCACTTATGAACATTCTTGATTTAGTCGTCGGTAAGCCCATCAAGACCAGCGACGAGCGCGCCGAACAAATCGGCGTCTCAAAAGGTATTCCGATTTTTGGTCTCGACGCGCTCAGCTCCGCCGCATACGGCCCGGAAGCAGGCCTCAGCCTTCTGATTCCCCTCGGCATCCTCGGCGTCCGTTATCTCATTCCGATCAGCGTCGCCATCATCACGTTGCTAGTGATCGTTTACTTCTCGTATCGCCAGACGATCGCCGCTTATCCCAACGGCGGCGGATCGTACACCGTCGCGCGCTTCAACCTCGGCGCACGCGCCAGCCTGCTCGCCGCCGCTGCGCTCCTCGCCGATTACATTCTCACGGCCGCCGTAGGCATTTCCGCGGGCGTCGGAGCATTGGTCTCCGCCGTTCCGTCGTTGCTGCCGCACACGACTTCCATGTGCGTCGGAATTCTGATCCTCATCACCATCATCAATCTTCGCGGAGTGCGCGAAGCCGGCGTTGTCTTCGCGGTTCCCACCTATCTCTTTGTCGGCACACTTCTCATCACCATCGCCGCGGGCATTCTCCGCGTTCTCTTGAGCCACGGCCATCCAACGCCGATAGCCGCCCTTCCGCCTCCGCCGCCCATGACCGAAGCCGTCAGCTACTGGCTGCTGCTCAAGGCTTTCGCCAGCGGTTGCACGGCACTGACTGGAGTCGAGGCTGTTAGCAACGGCGTGAAAGCCTTCCGCAAGCCTGCCGTGAAGAACGCCCAGCGCACTCTTACTGTAATTATTTTTATCCTGACAGTAATGCTGGCTGGAATTTCCTATCTCGTGAAAGTTTACGGCATCGTCGCAACAGATCCGGGCCAGCCTGGATACCAGAGTCTTCTCTCCATGCTCATTGGCTCCGTTTTCGGCAAAGGCGTTTTCTATTACCTTACGATCGCCTCAATCCTTATCGTTCTCTCGCTCTCCGCCAACACCGCCTTCGCCGATTTTCCGCGGCTCTGCCGCGCCATCGCGCAAAATGATTATCTTCCGCATGTCTTCAGCTATCGCGGCCGGCGTCTCGTCTATACCTACGGCATCGTCGTCCTGGCGCTGCTCTGCGGCGGTCTTCTCATCTCCTTCGGGGGTGTCACCGATAGGCTCATCCCGCTCTACGCCGTCGGCGCCTTTCTGGCCTTCACGCTCTCTCAGGCCGGGATGGTCGCGCACTGGCGGAAACATCGCGGTCCGCATTGGCTAAAGAGCGCACTGGTTAACGGGCTCGGCGCGTTCGTTACCGGCATCACCGTAATCGTCGTCCTGGTTGCGAAATTCGTCGAAGGCGCCTGGATCACGGTGATTTTCATTCCATTTACGATTTTCATATTCATCGTTGTCCGCCGCCACTACCACAACATAAAGGTCCTCACCACGTCCAGGGTTCCCGTTCGCGCGAAACTTCTCAGTCCCCCCATCGCCGTCATTCCGATTGACCGCTGGAGCAAAATCAGCTGCCAAGCCATTGAATTTGCCTCTCGGATTTCGCCGCAAGTGATCGCCATTCACGTCGAGATCGGCGAGTACTCCGAGTTGCTTCGCGCGGATTGGGACCGCTACGTCGATCAACCCTTCCGCGACGCAGGCAAGGAACCGCCCAAACTCAAGGTCCTTTCTTCGCCCTATCGCTTCGTCATCATTCCCACCGTCCAGTTCATTCTCGACCTTTCGAAAAAGCATCCCTCTCGCACGATCGTCGTCGTCATTCCCGAGCTCATCGAAAGCAAATGGTATGAGTACTTCTTCCACAATCAGCGTGCCCGTCTTCTGGAATGGGTATTAATTGCCAAAGGCAACGAGCGTATCTTTACGGTGAATGCACCGTGGTACATCGGAGAGCGGAGCTAATTGTATAGCGCTTGTGAGTTGGAGCTTTTGGAGAACGCACATGACCTTGCCGGATAACGGAATGGTTCACGTCAAGAGTCCCTACTCAGTTCCCGAAACTCTGAAGCGGCTCGAAACCATACTGCAAACAAAAAATCTCACCGTTTTTGCTCGCATTGATCACAGCGGCGAAGCCGAAAAAGTCGGCTTGAAGATGCGCCCCACTCAACTCATAATTTTCGGCAATCCGAAAGGCGGCACGCCTCCAATGGTCGCTGCTCCGACGCTCGCGATTGATCTGCCGTTAAAAGCGCTAGCCTGGGAAGATGCCGATGCCAAAGTCTGGCTCTCCTACAACAGCCCCGACTATCTCAAGCGGCGACACGAAATCCCGGGCGACTTGGTGAAAAACATCGCCGGAGTCGGCCCATTGGTCGCGGAAGCCGTAAAATAGCGGTCCGCGGCAATATCGCATCGAATTCACCGAGGATTCATGGCCGAGCCAAAGCCGAACGAAAATCCGTCGCCCGCAGGCGTGACTTCCGATCTCTCGAGAGACCATCTCGCAAACGAACGCACCTTTCTCGCCTGGGTGCGCACCGGCATCGCCATCGTCGTTTTCGGATTTGCGATCGGCCGCTTCTCCATTGCCGTTCGCGAATTCATGCAAATTCAAGGTCACGTGTCCGCGGGCGCTGGCCTTTCCGTTTGGTTCGGCACGATCGCGATTATCGGCGGGGTGGCGTTGACCCTCGCTGGCTTACTTCGCTATCGCCGCACGCGCGCTCAGTTGGAATCAGGAAATTTCGAGCCAGCCGGTTTTCTTGTAGACCTCGTAGGCATTCTCGTCGCGTTGTTCGGCCTGGTCCTGGCCGCCTATCTCGTCTACATCGCATTGCGGCTTTAGTCTCCGGCGCCTCAGCGCTACAACGCATGCAGCCTTACATTCAGATTGCTACGGGTGTATAGTCCCCACCGCACGACAATCCAAAAGGGAGTCCTCGAATGGCTGAAAACGAAAATATCGAATACGCGAAACAGCAGATTGCCGCTTTGAACGCTCACGATGTTGATACCTACGTGAGCCGAATAGACGAGTCCTACGTGGGACAGTCAGAAATGTCGCCGGCCCCATCCGCGGGCCTGAAGGTGTACGCCAGAGTATGCAGATGCTTTTTGCCGCCTTCCCCGATCTGCGCCTAGAAATTGTTCAAATCATTTCCAGCAGAAATTTTATTGTCACCCAATCACGCGCGACCGGCACGCACAAGGGCACCTTCGCCGGAATTCCCGCGACGAACAAGAGCGTCGTCGTGCCCAGCTGCAACGTCATTGAATTGCGCAACGGCAAAGCGATTCAAGGGCGTCTCTACGCGGACAACGCGGCCTTGTTGATGCAAATCGGCGCCTTGTCGCTACCCAAAGCCACAGCCGCGAGTTAACTTCTCAATCTCAGCACGCGTCTTTCAGATAAAGCTGCCCGATGAATCTGAAAGACGCGCCGTCTTTTTCCCCGCAATCCTCACACATGAACCACGCAACAGGGTGCACCATCCTTCGCAACGCGAAGGGTGGGTGGCTCGATTTCTCACCTGCCTCGATTCGATCTTTGAGATTTCACGAACACGCTTCAACATTCGCGTACAATCCCCACACATGAATCGCGCAGCCATCGGCGTTCGAATGCACTCCGGTTGGGGCGCTCTCGTCGCCGTCTCTCAGAGCGCCGGCAAAGTGGAGATAATCCACCGCCGCCGCATCACCCTCACGACTCCCGGCGCGCCCGGCGCCATCCAGCCCTATCACTTCGCAAAGGATCTCGAACTTCCAGCAGCGGAGAAATTTATCGAAGACTGTTTCGCCGCGTCAAAAAGCCTCGCAGCAGCAGCGATTCAGGATGTGGTAAATGAACTGCGCGCCCGCAAATATCGCGTCGTAGCTTCCGCCGTAATCTTGGCCTCAGGCCGCCCGCTCCCGCCTCTCGCAAAAATTCTTTCCGCGCATCCTCTGCTTCATGCCGCAGAGGGCGAATTCTTCCGCGAAGCCTTCACAAAGGCATCCGAGAGCCTCGATATTCCCGTCACTGGCCTCCGCCAGCGCGACCTCGAAGAGCGCGCCCGCAAAACATTCGGCAAAGCAGCCACCCGCATTTCGCAACAAATCAACGCCGCTGGCCGCTCCCTCGGCCCGCCCTGGACCACAGACCAAAAAACAGCAACGCTAGCAGCGCTGCTAGTCCTAGCAGGTAATCACAATTAATCTCTGGTGATTTCTTCGCGCATCGGTTTTTGTCGCCAGTCTCACATTCAAGAGCGGTCTCGGCGCCGATTGCATGGCGGTGTGACGAAGACTCACCTCGCTTGAAAAGCAACCGATCGCCACCGCAGAAGTGCTACCACCGCCCAGATCGCTTCCACAATTCCGAATGGCCACGCGCCCTGCAGGAAACCGTAAGCTGATCCCAGCGCGCACGATAACGCGAAAACCAAAATGAACCAGTGGCTGCGCTTCTCCAGTGCGTACGAAACCAGCATCGCGGTCACGGCAATCAGTCCGAAGATCGTCAGAGGCTTCATTTCAGTAACGATGCCATTCAGAGAAGTGGCTTTAGCTCCGATTCAATGACATCCGTGTATTCAAATCCAATAATCTTCTGCCGCAGTATTCCTTGGCGGTCGTAAAGCATCGTGGTCGGCAATCCTTGAATCCCGCCAAACTTTTCCTTCAGATCATTCGCAGCGGCCGCGAGGGGATAGCGAACTCTGATTTCCTTCGCGAACAGCACGGGGTCTTCCGTATCCATCATCGTGTCGAACTTGAATCCAACAACCGCGAAACCGCGAGAGCCATACCGATCCAAAAGCTTCTGATACCCCGGCATCTCTTTCTTGCATGGTTGACACCACGTCGCCCAAAAATCAATCAGCACCACTTTGCCGCGCAGGTCAGCCGAGGAAATTTCGTGTCCTTGCAAATCCTTAACGGTGAAGTCAGGCAATTGGGAACCAATATCACCTGCTGCGATAACTGCCACTTTTGGCTGAGGTGAGCCCGCCGGATGTGGTGAGCGTCCGGCAAGCACAATCGCAGCGATACTCAGAAACAGATTTTTTCTCAACATCTATTCCTTCTTTTGCACTTCGAGAATCAGAAGCTTCAGGGGAACCGAAGCGTCGGCCTTCTTTTTCCCCGCAGGCTTCTTGTACAACTGACCACGAACTGTGACCACCGATTGGGAATCCACAAGGGATTCAAGCCCTTTCGACAATTCGTTCGGCGCGAACGCAAACGACTGATTGGGTTCAACCTGTAATGCCAGATTGCCCGAAGAGTCCTTCACGATCTTTCCCTGTGCGGTCATATCCATCTCTGCGGCGGTCACACCACTGTCATACGTCGCCTTCAGAAGCTGAGCGGGGTCAATCTGCCCATCCTCTTTCGGCGTCACGTCAACTTTCCCATCAATTAGGCTGACTTCGACGTTTTGAACGCCAGACTGGCGTCCGAGGTGCTGTTTCACCCCGTATGCTCAAAAGTTTCAGGTCATGCCTTCGACGCGCATTTCGATATGCTTGATTTGCGCCTGAGCCGTCGGTACGAACATCAAACCGAGCAAAGCAAGTAGCGCGAGTTTTTTCGTATTCATCGTTCCTCCTTCCACCAGAGATGCATCCGAAACTGCTGTGTGATTCCAAAACTAATATGGCGGCGCACGGGCATGAACAGCGCACCCGTGGAATGCGCCACGTCCCAATCCATCCCCAGCCAAAGATGCATCCCGGGACGAACTCCCGCGTAAGTCGTAACCCCCGCGAGTAACACGTCACCTCCGCTTCCGTGCTGTGTCAGTCCGGCAATTTGGTCGTCCTGCGAATGCTGCCAGGTAAGCACAGGCCCGATAAACCATTCGCGAGTGGCATCTTTCGCTTCATACGGCCGATAAGACAGCCAAAAA
>PMAA01000033.1:51396-51643 GCA_003152355.1 Acidobacteriota bacterium | reverse complement strand
TAATCCGCCGAACGTCCCTTGTTGGAGAAATTATCCGCTCGTGGAAGAAATTCAGCGGGCGTACGGCTTGCCGGTGTGCCTCGAAAATGATGCCAAGGCTGCCGCGCTCGCGGAAGTGCGCTGGGGCGCGGGGCGCGGATATCGAATCGTGTTCTACGCGACGCTCGGAACAGGAATCGGCACGGGCATGATTTTGGACGGCAAGATTTATCATGGACGCACCGGCGCCGCTGGTGAAGGCGGCCAC
>PMAA01000033.1:0-51378 GCA_003152355.1 Acidobacteriota bacterium | reverse complement strand
GCGCCGTCACCAGCGAAATGGTGGGCGAAGCCTTCGCCGCCGGCGATCCAATCGCCATAGCGACGCTCGAAGACACGGCTGACCTGCTGACAGTCTGGATCGGAAACATCATTGACCTGCTCGAGCCGGAGATTATTGTAATTGGCGGAGGGGTGGCGACGATGCTGGCGCCGTTCTTTGGCCGCATCAATGAGAAATTGCCGGCGTGGTGCGTCAATCCGTGGCCGCTAGAAATCCCCATCGTGCACGCGCGCTACGCGGGCGATTCTGGAATTGCGGGGGCTGCGGCGTTGTGCGAGTAGCGCAGGACGGATTGNNGCTGAAGCAGGGGGCTCCCACCTAAAGGCACGCGAGAGGCCCACTCGAAGATGGTGGGCAGGGGTTCCCACCGAGTCCGCATGACCCAGGTTGACCCTCGGACGCCGCGATTGCGGGGTCACCAGAGATGGAAGAAACCGTCCTGGCGAGCGATTTTTACTGCGACGCCGAAGAGATCAGCTAGGCGCTTTTCGGTGAGTAGTTCGCTCTTGCTCCCGTCGGCGAGGATTCGTCCTTCACGCAGGAAAATGATTCGATCAATCTCCGGAATGATGTCCGAAATATGGTGAGTGACGAGCAGGATACCAATTCCCTGCCGTGCCAAACTTCTCATGGTTTCCTGAAGATGGCGCTGCGCTTCTATGTCCAGCGCCGTTCCGGGCTCATCGAACAGCAGTGTTTTCGGATCGTGGACTAGCGCACGCGCGAGCAGTACTCGCTTTGCTTCTCCCGACGATAATTCAGCGACAGGCCTCGCGGCCAGGTGCGAGGCATTTAAGCGTGCCAGCGCCGATTGCGCGCGAGCGATAAGTTCCGGTTCGATTTGATGATGAGTGAAAATTCGAATGCTGCTGAAGAAACCCGAGAGCACGACGTCGAGGCCAGTCGCATCCGTTGTGCACGACGCCAAAAGGTCGGGCGAGACAATTCCCAGCAGCGAGCGCAGCTCGAAAATATCCCATTGCGCCTTGCCGAGGATCAGAATCCGCGATTTTTCAGTCGCCAGCGGATAGCATTCTCGCGTGATGGTTTTGATTAGCGTGGATTTTCCGCATCCGTTCGGACCCAGAATGCAGACATGTTCGCCCGCGGCAATGCGAAGTGTGATGTCGTGGAGCGCTGTGCGAGCGCCGCGCATCACGGTCACATTTGAGAGTTCCAACAGCGCCTGATGTTGTGGATCGATCCGAGTTCCCAATATGAACGGCCCAGATATTTTTCGTTCCGAAAGCTGCGGCAATCTCAGCGTTTCTCGACATTATTGTAAGCGAGGTCGCCATACAGGCGAAGTCGTAGTGGTAGCGAGGCCGTATTAGCGGGGTTGTAGTGCTGGCAAGCTTGTGGTGCTAGCGGGGTGCAGCGAATACTTAGCGGCACCCCGCCAGCGGTTTACAGGGACCGCAGGAAGTTCAGCAAGTCCTGCTTTTGATTTTGCGTGAGCCCGCGAAACTGGCCGATTACCCCGTTCGCTTCGGAGCCCGAACTTGCATGAGCGAGAATTGCCTGCTGCAAGTCAGCTGTGCGGCCGTCATGCAGGAAGAAAACTCGCTGGCCAACTCCCCACAACGGAGCTGTGCGGAATTGCGACGGTCCGGCCGTGCCCTGACTGACGCCGTCGGCAAGTCCGGTGCCCATATTGTGAACGAGTAAATCCGAGAACAGATTTGCAGTTACATTACTAAGCCCGGCAGGCGCGTAATACGACGGCCCTGTCTGCATGCTTGGCGTATGGCACAGCGCGCACCCGACCGCGGAAAAAACCTGGGCGCCATTCTGAACGGACTGAGAGCAACCAGTGCCCGTGCACGCAGGCGCGGGTTGATCGAGCATCCGCATGAATGTTGCGAACATGACGATGTCGCTCGGAACGGCGGCGGAATCGCTGCCGGGCGCGAGGAAATTCGTCCCGTCCTCCGGCGTGACGTTCAGCAAGCAGCTTTGCGGAACAGGATTTGGCGGATAGCCTCGCTCGTCAGGAAACAATTCGTTCGTAACTCCCATCTCGACGTTGTAGGCTTCGCCGGCAAAGAGATTCAGCGACTTGTTCTGAGCTTTCCAACCGAATCTGGAAATCGTTCCGTCGTTTCCATTCCGGTTTGGTTGGCCAGAAATCCCCAGCCGCTGTTTCAGGGACGCGTTTACCTGCGCGTTGTACATGATCGTTTCGTCCGAAATCGCTTCGATCATGCCCAGCCCGAAGAGCGGCGTGGGAATCCTGAAGATTACGTTTCCCTGGGCCTGTGCCTGCTCGAAATTAGGTTGCTGAAGCTGGCAACTTTGGGCGTCTCCGCGGCCGGCAATCGTAAAAACATCGTGGACACCTCCATCAGGAGTATTGGTGAGACTCCCGTTCGGATTGGTGGTGTAGATGAAGCGCGCTTCACGAACAGGGCCATCGGCGGTGATAAACGATGGAATCGCGTTGGTCGCGTCATCAAGAGTCGCTACGGCGATCTGCGGGTTTGGTCCAAGATTCGGATAGGCTGTTGCACTCGGACTTGATCCCCCGACTGCCGGCTGCGCGTGGCATCCCGAGCATGAATTCATATTGAAGCCCGGACCCAAACCGGTCGGCACAGTTTCCACCGCCTGAAAACGGTTCGATCCGTTAGTGAAATAATCTACTTCTTCAGTGGATAATCCCTGCACCGGCAGACCGGCGCCAATTGGCGCGCCGCGCGGGCCAGGATCTTGCGCTCCCTGCTGTCCCTTTTGGCCGGGATTACCTTGTCGTCCTTGCTGGCTGTACGTAGTTGAAACTGTAGCTAGCAGCAGAGCCAGTGCTGCCAGCACAAACGAGGAATTTTTCATGTCCGCCCTCCTGTAGAAGATATTTCGGCACATCTACGACACACTTTATTTCGTTGGCTGCAGTGCGCTTCGGTTGCTCCGTTTCGGGTCAAGTCCGCCCTCTCTCCGAAATGACACCGTTACAGGGGGAACACGGCTCCGTGCCGGGTTAGTTAGTCAATGCCTCTGTGAACTTCTCTGTGGCAGGCTGGTTTGCCTGTGGGCCTGAAGCCGGGTAGTGGGCTCACATCAAACGGGCCAAACTGCCCTCCCAAACCGCGCGAACTTTGAAACCTGTATTTCTTTTCGCGCCGGACCTGGAAGGTGGGCCCGTCGTTGCAGCGCATCCTAGTTTATGAGTACCGGGGAGTCTATTACCCTGTGGTGCAGGAGGAGGTCAGGCGAGCGAACTGGCCAAACGGGCCACTCTTTGTGCGGAAGGACAGTACCCGGAAATTTTCATCTTGACGGAGGAACGCCACGGAATAAAACCGCGCCGCTCGGATTTCTATTGGCGCCTACTCGACGACGAAATTGACTGAGCGGACCGGAGTGCGCTCTCCTCCAACTTCGCCAGCCTGCATATCCAAACGATAAGAACCCGGCGGCAGGTCATCGAATGGAACTTTCAAGCCCATCGCAATCACCGGACTTCCTTTCACGATAAATGTGTCGGTTTCGATTGCGCCAGACGCCATCATTTGCTTCCCGGTTTTCGGATCAACGATACGATAGCCGATTCGCACGGCGGGTGGATTCGCAGCCGACAAGCGCGGTTCGTAAATTTGCGTATAAATCACAGTTTTGTCCGTCTTCTTGAAATGATTGCTGCCGGACGGCACGATTTCGTAATCCCTCACGATCAGCGGCGTTCGATCTTCCATAAGCACCGCGTCGAGATCGGTGCCCGAATCGGCCACTTTCTGCACGGTATTACTCAGCGCCAGTCCGCTGAGAGTGAATTTCTTGCCGTCGTACGGCTCGATCGAAAGCGGCATTTCGTACTTTCCGAAACTCTGCCCCCCGGAAGATAGAGCAATCGTCAAGCGATACTGGCCCGGCGCAAGCGTGAATTGATTCTGGTAATACCAGGGCGCGTCGGTGAAATGTTTCAATTCGTCTTTGTCGAAATCCAGAGTTACAGCATCGCTGAAACGCGCGCCTACTGTGCCGTCCGGCTTGTAGGCGATTCCAAGGATGTTGACGTCGGAATGAAATCGACCTTTCGCTTTCGCAAACTCGACCGATGAAGACACGATATTCATAGAGAGATCCACTCGCGCAGCGTTGGGCGCCGTATAGAAAAATGGCGCTTCGAGCGTTCCTCCGATATTGCCGGGAACCGAACCGCTCGCGCGCGCTTCGAGCGCCTTTTCCGCCGGCCGGCCTGCGAGGACGTCGGCAGGCTTCACGTTGCAGTAGCCGCTGCGAGACCGCACATTCGTTCCGCCGCGATCCACTTTCACTTTCAGTGTGTGGCAGGATCCGTCCGCAGATTCCTCCGGCGCGTAACCCAGAAGATAGTAGGCACTCTGGTCGCGCGCAATTTTGTCGAGACCCGAGAGCAGGTCGTTTGTGTTTAGAATCGGAAATCCGCCCGTGCCTTCGGCGAGCATCCACAGAACCTGCTGATTATTGCTCGGCAAATTTGGAAACGACGGCACGATAGATCGCGGCTGATTAACCAGGGGCGAGCCGGGGTTCCCTGCGCCGCCACCTCGTCCTCCTCCTCCTGTGCCTCCAGCGCCTCCCTTGCCACCTCCGCCGCCGGAGCCGCCTTTGCCTCCGCCACCCGTGCCGCCTCCGCCCGTACCACCACCGCCGGTGCCACCACCACCGTGGCCGCCGCCTCCACCCGTCCCGCCTCCACCGGTCCCACCGCCTCCGTGCTGAGGTGCGGCCCAAATCGGTGAACCAGGGACGCGGTACGCCGCGAGAACCAGCGTCGGTTGCGATGTGAATCCGCTCGATTGGCGTGGTTTCGTCGAATCATATGTGGGCATGGTTCGATCGAGTTCATCCCGGCGCAGCGATGCGCCCGGCGCCACAAGCCCGCGAACATCCAGCGGATATATCGCGACGTTGGCTTTATTGCATGTGTCGATCGTAGCTGTGAGTTCCGACATAATTTCTTCTGTAGCCGGAAATCCCGCGGTGAAAAAAACAAGAGTCTTTCTTCCGGGAATTGACGCAAGATCTTTGGCCAGATCGCGCAACGCGATCAATACAGTGCGGGCGCCAAAGTTGGCCTCCTCGCCGCTCAGCGATGTGAGCCCACCCGGGGCGGAGAATCCGCCAGAGGTGTCGGATGTCAGCCCGGGCGTGGTCGTCGCGGAGACGCCGGAAGTATCCGTCGCGGGCGCATTCGGGGTGACGGCAGAGCTTTTTAGTCCCGACACGGCCGCTTTGAGCCTCGCAACATCAGGAGTGAAGTTCTGAGTCACTTGAACAACGCCGCCAAAGTTGACGATGGCCATCACACGATCCGGGCCCGCGTTTGAATCTATGAATTTCGCGGCTGCGCTACGAGCGCGCGCCTGATCGCCGAAATCCATCGTGGAATTGTCGAAGAAAAGAATCATGTAATGGCGCCGCGCGGCTTCGGGCCCGGCCGCATCCGCGCCGAAATAAAAGCTGTTCACTTTCTGCTGCTTGTGATCCTCGAAAACTTTGAAATCGTCGGCGGTCAGGTCCGTGACGTAGTTGCCCTTCTTGTCGGTGACAATCGCGTCCACGCGAACCAGCCGCGATTCACTACGAATCACGGGTCCCTGCCCGGCCGGCGCCTGGTCTTGCGCTCCAGCCGCTCCCGGCGCCCCAGCCACTTGCTGCGATGGAGCGGATTGAGAAGCGGGAGGTGTGGAAGCGTTATTCGCGGGAGATTGCTGCGATTGAGCGAGCGCCGTCAACCCGGCGCCGCGGCATGCAAACCACGCCGTAACGGCCGCGATAGCGAAGATCGCGACAAGGACAATTAATTGCCGAGATTTCATGGCGTCCTCCCTTAATACGGAATGTCAACCATTCCATTTTCCGCCGAGATTAGCGACGCTTCCGAATCTCGTACGACCATGCGCACCATGTACGCGCCGGGCTTGACGTCGAAATTCGATTTCACCGTCATTCCGGTTTGCTCCAGCCTCGCCAATGTCGTGTCGCGGAGGCGCAGCTCAATCGTTTTCTCATTGCCGGTAATGAAATTGCCGTTGCGGTCAAACAACGCCGCTACGATCGTCAGATTGTTCTTATTTCGCCCGTCTTCCTTCCGAAATTGAAGACGATTCACGTTCACGCGAGTCAATACGGCCAGTTGCGCATCGAACTTGTCCGATTTGTAGAACTGCGTATGAAGCTCGGCGGGAAGATCGTGAATTTCCTCCTGCGAAAACACCGCCTCTTCAATCTGCTGCTTGGCAACTTCCGCCGGATCGGTGCTGTGCTTCGGCGCGTAGTATCCCCGGCGAGCCTGGATCGTATATTTTTGTTTGGTTGCGAGCGTCACTTTCAATTCGTGAAATCGGCCGTCAAGCTTCAGGCTAATGGGCGAAAAACCCAACAGATACGATACTTCCGGCGCTCCCGCAGCCTGCCGAAACCCCGCATCGAGATCATTGTTGTCGTGAAAAAAGACTGCGCCCGTGCCGTCGGCAAGCTCTTCCAAAATGTCCGCCTGCATATTTTGAGAGGTAAGGTAATACACGCTCTTAGGACCTGCGACGGTCGCCGAACTCGTGTACTCCCGCGAAACGTCCTGCCCGTCGTCAGGCGTATACAGACCTCTCGCATCGAGCGTATTAATCAGCACATTCGCGCGTGTGGCCTTGTCAATCAAATCTCCGACATCTACTTCGCGTCCGTTAAATAGAAATCCCGGAGAAACCAGCACAATACTCCGCTGCCCCGGCAGCACTGAAATGCGTCGAATAATTTCCTGCAGCCGCCGAAACGAGTAGTCCATCAACACGTTGCTGGCCGAAACCATGCTGTATGCGGTGGACGTCGCAAGACTCTGCGCGGCATTTGACATCCGCGTGTCGTTGCTGAACGCGCATGTGAGAGCATCTGCGGTCGCGACAGCGAGCGCTAGGGGATCGTTGTGATCCACGATAAGATCTGCCTGATAAAAATTCATAGCCGGACAGCCAGTGGTTCCTGTCGCGTCGCCCGCCGTCACCCCGCGAGGTGTGAGCACAGCCAACTTTTTCCCTAGCTGTTCGTGGTCGTCCGTAAAATCTACCTGGTCTTGACCCGACACGGTGAATAGCGCGACTCGATCCGACGGTTGGACCACAGACGTGAGATAGCGCATTGCCGCGAGCCGAGCCCGCACGAGATCTTCCATGCTCAAGTGCACGTCGTCGAAAAGCAGCGCGACAAATCGCGATGGCAACGCGACAGGCCCCGGCGTCTTGCCGGTTTCATCCGCCTCGGCCCGCGATTTCGACGCGGGCGTAGGTTGAATTGGTGCCGCGGGCCTTTCGACAGAAAAATGTGTGACGATTTGCGGCTTGCGGCTATCGAAAAGTTGGAAGTCGTCCTTCTTCAGATCTGCCACGGCATGCCCCGTCCCGTCGCGCACAACAACGCGTACGAGAACCAGGTTTACAGGCACCTTGAATGTCGCTGTTGACTCGTGCGTGCTCATCTCTGCCACGGGCTCGCCAGCGGCCTTTGTATCCTGCGGTGTCGTCGTTGGCGAAGATGCCGGCGCCGAAGATGACTGCGGCTCTGGAGCCGGCAGTGGCGCGGCGCCCGAATTCGGTGACGGCGAAGCGGAACTTGGTGGCGCAGAAGTAGGCGGGGTCTGCGCGCCTAAAGGAACCACAATTCCGACGCAGCAGAGCCCAAGAAAAGTGATAAGAAAAGCAAAAGGCAAAGCGGGACCGGTTCTGGGTAGACGTCTCACTGTCGAAATGCCCATGGGGAACAGCCTGAAACCTCAGCGTTCCTATTCGAGCATCCACCCCTATGCTCGATAAGATCGCGCACTGTCGGGAACTGCGGATGACTTTACTTTGGCGTCATGCTTGTGTCAATTAGTGCCGGGAGCGCATCGGAAGCTGGGTCCCGGAGGCGGGGGCCTCCGGGCTCTGGGTCAACGAGAACAACGACGTGATAGTGCTTTTCCATACGAACTGCAGATCCCTCACTTCGTTCGGGACGACAACGTTTTCTTGCGTACGCGAACGGAGATGCAGGGAGCGTCTAGGCGGTCGGTTTATCAGGAATGGGTTGCGTGGCCAGGAAGTCGTCGCGGAAGCGAAGCATGTACGATTCGAGCAGTTCCGCNNCGCAAGTGAATCTCGGGCTCAGTGTAGCCCGAAGTATCAGGCTCGGGCTGTCGTGCAAGCGAGAGGATCACTCCAGAGTAATCTCGCCTGTGCTCCGGCAGCGCGTAAGGCTCTTTTCCGCCAGCAATCTCGATCTTCGCCCATTCGCGCCAAAGATTCACGCCAGTCGCCGCTTCCACCACGTCCGCGATGTAGGCTCCGCCCACTCGCGATGCAATCTCAATGAAATAGAATCTTCCATCTTCGTGAGCGCGAAGATATTCCGCGTGCGCCACGCCGCGTACGAGCCCGAGGCCTTCGATTACCTCCTTGTTGAGCTTGAGCAACGATTTCGATTCCGCTGAAGTTCGCGGAAGCGTCCGCGTGGTGAACACGCCCCCGTAATGCGCCGTTTCAAACGGCGGCTTTCCATAGGCGTGAGCCTCGGCAAAAACCACTTTGCGTTCGGACACGATACTGTCCACGTGAAACACATCGCCGGGAACGAAATGTTCCAGCAGATAGAATGATTGCTGGTCGCCGAGTTGATCGAGCCAGGGCCATAGCTCGTCCGCCTTCTCGATTTTCTTCATCCCGATACCCGAAGCCTGCGATCGCGGCTTCAAAAGCCAGGGCGGCGGGACACGCGCGAGATAGTTTCGAATCGCATCGTAGTTCAACACGTGCACGAATTCCGGAACAAGAATCCCCGCGTCCTGCGCTCGCGATCTCATCGCCAGCTTGTCCCGAAAGTACCGCACCGTCGTAAGCCCCATTCCAGGAACGCGCAGGTGCTCGCGAAGCGCCGCCGCATTCTCCATGTCGAATTCATCGAGCGCCACAATTCGATCGATTGGCCGCGTGCGCGCGATGTAGCTGACGGAATAGATCAGATCCTGCAACGGGATCTCACCGGGAATCAGGAAGACTTCTTCGAGTGATTCTCGCGGCCAGTCTGCATCGCGCAGTTTTTCTACGGTCACGAGCAGCACGCGAGCTCCCTGCTCTTTGCAGGCCCGCATGAACTCCTGCCCTTTCTCGTAAGAAGTAAGGCAAAGGACGGTGAGTGGTTTCTTGCCCGGCATCAGGAATCTCCGGCGAATCCGCGGATCGGTTCTTCAGCCGCCGCGCGAATCAGGAAGCGCGGATTATACAGTGGACTCCTGCGCGGGAAACAGAAATTGAAGGAATGGTCCGACACGTTTTGCCCAGGCGGCTTCGTTGTGCTCTCCGCCCTCCACGATCTCGACGCGAAGGTCTCGATCGAGAGTCCAACCGCGATGCAAAAGAATATCGCGAAGTCTCTCGACCGTGGGAATGAGCCGCGCACCCTCGCGCGTTCCCGCATCCATCCAGATTCGCGGCCGGTGAGCGATGCTTACGTCCTCGGCGTATCGGTGAATCCAGCCTTGGCCCCACCAAATCGAAGGCGAAAGTGCGGCGATCCGTCCGAACACGTCCGAGAACTGGAGTCCCGCATATAGAGCAAAGAGCCCGCCCAACGACGACCCGGCAATTCCCGTATGTGCCGGCCCTGCCAACACGCGGTATTGCGTTTCGATAAATGGCTTCAACTCCCGCAAAAGCATTCGCGCGTAGCGGTCCGCTCGCCCTCCGCCCAAGCGCAGCATCCGAGTGGGCGTGTATTCACGCACGCGAATTTTCCCGATGTTGTATATCCCGACGATGATTAGCGGACGGATGGTACCGGAATGAATCAGGCTGTCCGCAGTCTCTCGGACTTGCCAGTGCATTCCTTGAATGAACGATGTCGCGGGATCGAATAGGTTCTGGCCATCTTGCATGTACAAAATCGGAAAATGGCGATCCGGCTGCTCATCGTAACCGGGAGGGAGATAAACGATGACGTCGCGTTCATTTCGGAGAATTCGCGATCGCATCTTTTCGTGCTTGCGAAGTTGACTGTCGCTCAACGGCGGCAATCTCCCGCGCGGGTGGCGTGCGGTTTGCGGGTGGCGCGATACGAACGGACGAATTCGGTGGAGTGCGGCGCGAGGTTGAGGAGTGGTTCAGTCATCATCAGAAATGAGGATATCAAAATTTCGGAGTCTTCAGTGCGATGGCCGGCGCGGCGGCATTTGTGGCGCCGCGTCAGTTTTCATGGGGTATCTGTCAGGGAACCCCGCACGCTAGGAGCGCTTACCATCCTGGTGCACGTACTTGATCACCTCGACGTTGGACATGGCGATCAAACCTTCGGCCACCATCTCATCCAAATATGGAAGCAGCTTTTGAATCTGCTCCTCTGAATCAATCACACTGACCATGAGCGGAGCATCGTGCGAAAACGAAAGATGGTGAGGCCGGCGAATGAGCGTGCTCGCGCCATAGCCCTCGATGCCGCGGAATACAGTCGCGCCCGCGATATCCAGCTCGCGGCATTTCTCCACGATGGCGCGGTAGAGCGGCTTGTCTTTCCATTTGTCGTCCTCGCCGAAATGAATTCGCAGCATCTTGGCGGTTCCTTCGAGTTTCACTTTTGCGCCTCCTTCTTTTTCTGCTGGTTCGTCAAGCTGTGCGTGTACTTGATCACGTCCGCATCGGAGAGAACCACGAGGCCTTGCTGCACCATGCCGTCGAGAATCGGAAAGTAAGCGCGAAGCTTTTCTTCGCTGTCCACAACGGAAAGCATCATCGGGCGGTCGTGAGAAAGATTCAGCGTCGTTTCCTTGTGGATGCGCCGGTTTGCTCCATAACCCAGGATGCCCTGATACACAGTTGCGCCAGCGATGTCGTTCGCGCGCATGCTCTCGAGAAGAGCTCTGTAGAGCGGCATGTCGTGCCATTTGTCGTTTTCGCCGACGAAGATCCGCATCAGTTTGGCTTTCCCCTCGCTGCGCAGCGATGGTGTAACGGGCTTCGCGAATGTCTTTGCGGATTCCTCGGAAGGCTTAACCACGGTCGTATCCTGAATCTCGATCAATCCGCTGCCCACCAGTTCGGACAACTTCGGCAGGAGCTCCTCGACTTTTTCCGCCGATTCCACAAACTCGATCTTGATCGGCAGATTTTCCGTGAGGCGCTCGATCCGCATGGTGTGCAAATGATGATCGGCGCCAAAGCCAGCGATGCCGCGGATGACGCTCGCTCCCGAAATTCCGCGATAAAATAAGAAATTGAGAATCGCCGAATAAAGCGACTGGCCGTGGTATTGATGGTCCTCGCCGACGTAAAGAATCACCTTCTTGGCTGGCCCCGCTGTGAGCACATTCCCTCCTCGACTGCGGTCACGCACCAAATATCACGAAATCGTTCTGCCTGTTATAACGCCCAGCCAAAGCGAAAAGAAGCCTACGATAACGCTGAGCAGTACGTTTAAGCTCGCGATCAGTATTTCGCCATCCTGAAAGCTGCGGAAAGTTTCGAGTTCGAACGCCGAAAATGTCGTATATCCGCCGATGAAACCGATCGGAATCAGGTATCGCCAGTTCGGGCTCCAATGCGTTCTCTCCGCCAGAAGCGTCACGATCAGCCCGATGAGAAATGAACCTGTGCAATTAATGACGAACGTCCCATACGGGAAGCGGTCGCCGAGCCGATTGCTGATTACTCCGCTCGCCCAAAATCGCAAGATAGATCCCAGCGCCCCTCCAAACCCAACCATCAAATACTTTGTCATTTTTGTGTGCGGCTCCCATATCGAACCTAACGCCTCAAGTCTTCGTTTTCCGCCTAGCATTCGTCGCTGGCAAATACGGCAGCGCAAGCGATGATCAATCGGCGTTCAACCGGCCAATATCCATGCCGGTCTTCGGCTCTGATTTAGTTTTGGGATCGTNNAGTCATCATCTGTCCCGGCAAAGAGGGGACAGCGGTTATGGGGCGAACTCCATCGCCTAACTCTTCTTATGATATTGCGATTGGCGCGGAAGTCAACTGCGTGCGCGCGTGCCACCCGCGAGGTAATCACCCAAGCGGATGCCGCATGCGATAGTGATCATCGGTCGAGAAATGCACGCAGTCGCGAGTAACCGGCGCGGCTGACGGGAAGTTGCGCGCCATTCGGTAAGATGGCTACATAGCTGTCTTTCCCGTAGGGCTCGAGCCGGGTGACGCGTTCCAAATTCACGATGTAAGAGCGATGGATGCGCAGAAATCGCGATGGATCGAGTGCCGCTTCAAGGCTCGCGATCGTCTGCTGCTTCAAGTGTTTCTTACCTTCGGAAGCCAGTGCGACGTAGTCGTCCTGAGCCTCCACGTAATCGAGCTTCGAAACTGGAATGATGAATACCCGCGTGCCGTCGCGCACCGGAATTCGATCGAGGTATTGCGCCGGAACNNGGCAGCGGCGAGTTCCGACGCTGGAAGCGCGGCCTGGGGTTTTGCGCCGCTCAGGCGATCCTTCGCGCGCGTGAGCGCCGCTTCGAATCGTTCGGCGCCAATCGGCTTAAGCAAATAATCCACTGCATGCACTTCAAACGCGCGAATCGCATGGCTGTCGTACGCCGTAACGAAAATTACCGCGATATGGTTTCCAATCAGCTCGAGGACCTCGAACCCGTCGAGCTTCGGCATCTGGATATCGAGCAGCAGCAACTCGGGCTTCAGTTCGGTGATTGCTTTCACGGCTTCGAAACCATTTGCGCACTCAGCCACAATCTCAACTTCCCAATGCGGCGCGAGATACTCGCGCAGAATCTGTCGCGCCAGCTCTTCATCATCCACGATCACGGCGCGGATTTTCTTTGNNAGGCATCGCTCGTCACGTAGTCACCTCCTCTCGTTGAGCCGGCAACGCGAGTGCCACGCGAAATGAGTCTCCCCGCTGAGTCACTTCGAAGCGAGAGAGTTCGCCATAGCGTGCCGCCAGCCGCTGGCGCACGTTCGCGAGGCCCACGCCATTTCTGCGCCGCCGCGGCGCGTCTGGATCGAACGGATTNNGCCGCCCTCGATAAGATTCGCGATTCCGTGCGCGACCGCGTTTTCGACAAGCGGCTGAAGAAGCAGCGGCGGCACCTGCACTTCGAGCGCTTCCTTATCTATATCCTCTTCAAGATTGACGCGCGAGCCGAACCGAATCTTTTCGACCGCGAGGAACGCGCGAATCAAAGACATCTCTTCATCCAGCGAAATTGACGATTTCTCTCCGAGCCCCAAAGTGCGCCGGAGAAAATCGCCCAGGAGAATGCACATCTCCCGAGCTTTCGGCGGATCGGAACCTGCCAGCGCGCTGATCGAGTTCAAGCTGTTGAAGAGAAAGTGAGGATTCACCTGCGCCTTCAAGGCTTTGAGTTCCGCCTCGCGCGCGAGCACACTCGCCTGCATCACGCGCGTCTCCGCTTCCTGCGAGGCCTGCACCGCCAGGAGCACGTAATAAAAATTCACCGACAGGAGATATAACAGCACGCCGGTCCCCAGCAGTAACGGAATCGTTCGCGGCAATCGGACCGCCAGATCCGGGAAATATCCGGTCGACGCGAGCGCGTGCCCCAGAAATTCCGCCGCGGCAACCCATATCACGCTGGCCATCAGCGCCCCGGCCAGATGCGTGGCCGCCATTCTGCTGAAGCTCGAACGTTCGAACGGCGTCGCGCGGCATGAATACCACGCCGAAAGGCACACGCACGCGTAGAACAGGCAGAGAGGGAAAGACAGGACAAGCGCTTCGCGCGCCGTCATTCCCGCGGTCACTGCCATCAAGTAGGCCAGGAGCGCGACCAGCGGAATCCAAACCGCGAAATATAACGCGAGCCGCCGAATTTGGCTGACGATCGGATGCATGCGCGTTAGTTCTTGATGACCACGCTTCCGAACACGGCGCCGCCTTTAATCACCAGTCGCTTCGTCGGCGATCCGGCCGTCGGCTGTTGATGCGTACGATCCTGGTACTCTCCGAAAACTGCGGCGCCACGCACTGAAACCATCCATTTTTCCGGCACACGGATTTCGCCGGCGCCGAATACCGCGGTCGCTTCCATTTCGGCGTAATCGCCCTCAATTTCCGCATCCGTTAGGTCCACTTTGAACTCGCCAAAGACTGCCACGAGTTTCCCACCCTTGAAATTCTGCGAGATGATGCGCCGTCGGACAGCGCTGAACACGGTCACAAGATCGACCTCCGGATTCGAAGTATCGGAGCCCATCGTGGAACTGAAACCCTCCGCCCATTTCCCCACCCATGCTCCCGTTTTTGTTTGAGGATTTCCTGACAGCGCGTGCCCCATCAGCCAGAGTCCCCACAAAATAATGGCAAGCGGCCAGAAGATCGCAAAGTTCACGTGGAAATAACCGTACTCGCTCAATAGAAGAAGAATGCCTGCGAGCGTCATCAACGCGCCCCAAAATCTCCCAGGGCCGGAGTGGAAGAGAAGGCCGGCAAGCCCGAAATAAAGCAGGATCGCGGGCCAAAAGGCGCTGAAAATGTGATTGGCTGAGACGATGCCAATTTGATCTAGCAAGAAGATCACGCCCAGGGCGACTATGAACAGCGGGAAGACGACGCCCGCAGGGAAACCCCTTTTGTTATTCGGCACGGTATTGTTCTCTGCCATAGTCGGCGCCTTTACTCGCGCTCATGGTCTTGTACTCTGCGATCGGCAGATATTTTGCTCAAGCTCATATTGTTGTCGCGCTTGGTTATGAGCAGCAGTCCCATTCCGAAGGCGACAAGTACGAGCGGCCAAAATCGCAGCAATTGCTGCAGCGCTGGGCCGTCGCAGTGCATCGCCAGAACGTTCCAGACGCCTTCAGTGACCATGGTGGCGAGCCAAAAATTTGCAGGGCTGAGGTGACTGTAACCCAACTCGCCCAATTGAAACATGACTCCCAGCAAAATCAGAAGGCCCGCTCCGCCCATCGCCAGCATCGAGTTCGAAACCCCATCCTGCGAGGAAAATCGTCGATTCGTCTTCGCCATTGTCTTCTCTCCGGCATGAAGTGTGTCGCTGTTCATGCCGAGAGATTAAATGCCGCGCGACCCAGAGTCTCGCGG
The DNA here is from genome assembly GCA_003152355.1 of Acidobacteriota bacterium. Lineage (GTDB taxonomy): Bacteria > Acidobacteriota > Terriglobia > Acidiferrales > UBA7541 > Palsa-147. Next base: position 36,327 of record PMAA01000033.1, on the reverse strand, counting down.
TAATCGGCGAACGGCGGCTGGTTACCGGCAAACGGCGGTGGAGTGGAGCGGATGCCTGGCGCAACTCCCTCATTCTTGGGCTCTAATCAGCTCGCCTTGGTGCGCTTGCAGTTGCGCTCTCCCGGAACCCGGCTAAACGCGTTCTCTCATGAGACCGGCTTTACGGCATCTATGAGAAAGAACAGGCCTTCCGCGAGTGTGGGGTGGATGTACACCGCCCGTTTCATTAGGGTGTACGGCAAGTCCGCCAACATAAGAGTGTAGAGAACGTGGACTGTCTCGCCGCCTTCGGAGGAGAGGATAGTCGCGCCCAGAATCCGGTCGTTCTCTGCGTTTACAATCAGCTTCATCAGGCCGGCAGTTTCGTCGCGCTCAATCGCTCGCGACACGCGCGTCATCGGCACGCTGCCAATCTTCAGCCGGTATCCCTTTTCGCGAGCCTCTTTTTCCGTCAGGCCCACAGCCCCCAATTCAGGATCGGTGAAAACACAATAGGAAACGATTCGATTTTCGATGGAGAGGTTTTTTCCTTCGATGAGATTCGCAGAGACAATCTGGTAGTCGTTGTACGAAATATGAGTGAACGCCGGGCCGCCCTTCACATCGCCGAGCGCCCAAATGCCAGGCACGTTCGTCTCGAGTTTGCCATTGACCTTGATGAAGCCGTTTTTGTCGGTTGCAAGTCCCGCCCGTTCGGGCAGCAAATTGTCGGTGTTCGGCCGCCGGCCGGTGGCAACGAGGAGATGCGAGCCGGAAATCGTGCGGCTGCCGCCCTTCTGGTCAATCTTTACGCGGACGGTTCCGTCCTTTCTCTCGACATTGGCCGTCCGAGCGTTCAGAAGGAACGTGATTCCCTCCGCCTCCAAAGATTTTTGCAATTCCGCAGCGACTTCCGTGTCCTCCCGCGGGATGATCTGCGCGGTATTTTGAATGACAGTAACTTGGCTGCCAAAGCGCGAGAACATTTGCGCGAATTCGAGCCCAACATAGCCGCCGCCGAGAACCATCAGATGCTCGGGTACGGTTGTCAGCTCCATGATCGTCTCGTTCGTCAGATAGCCCGAGTCCGCAAGGCCTGGAATCTCCGGTATCGATGGCCGGGCGCCCGTATTGATGAAGATCTGCTCACTCTCGAGCATCTCATCGCCGACTCTTACCTGATGAGGTCCGGCGAATTCCGCGATTCCTCTGTACAAACGCAGACTTGGAAATTCTCCAATCCGATTGGTCTGGCTATTCCGGACTTTCTCGACGACTTTATTTTTCTGAGCCACGATCGTATCGAGATTCACACGCACGCCGGTGGTCGACACGCCCCAACGCTCGGCGTTTCTCGCGTAGTGAGCGACTTGCGCGCGGGCAACCATCGTTTTCGTCGGGGTGCACCCCGTGTTGATGCACGTGCCGCCAATGTCTCCCTTCTCCACGATCGCCACCGTGGATCCGCGTCCCGCGAGAGCGTATGCCAGCGGCAAACCCGCCTGGCCGGTTCCGAGAACTATCGCGTCGTATTTCATGAATCGACCACCTCCGTCACGGACTTACGAGCCGTGCACCATCGAATCAGAACGGTCGCGCCTAAGATTTCAGCTATGCGTCAGCTTTATCACATCTCATCAGACGATTGCCACGACCGATGAACAATAACGAATCGCGCCGCTGATGCCCGTTTCGTTTCGCCTGTACACACATCGCCGAAGGTGATAAAAGATTCAAGTCCCCGAAGTGATTAACCCGCCTCACAGGAGTCCCTGAATGCGGCAGAATTGGGACTGGGCCGTCTGCAGTCCATGCCTCGCGTTAATTCTCTTTTTTCTGACAAGCTCGACTTGTTTTGCGCAGGGGGCGGCGCCCACTGCTGCGCCTGCCGGGAACTCCGTTGTGAAAATTGACTCGCTCGAAGTTCACTCGGGAGCTCAGCAATCGAGTGACGTCGTGCAAACTCTGAAAAAGGGAGATTCGTTGGTTCTGGGGTTGCAGTTGACGACAACGTCAGACAGTTGGTGCAGCGTCAAACTCCCAGGACAAAGCGCGCGTCTCGGCTACGTGCAATGCTCGGGCCTGGAACGCACCGACCGCCAGCCGGTTGCCGGTCCATCGGCTAACGTGAGTGGCGAATCGAAAGAAACCGCCGTTGCGGGGAAAGCCTCGCGGCCGCCGATTCATCTCCCGCTGGCGCGATCGGCTGCGGAGTCATCGAGCGAGTACGAACGCGTCAAAGCAGCCGTAGTTCACGACGACACGCTCGACGGTCCAAAGATTTCCGAGTACGAACGCGCAGCGCAGGGTGGCTCGTCCGCGGCAATGACCCGGGCGGCGATGGCTCACTCCGTGGCGGGAAATTTTGAACTGGATCATGGCGACAGCGATTCCGCTATCGAGCAATACCGCGCTGCACTTCCCTTCGCAGCCAAACAGACGGCTTTGTCTTTCGGAATTCTGATGCGCCTCGCCTACATTCATCTGGTCCGTAGCGAATTTTCCACAGCGCTCGTGTTCCTCGATAAAGCCGGGCAACTTGTTCCCGGCTCTGCAGCCGTGGCTCAGCTTTCGGGCCAGGCTTACTACGGGCTGAACCGTCTGGACGATGCAATCAAGGAATGGCGCGCGGCGCAACGCATTGCGCCGAATCCGCAGGTCGCGATGTCCCTCGAAAGGGCCGAGCGCGATCAGGCGGCCGAAGCGGAGTCGCATGAGGGCGAGACCAGCCATTTCGTGCTTCGGTATCAGGGCGGCGCAACTCCACAACTCGCGGGCGAAATTCTGAGCACCCTCGAAGAGCATTTCCGCAACTTGCAAACGGCGCTGGACTTTACGCCGGTCGAGCCCATCGGCGTCGTCCTCTACACCAAGCAGGAGTTTCGCGACATCACCCTCGCGCCGAGTTGGGCGGGAGGACTCAACGATGGCCGCATTCGCGTGCCGGTGGAAGGACTCAATTCAGTGACTGCGGAACTCTCCCGCGTCTTGAAACACGAACTGACGCACAGCTTCGTGTACCAGATGTCATTGGGGCGCTGCCCGACCTGGCTCAATGAAGGCCTCGCACAATGGATGGAAGGAAAAAGAAGCGGCGAAAATGCCAAGGGCCTGATCATGGCCTACGAGCGCAAGCAATATATTCCGCTTGAGCGCCTCTCGGGCCCGTGGAATTCCTTCCCTGCTCCGGTGGCGGGATACGCATACGCGTGGGGACTCGCCGCTGTGGAATTTATTATGTCGAGGTCTGGAGCGTGGGGAATTTCGCGTCTCTTCGCGAATTTCAATTCAGCATCATCCTTCGAGGCTGCCATGGGCGCCGCGCTGCAAACCAACTACGAGGATCTCGAGCGCGGAACTGTGGATTATCTTCGGCAGACCTACGGACAATAGGCAACGAAGTAGTGCATCGCGTCGGAGCGCGAAAATCGAAGGGGGATTCCTCGCCGCGCTCGGAATGACGACGCACTACGTCGCGGTATTCATCCGACACCGAGACTTTAATCGGTTCGAACAAAACTAATTGCTACCCTTAAACTGGCGTTGAGGTTGGTCATGGACATTCCTGCGAACGTTTCGAGCACTTCAAATACATCGGCCCAGCGGCGGGCGCCGCGCTTTCAGCTTGTTACGGCTGCTGAATTCGTCGAGGTTCAGACGGACACGCGATTCAAGGCTCGCACTTCAGATCTCAGCGTAGTGGGTTGCTACATTGATATGCCCAATCCCCTGCCGGTGGGGACCGAGATCAAGTTGAGCCTCGAACATCAAGACGGCAAATTTACCGCCCGAGGCATCGTGGCTCAGTCCGAATCGAATCTCGGTATGGGGATCAGCTTCACCGCGGTTGAAGTCGAGCAAAACGGTATCTTGGAAAGTTGGATCGCAAAAATCCGCGGTGCTGTCTGACTAATTCCCGCGCGGATGAGGAAGAGATGCTAGTGCGAACGACCGGCGATCTCGAGGCCGCAAAACGTGCAAGCAACTCGAAACTAGGCATGCCAGGGGAAACTTCAGAACCCGGAGGCTCCTGACTCCGCGTCCGAGTGCAAACAACAGGAACCTTGCCGTTTCGTCGAGCCTCTTCCTGACGGATCGTTCACGAGCGCGGGTAATCTTCTAAAACAAAACCGTCTGCGACCAAATCTGCATGCTCGCTCCGTCGCGGGTGTCAGGCCAGGCCGCGTGCACCACACCATCGGGCCCGGACGTAAGTTGATTGAAATCCGCGAAGAATTCGCATCCCGGAAAGCCAAGGCATGGGTTGAACGGAACATCGTTGACGGCCTGTTGAATGTGAAACGTCCGGCCTCCATCCATCGACTTCCCAACGAAGTATTGTACGTTCGTGTTCGCGGGATCGTTCCGGTCGTCAAACCAACCGACGTAAACAGCGCCCACGGGCGTAGCCGTGGCCCACGCGAAGAAATGGTGCTTCATATCGTTGAACGGATCGTTATTCACGCGCGAGATTGCGGAAGCTCCGGTGTTTACGTTTACACTGGCTAGATAAACGCTCGGCGTCGCCTCGAGATTTCCTCCCGCCACTTGATTCGCCGAGAACGCGCAATACGCCGTGTGACCGTGGATTCCGCATCCCGGCGCTGCCGCGCCGCTGTCGGGAAACGCCCAGTTCGCGTTCGTCAGACCGTTGTAAACGAAGCTGACCACGGGATTTTTCGAAACCGTCCATACGCCGCCGCTGAACGTTGACTCCCACATGTTGATGACCGGAGCGTTCGTGTAATCGTTAAAGAAGATGTGCGGCGTGCCCGAGGGATCGATGACCATGTCGGAGTATTGTGCGTTGGTCAGCGAACCGCTCACCAACGCCGGGGCGCTGTAAGGCTCACCAGGAGCTGGTGAGTGCGACTCCAAAATCGCCGTGCCGGTGCTGGGAATCGTAGCCGTGCCGTCGGCGCACGTGCCGCCAGTCGGAAGATTGCAGTAAAACGCGTAGTACACGTAGTTGGTTCCCTCGTTCGGGCTTCCGCTGTTTGAATCCGTCGAATTCAACGGCCGGTTCACGGTTCCATTGCAGATGAAAGGGCCACTGATCATTCCGCTGCAGGGTTGATTGTCAATCAGGGTGGGCAGCTCGGACGAATAAGTTCCGTGATCGAGGCCCGGCGTCACGTCCACTTCGGAATCGATGTTTATGTAATTATTGGTGAAGTCCACGATCGCATTGCCGCTGAGTGCCGAAAAATAGCTGTTCCCGGCGTCATCAAACGAAAGTCCCGGAAAAAGTTCATACGTCAGCGGAATGAATCCGATGTTGGGATCGGAGCCTTCCACCAGCATGTCATCCGTCCAAGTTTTTCCCCGGGTCGTAGAGACGTGATAGAACATTCGCGACCAATTAACACGATAGTCGAGCGCCATCACCAGCCATCCGGTCGAGTTCGACGGATCCACCGCTGATGCAATATCCGTTTTCGGCCAGGGATTGCGGTCTTGGTTGACTTTCACGTTCCGGTACGAGTTCGACGTCGCCGAGGTGTTGGGAGCATCGGCTGACTGCGCCTTGACCTGGGCCTCTAGCAGTGCCTTCGCTCCGCCCGGCGGCAACATCGCACTGCTGACGCTGAAGGGCGCCTTGTGGTTCTTCTGCATCCACGCAACGTAGCCTTGAAAATCCTTGAATGGCGCCGGACCACCTGATTGCGCCCACACGGGCGCCGCCATAAACAATAAAATCGCTCCGGTTAGTATCCTCGCGTAGAGAGTATTCCGAGTTTCGCCTCGCTTCATCGCCGGCTCCTTCTTCCTTCATGACGGAATAATGCGTAAGGGAAGGTTCAATCGTTTCGAGTGCGCGGATTATTCTCTACGTAAGTAGACTTGTCAATATGAGTTCTAGTACTTGGTCGGCTTGCAAACCGGCCGCGGCGTCTCCCGCCTTCGGGCCTGGAGAAAAAAAATATTCCGATGGCTCCGTCTTTAGGAGTTTGGTGGAACGACGCCTCAGCTCTTGCGAATTGCCCACGAGCGGACGGACAACGAACACTCAAGCGACAAACGTCGAATCGCCGCGCGCGCCCTCAGATTGGTTGCAGCTCAAGTCAGACCGCAACTCGGCCGGATCAGGCAGCCGATCGCATGGCACAATTTCGAGCCGGGCTGGCGCCGAGCCAGCTCTACGCGAATGACGGTGCGCGTGTCCGAACGCAGCCACCGCGAGCGATTCTCTCCCCTTTTTTGCCTTCTAGGGCTTAATCACACTGCTGATGGAGATAGTGCCTTTAACGCCAATCATGACGCCCTTGGCGTCCGCTTCTGCGCGTTCACTTGGGGGATTGGGGTTCGCCTGAAACGAGATTGTCTGGCCGGCCGAAACAACATTCGTATCGAACGATAGTCGAGCCGTGGTCCCAATCGGACCTGGGACGTAGTTCCCCGTTTCCCCGACGAAAACATTAGCTAGAACATCATTCGCGTTCCAAGTCCAAATGCTCACGGCACCGCCGCTCACGGTAAAAGAAATCGTGTCACCGATGGCGGCTGTCGTCGCTAGCGGATTCGGACTGCCATTTGGTGTTAACAGGATTGGATGGTTTACAGCTGTTTCACTTCTCGCCGGTTTTGGTTCTGCCATTTTTGGTTCTCCTTTTAATGATTCATTTTCTTCCCGTTAGGGCGGAAATTCGGATCGGACAATAGATTCTGGAATTCCGGAGTCTCTTTCAGTTCGTCCAAAGAATACCCATTCTGTAATGCCCTCTCGATGTAATCGAGTGCATGGCGGCGGTCGCCGAGATTCTCGTACGTTTCCGCGGCGAGTTCAAGCACATTAGAATTATCGGGCGAGCGAGCCAGAGCCGACTGGATCCGCAATATCGCTTTTTCGCGAAGTCCTTTTTCTGAATAGAGCGCCGCGAGTGAAGCTTGCGTGATGGCATCCTGGGGCTTGAGCTTCACCGATTCTTCCAGCAAACTGATCGCGTGATCGCGGGCCACTTCGAGTTTGTCCTTCTGATTCAGCGCTTGGTAAGCGCCCGCGAGGTTCGCCCAGACCAAATAATCTTTATTGTTTAGCTGGAGAGCCTTCTCGCTCATGGCCGCCGATTCGGCGTAGCGCTTCTCGCTCAAATATAGGAATGCGAGATTTGCATAAGCCCCATAACTGGGACCGAGGTCGATGGATTTCTTCAAGGCCGCCTCGGCCTGCGGCAAGTCTTTCGGGTCTCCGCGATCGAGATACGCGGCCCCCAGATTGATATAGACAACGGAATTATCCGGTGTCAGCTCGGCCGCGCGCTGATATTGCGCGATGGCCTCCGCGTATTTTCCCTGGCGGTTGTAAAAGACGCCCAGCGAGTTATATCCATCCCAGTCGTCGGGCCGCAGCTCTGCTGCTTTTTTCAAGGCCGCTTCGGCGTCCGCAATGCGGCCCATTTTTTCATAGGTGTTCGCGGAACCCATTAACGCGTCGGCGTTATGAGGCTCCAATTGAAGAGCTCGCTGAAATTCTTGTAGTGCGAGGTCGAACCTGTTCAAGTCAGTGTGAAGTTTTCCCAGTGTGACGTAAGCCGTCGGAAGATGATCGTCAAGTTGCAGTGCGTGGCTGGTATTCGCGGATGCTTCGTCGATCCATTTGGGATTCGGATCGACCTGATTCTTGAGGCGGTAGGCCTCGCCGAGTTCGGCGAAACCCAGCGCGAATTGCGGGTCGGTTTTTACCGCGCTGTTGAGCGCGGTGATGGCGAGATCGAGATTCCCCGGCGTGTCGTAGCGCAAAACGTAGCCGAGCGCCTTTAAGTACGACTCGTAGGCGGCGGGTGTAGCGGAGCCGCCCGTGGCCCGAAGCATGTCCGGGGTAACGTTGATATGCATCAGTTTGGCCAGTTGGGCGACGGCTTCGTCCTGCAGCGTGGCCAAATCGCCGGCGCGGTCTTCGAAACTGGCGGACCCGACCTGGCGGAGATCTCCGGTGTCGATAAGATTGACGGTCAGGCGAACGTCCTGGCCGTCGCGCGCGATGCTGCCCTTGACGACCACCGTGGCGCCCAATTCGCGCAACGCAGATGTCGGATCGGCGATCTTGCGGTGGCGCACCTCGCTTGAAGGCACCACCCACAGCGACTTGCCTCCCACATTGAGGTCCGACAACTTCCCCGCCAGGCTATCCATTAACCCTTCGGCCAGCGGTTCATTCGCCGGATCGTTGCCGATGTTGTCGAACGGAAGCACGGCGATATGCTCCTCGTTGCTTGAGAGCAGTGTGCGGGCCAGCCTGCTTCGCATTGACGGAATAAGCAGCAGCGCGAATACCGCAAGCGCGACGACGGCGCCCGAGCCAAGCCACCATCGCCAGGCAAGACTCTTGCGCGGTGAGGCGAGACCCAGGGCCGACTGCGATGCATGACTGATGTACCTTTGCAGCTCTGCCGATTTGAACGACACAGTGGGCGCCTCAGTGTCCACCGGCGCAGGAGGCATGAGCATGAGATGATCGCGGGCATTCTCGAGATCGGTACGAAGGTCGGTGCAGCTCTGATAGCGGTGATCGATCTGCTTGGAGAGAGCGCGATAAACAATTTTCTGAAGTTCGACGGGAACTCCCTCCATCGGGAGCGGTGCTTCGTTCAAGATGGCGACGACGATCTCGGGAATGCTTTCGTGCCGGAAGGGATTGTGCCCCGTAAGCATTTCGGCAAGAACCACGCCCAGCGCCCAGATGTCCGTGCGACGGTCAACGGGTCTGCCGAGCGACTGCTCCGGCGACATATAGCCGACCGTGCCGGCCGCGCCGCCCGTCTGCGTCATGGATTGGGAAGAGACGACACGGGCGAGACCGAAGTCCACAATTTTTGCCAGGCCGTGCTGCGTGAGCAGAACGTTTGAAGGCTTCACGTCGCGATGTACGATGTTGCGCGCGTGCGCAGCTTCCAGGCCTTGCGCCATTTGAATCGCGATACCCACGGCCTCGTAGGCGGGAAGCGGACCGCGGCGGATCTTCTGCCACAGCGACTCGCCTTCGTAAAACGCCATCACGATGAACGCGCGGCCATCGCTGGTTTCTTCCACTCCGTGGATAACGCCTATATTCGGATGATCCAGGGACGACGCCGTCCGCGCTTCTTTAAGGAACCGCTCTTTATCTTTTTCGCTGGCGTTCAGTTCGGGAGGAAGGAATTTCAGAGCTACGGTGCGCTCGAGCTTTAAGTCGAGCGCCTTATAAACCACACCCATGCCGCCGGCGCCGGCCTTCGCCAGTATCTCGTAATTGCCAACCCGTTCTCCGGGTGTCAGGGAGCTTGTATCAGGCATGCATTTGCCCCGCGCTCAAATGCAGGCGTGGCACGCGAAATCGTTACTGCCAGGTGAGCGGCTTCAGCCTTCTGGACGACATCATAAGTCGCGGCCTTCCGTCATGCAACAAATCTTAATCTCAAACCTTAATCTCGAGTCCACTGATGTACCGATTCGGACTAGCACCGCGTAACCGACAAGTGAAGCCTGCCCAAAAACCCTCCCTGCCCACAATCCCTATTCTTCGGGCTCGCGGAATCGTTGTGAATTCGCTTGCCCAATAGTCCCCCCTCGCCCGCCTCAAAAATATCATCCTCGGGAGAACCGGGAACAAAACTTACGATGCGGAACGAGTGTAACTTTGGATGCTACAACTTTGAATGGACATTCTCCGATCGGTTCAGTTACCTTGACGGGCAACACCTGACTCATCGCCGGAGCGCGTCCATGCACGAGCGATATGCTTTCTCTTACCGCGGCCGGTCAGCCAAACTCGTGAAGCAAGCCTTTGTCTCGGTCGTATTGTTCACGTGCCTGCTCGGCCTCTTTGTTCGCGAGACGCGTGCGCAGCAACCCGCCGCCGGCTCACCTCAAAGTTCAACGGCCGAGCCCAAAGCTCACCCGGAGATTCATTCGGCCGGTCGTCTGGAAGCTCATCAGCGGATGGTACGCAGCCTTCCGGGCGGTCAGAGCGATAAGTTCACCGTGGATGTGACAGCTGGCCAGTTTCTGCACGTGCTCGTGGAAAAGCAAGGGAGCGACGTCGCGCTACTCGTCGGCGATCCCACTGGCAAGGTGGTTGTTTCCGCGTTTAGTCCCAATGGCAGCTTTGGCCCACTGCCCGCATCTGTGATCGCGAAAGTTAGCGGCGCTTACATTCTCAAGGTAACGGCTTTCGGAACGGCGGCTACTGCCCGCGAATATTCCATCGCCGTCACGGATCTTCGTCCGCCTTCTCCACAAGACGAAGTGCGAATCGAGGCGGAGACCGAATTCTATGAAGCGGTGGAACTCCAATTTCGGGATTCGGACTCCCGGCGAAAAGCTCTGGGCCTTTTGCAAGATGCGGTGGCCAAGTGGCGCGATCTTAACGATGTCTATCAGGAGGGCCTCAGCTATCAAACGCTTGGGACAATCTGCAGCCGTCTCGGGGAGCCGCAAGAGGCGCTCGGATACTTCGCGCAAGCTCTTCCGATCGAGCGTTCTCTAGGGGACCAAAGCGGCGAAGCTACGACCTTCATGAGGATCGGTGTTGTTCACGATGGTATGGGGGAGAAGCAGAAGGCGCTGGAATATTACGCGCAAGCACTCCCGCTGTTGCAAGCGGTGGGAGAAAAGAACGGCGAAGCAGCGGCTCTCAGCAACATCGGCAAAGTCTATAACGATCTCGGGGAGAGCCAAAAAGCGCTGGAGTATTACAAGCAAGCGCTTCCGGTCGAACGGTCAGCGGGCTTGGCCGGCGGCGAAGGCGCGACCCTCAACAATATCGGAGCGGTTTACAGGGACCTCGGGGATACCCGCAGCGCGCTGGACTATTACGAGCAAGCGCTCCCGCTCCGGCGAGCTGCGAAAGACCAGATCGGCGAGGCTACGACCCTCGGCAACATTGGCAGCGTCTACGACGATTTGGGGGAGAAGCAAAAAGCGCTGGAATATTTCCAGCAAGCGCTTCCGGTCGAGCGCACCCTTGGCAATCCGGCCGGCGAAGCTGGAATCCTCAACAATATCGGCGCTGTCTATGACGATTTGGGAGAGAAGCAACGGGCGCTGGAGTTCTACGGGAAAGCGCTCCCGCTCCGGCGAGCTGCGAAAGACCGGGACGGCGAGGCTTTGACCCTTAGCAACATCGGCAAGGTCTATTGCGATCTCGGTGAACAGCGAAAGGCGTTGGAGTATTTCGAGCAGGTGCTTCCGATCGAGCGCGACGTCGGCAATCGCCGCGTCGAAGCGACCACTCTCAGCAACATCGGAATCGTCCACAAATATCTGGGAGAGAAACCGAAAGCGCTGGAATTTTTCCAGCAAGCGCTTCCGATCGAGCGGTCGATCGGGTTCCGAAGCGGCGAGGCGAAGACGCTCAACAACATCGGCAGCATCGATGACGATTTGGGCGAGGAGCAAAAGGCGCTGGAGTACTACGAAGAAGCACTTCCGGTTGAGCGCTCAGTGGGAGATCGGAGCGGCGAGGCAACGACGCTCAACAACATCGGCGTCGTCTACGACAATTTGGGGGATAAGCAGAAGGCGCTGGAATATTACGAGCGGGCGCTTCCGATCAGGCGCGCCGTCGGTGACCGGAGCGGCGAAGCTGTGACATTGTCATGGCTCTGCGGGCTGTGGGCTGAACGGGGCAACGTTTCACTGGCGATCTTTTTCGGTAAACAATCTGTAAATGTTTATCAGAGCTTGCGGCGCGATATTCAAAGCTTGGACGAAAGTATCCAGAAAACCTATCTCGATAGCATTACCGGAGATTACCGCCGGCTCGCCGACCTGTTGCTCTCCGAGGACCGGTTGCCTGAAGCCGAGCAGGTTCTCGGCATGCTCAAGGAGCAGGAATTCAAGGAATTCACTCGCGGTGCTGGTTCTTCGCCGGCCGCATCGGCCGCTCCGATGACGACCCGCGAGCAACGCGCCGAAAGTATTCTAGGCCAGGCGCTCGAGTGGCAAGATCTCGATCAGATTCCGAACCGAACTGGCTCGCAACAGGCTCGTTACGAAGAACTCAACAAAGCTCTTACCGCAAATAACCTCAGCGTTACGAATTACTGGCAGGCTTTGCAGACAGCTTTGCCTCCACGGGAAGCCCACGAAGAGAAGATCGAAGCCTCGGCCGCGCAGAAACTTTTGCACAAGATGCCGCCGGGCACGATCGTGGTTTACACGCTTGTGCTCGGCGACAAACTCGATCTGATCGTCATCAGCCGGGACGACACGGTGCAGAAAAGCGTGACCGTCAAGCGCGCGGACCTGGCTGCCACTGTCGAAGAGTTTCGCTCGGCGATACAGGATCGCCAGAATGGGGACGCGCTGCTCGTACCTGCACGTAAGCTGTACGATTGGCTCGTTGTGCCGATCGCTGCAGAACTCGACGGCGCTCACGCCACGACGATAGCCTGGTCTCTCGACGGCGTGCTGCGCTATATGCCTGTCAATGCGCTCTATGACGGCCGGCAATTCTTCATTCAGCGCTATACGAATGTCATCTTTACTCCGGGCGATATCACCGGGCTCGAGGAAAAACCGCTGGTTACGGAATGGAAGGCGCTGGCGCTCGGGATATCGAAACAGTACTTCAGCGATCTGAATGCGCTGCCGGCGGTTCCCGATGAACTGCGCAGCATCGTGCGGGATCCGCAAGATAATGGTTCACACGGGCCGCTGCCGGGCCAGATCCTTCTCAACGACGCATACACGGAGCAGGCCATGGAACAGCTGCTCAAAATGGACTTCCCGCTAGTTCACATTGCCAGCCACTTCGTCGTGGGGTTAACCACCGACGATAGCTACCTGCTTGTCGGTGGTGAGAAACAAGGAGGAAGCGGATATCGCCTGCGCCTCAGCGAGATCGAAACGATGAATGGCATGAAATTCGATTCGACCGCTTTGCTCTCCCTTTCCGCCTGTGAGACAGCCATGTCGAACAGTGACGCAGATGGCAAGGAAGTGGACAGTCTGGCTGCGATTGGCCGGGAGCGCGGAGCGCAAGCAGTGCTGGCTTCGCTCTGGGACGTGAATGACGCCAGCACGGGCCGGTTGATGGCCGACTTCTATCGCCGCTGGACAAGCACCAAGGGCATCACGAAATCTGAAGCTCTGCGACAGGCGCAACTTGATTTGTTGCGCTCGTCCGGACTTCTGCAAGACAGTGCCGCGAAAGCGAAAGGAACGGGGCGCGGAGTCGCCCCCGCCGGAGGCGCGAACGCTGCCGGTGAAGCGCCATCCTCCGAAGCCCCTTCCTATTCCCACCCTTACTACTGGGCACCCTTCATCTTGGTGGGCAACTGGCAGTGAGTTTCGAACCGAGCGGCTCGTCACCTCAACTCGGCGAATGCGACGCCGGCCTTATTCGCCGAGACCGAACGAGTGGTGCTTGTAACAGCGTGAGTGAAAAGAAGTAAGTGGCGCTCCCGGGAGAATCGAACTCCCGACCCTCGGCTTAGAAGGTATACTGCACAAAACTCTCAGTGCCGGATCTGGCGTCGCTTACGAGGAAGCGCGCCATTTATCTCGCTTCTTAATTGGACCGAAGTTGGACTGAAACAATGGGGTAACCCCTTAGAGTGGCACGGTCTTTCCGAGCATGAATGGCGTTGCCTAGCCAACTCTCCGGGAACCCCGTCAGAACTCATCCATGGACCGACCGGTGCCATTTTCGAATGATTATCCGACTGTGCCACCGTCTTCGACATAAGGAAACAAATGCTGATTACCAGCCCTGGCCATGATACTGATCACTTTTTCCGTCGTGGCCGCCTTCATCGCGAGGAGTCCTTTCGCCGTCGCCGCTCGCTCTCCCTGATCATTTCGGTTATATCCGCCACTGGACGTATCTCGATCGTCCCACACTTCAACTTCGCGCCCGGAGATTGGGAAATGAGCTGAATTGCGTGATTCAGATCTCGCGCTTCAAGCACCTGAATTCCACCCAATTGTTCCTTCGTTTCCGCGTACGGACCGTCTGTCACTGCAACCTTTCCGTTCTTCCAACCCACGGTCACCGCCGTGTCGGGGGGCTGAAGGGGTTCCTCGGCGACCAAATGTCCGTTCTTCCGCAGTTCGTCGTTGTAGCTAAAACACTCGTCCAGCATGGTGTTGCGCTCGCTCTCAGACATGTTTTCGAACTTGCCGGGCTCGAGATAGCCCAAACAGATGTATTTCATCAATTCCTCCGTGCTTTTCTGTGACGCAAAGAGCGGGCGCGCCGGAAAAATCATTCCGAGCGCAGCGCTTGGATGACGTCAACGCGGGCGGCACGTGCCGCCGGCAGCATCGAAGCGACGACCGCCGCGCCGAGAAGCACCAACGCAGAGACAACCACGGGCCATGCGCCCGGCATTTTTAAGTCGCCGAAATAGCTGCCGGCCACGCGCGCCGCGACGAGCCCGAACGCCGCACCCGCCAAAACGCCACCGCCAGCCATCACGACGCCTTCCGCGACAACGCCTCTGAGGAGATTTCCCGGCTGTGACCCAAGCGCCAGGCGGATGCCGAATTCGCGTGTCCTCGCGCTGACGGAAAATGCCAGTACACCCGCCACGCCAACGACTGCAATCAGCAACGCGACCCCTGCGAACACACCAAACACCAGAGAGTTCAAGCGGTCTGGCGCAAGCACTTTTGCACGGATGTCTTCCAGAGTGGCGGCGTTCTCCACAGGTTCATCGGCGNNCGGTGGTGTGGATGAAGAGGTGGCCGCCGAACATTCCGGCGTCTGCAAACGAGCTATAAATGGTGGCGGTGGGCGAAGGAACGATATGTGAGTCGTCCACATCGGCGGCCACCCCAATAATGCGGTGCGGCGACGTAAATCGCGCCTTTTCGCTCGCAGTGCCGGGAAGGAATTCGAGCACGGGATCGGTCCAATNNGTCATCGAGCGCGTTGAAATCGCGGCCGGCAATAATGGGAACGCCAAGCGCGGCGAAAAAGCCGGGAGAGATTGTACGCCACATCGCGCGCGGATCGTCTTTGCCAGGGACGTGACCATCACCAGAGAATTGCAAGCCCACACCGAAGTTGTCCGCATCACGCCACGGAGCGATCATACCCACCGCCGTCTCGGTGACGCCGGGTAACGCATCGATTTGACGTACCGATTCCTTGTAAAAATCGAGCACTTGCTGAGGCGTCTTTCCGTTGGACGGCGCCGGAACATCAATGGCCAGGACGTGACGCGTATCAACGCCGGTCTGGATCGCTTGCAACGCGATCAGCGTACCGATCAACATGCTTGCGCCCGCGAGCAGCACGAAAGACGCTCCGATTTGCGTGATTGCAAAGGCACGCTGGCGGCGGCCAGTGCTGCTGGTGATGCGGACGCTGCCGCTCGCGACATTTATGCCATTCGACGCGTTAGCCGACGGCAGCCGCGGCACAAATGCCAAAATCACCGCCGCCACGATTGCCAGCGCCACTCCCACCCAGAGCAGGCTGAAATCAACCGACAAATCCAGCGCGCGGACCGAGAAACGCGAGGCGTACCGAGCCAGAATGGTGACGAGTGGCTGCGCGATCAGTACGCCGATGGCTGCGCCCGCGCCGCAGAGCAGAAGGCTTTCGGCTAACAACATGCGGCGCAGCGTCCAAGTGCTGGCACCGAGCGCGGCGCGGATCGAGAGTTCGCCCTCGCGGCGAACCGTCCGCGCGAGAATCAGGTTGGCNNGGTAGCCGCCGTTATCGGGATACGCATCGGGGTGATCCTTCTCCATGGAGGCGTAAACGGTGCGCAACTCGCTGCGAGCCTGGTCGAGAGTGGCACCGGGAGCAAGCTTGCCGAAGAGTTCGGTCATGCGATGGATGCGGCCGGTGACCATCGTGGCGGAAAGGTGATGCGGGCTGATGACCAGGTTGCCGATAATCTCCGTCTCTGCGGGATACGGCACAGAGGGTTCAAGGACGCCGATCACCGTGGCCGAACGATCGCCAAGGCTGCTGAGGCGAACGGTTTTGCCGATCACACTAGAATCTTTTTTGTAAACGGTGGACCAGAAACGATAGGTCAGCACGATGACGCCTGGAGCGTCGGCACCGGCGTCTTGAGGTCCGACCAGACGGCCGAGAACAGGACGCAGGCCCATTACATCGAAGTAGTTGCCGCTGACCACACCGCCGTGAACTACGCGAGGTTCACCGAGTCCAACCATCGTAAAGTCCATCGTCGAGAAATCACCGAACTCGCTCAGGGAGCGGACGCTGCCCTCGATATCCTTGATTTCGGGCACGGAAAACGTGGTGTTGTCTTCTCCGCCGCTGGGGGCGCTCTGGCGGATGTAGACCAGCCGGTTCTCGTCACGGTTGACGAGCGGCTTGAGCAAGACTCCGCGCACGAGAGTGAAAATGGCCGCGTTGGCCCCGATGCCCAGGGCCAGCGTGAGGATCACGATGGCCGCCAGCCCTTTGCTGCGCATCAGCGAGTGGAAGGCACTTCTTAGATCGCGGAAAAATGACATGATTTTTACCCCCTCGGCGCTTATCGGTTGTTGCAAAGGGCTCGCGGCTTACATACTTCCGGTTGGGACTGCGCCGGCACGCTCGTAATTCACGATAATGACGCCTTTCAAGGTGACTGTGCTTTCCGTCACCTTGAAAGCCGCCGGGATCGTGCCATCGGCAAACAATCGTTTTCCACCGCCCAACGTGATCGGAAATATCTTCAGCCATAACGCATCGACCAAATCATGCTTGAGGAGCGTCTGCACGAGATTTGCGCTTCCATAAACGTGCAAATCCGGGCCTTCCTGTTGCTTAATTTTCATGATTTTTTCCGCAATATCTCCGCCTAAAAACACGGACGGCTTCCATTCGCTGGAAGTCATGGTATTCGAGGCGACGTACTTGGTCGCTGTGTTGACGCCCGGCCAAATGTCGCTATGTTGCGGCCAGAATCGTGCGAAATTGTCAAAGGTTTTTCGCCCGAGCAACAAGTCAGACGGCATTTTCATCTGCTTCATCATGGCCGTTCCACTAACAGCGTCGGCATGTGGGGCCATCCACCCGCCATACGCGAAACCGCCACTGGTATCTTCCTCTGGGCCGCCTGGAGCTTGTATGACGCCGTCAAGGGAAACGAATTCAAGCACATTGAGTTTTCTCATGAATGAGTTCCTTCGAGTCCCATCTGATTTTGTTTTACGGGTGTCCCCGGTTTTCGATGAGCCAGGTAATGCCACTTGGAAGCAGGGATGCTGACCCCGTTCGCGGCACCCGACGCCAGCTGTCAGGCAGGCATCGCCGGCAGTGTTTTCACTGACTCTTAGTTGCTTCCGGTATTTTGCCAAACGCGCGCACTTCCACCGGCGCCCGGCAGGCGACCACCGCCTTACGCCCCCACGCCAGCGCCTCGTCCAGGCCAGCGACCTCTAGCACCCAAAAACCGCCTATGTGCTCCTTGGTCTCCAAATACGGCCCGTCGGTGGTGAGCACCTTCCCATCGGGCTGCGCTCGCAGCGACTTCGCTTCGCGGGCAGGGGTGAGGCCGCCCACGAAAATCCGGACACCTGCAGCCATCATCTCGCGGTTGAGCGCGTGTATATCCTCGGGAATTGCTCCGGTCTCGACGGACGAGTCGAAGTCGTCGGGATGGTGAATCGCAACTAAATATTGGCTCATGGGTTCTCCATTCTCCGGTGGCGGCTACCCAGACGTCGCCCGATACGGTCGCACGATGTGTCGCCCGATGCGTCGCGAAATCGACATAGCGCCGAGATTTTTTACTGCTGGCCCGGCTTATTGCCGAACTTGGCGGCCTGCTCTTCCTCGAGCTCCGTGAGCTTGTCCTGCACAGCGGGAGTGAAGTCGCTTATATCGAAGAGGCGGCGGACTTCGACGATCATTTCGTCATCCTTTCTGGGGATACGCGAGGCCCATTTGATCGCCTCTTCGCGCGACTTCACATCAAGTATGTAGAAGCCGCCGACCACTTCCTTCGCTTCTGTAAACGGGCCGTCGGTAACTTTCAATTTTCCGTTTTTTAAGGTGATGCGCGCGCTCATCGTCGCGGGCGGGGTTAGGCCGTCGAGCGATTGCAGCACGCCAGCTGCCGCTAGTTCCTCGTGGAATTTCCTTGTGTCCTCTATGTCTGTGAGGTCGGGTACCCAACCGGCCTTTGCAGTTGGGTAATTTTCCGGATACATGATAATCATGAAACGCATCGTTTCCTCCTTGAGTGTTTAGCGGACACCGTATCCGGGCCGCCACATTTTATATAAAAGCTTGGACCGCGCTGCCTGAATGTTGCCAGTAGCCGGTTGTGCGGTGCCGCTCCACTTACTTGTCGAACAGGGTGCGTTGAATCGACACGCGATTTGCAGATTTTTTCGCATAGCCTATCACCCCGGGAACACTTTCTGGCGGGCCGGTTGCCCGGCCTTCACCATATAGTCGAACGGCCGCACCGGAATTCGACAAGTCGTCGAGTTTTTATTTTACCTGCCGAATTCGCTGTTGCAGGAATTGCCGCTCGGGTTCCTGTTGGGTCAGCGCCAGAGCTTTCTCATAAGACGACCGTGCCTCAGCCGTCCTGCCGAGCCTGCGGCACATATCTGCACGGGCGGAATGCGCCAGGTAATAATTTGCCAATTCGCCATGTTCCAACACCGCGTCGATATGCGCCAGACCAGCCTCCGGCCCATCGCGCATGGCAATCGCCACGGCGCGATTGAGCTGCACCACGGGCGAAGGCTGAATTTCTGCCAATCGGTCGTAGAGCGCCACAATCTGCCGCCAGTCGGTCGCCGCCACCGATTCCGCCTCCGCATGAACGGCCGCAATCGCAGCTTGCAGCGTGTAGGAGCCGAAGCGGCGCGACTTCAACGCTTTCTCTAGCAACGCCACCCCCTCCGCGATCTGCTCCCGGTTCCACAGCGAGCGATCCTGGTTCTCCAGCAAAATCAGCTCTCCGGTCGGAGAGGTTCTCGCGGCGCGACGGGATTCCTGTAGCAACATTAGGGCAAGCAGCCCAATGACTTCCGGCTCTGGTTGAAGTTCGGTCAGCAACCGGCCCAGTCGAATCGCCTCGCCGGTTAGCTCGGCCCGCGTTACCTCCGCTCCTGCCGCAGCAGAGTAGCCCTCATTGAAGACGAGATAGACGACCTGAAGCACCGCGCCCAGTCGCTGCGGCAATTCCTTCGGCGACGGCACTTCGTACGGAATCGAGGTCTCTCGAATCTTTGCCTTGGCGCGCACGATGCGCTGCGCCAGCGTGCGCGGAGTGGTGAGGAACGCCTTGGCGATCTCCTCGGTGGTCAGCCCGCACACCTCGCGCAAGGTCAGCGCAACATGCGCTTCCGGCGCAAGAGATGGATGACAGCAGGTAAAAATCAGGCGCAGCCGATCATCCTCAAGGCTGTCCTCTTCATTGGAGCTTTCGGCCGAAATCGATTGCGCTTCGAGATATCGCACCAGCTCGTCCTGCGACGCATCAAATCTTGCCCGTCGACGCAGACTATCAATGGCTTTGAATCGCGCCGTCGAAATCAACCATGGCCGCGGGTTGCCGGGGACTCCACTGCTCGGCCACAGGCTCAGCGCCGCCGCAAAGGCTTCATGCATCGCCTCTTCGGCCAGATCAAAATCACCGAGCAAGCGGATCAGAGTTGCCAGGATTCGTCCCGAATCCACGCGATAAAGGGAGTCGAGCAATTCGCGTATCTCCTCGGTGGAATGCTCGGACATGACGACGACCTTAGCAAACCAGCTACCCCGAATCAATTTGGCAAACCGCGGATCGATGCAATTGAGCGGAGGGTTAACGGTGAAGAGCGATTCTTTTTACTCTGTTCAGTTCAAAGAGATGGCGCGCCCGGGGAGATTCGAACTCCCGACCCTCTGCTTAGAAGGCAGACGCTCTATCCAACTGAGCTACGGGCGCGTAGGTCGGAACCGCCTCAGTTTACGGCGCTTGCGGTATTTTTCGCAACGGGCAACTCCGGCACGTCACCATGACGGTGCCCAATTTTGCGCCTGACCAATCTTGGACCATCGTCTATTGGGAGCTTGATGGCACGGATCGCAGATACGCGACGATCGCTAGCGCGTCTTCGTGTGACAAGTGGTAAATGTGCATCGGGGGCCGAATCGTTTCGCCACGTGGACCAAACCCTTTTTCAAGGATGTTGACCGCGTCTGCGTCTGAGAAGCTCGGAAAACCTGCGAGAGCAGGCGCGTTTTCAGCCCAGCTTGACCTCGGATGGACCGGTGTGATCCAGATAGGAGCGCCTTGAAGCCAACGGCTTCGATCAAGTTGACCTTGTGCGTCACGAGGAGTGTGGCACTCACTGCACTTCGCGACCTCCTCGACCAAATATTTGCCTCGCTTCACGTCACCGGCCGCACTCGCTTTCGAACTTGATTGCTTCGCCGTTGATTGCACTGATGCAGCCGTGGTTATTCCGATAGCAGCCGCTATCAGAATGGCGATCCAGAGGGATGCCGACGGGGTGGCTTTCATAAGTTCTCGCTTGTAGTGACGCAGTCGCATTCCGAAACCGACTTTACTTCACTGGGACAGTTGATTCAACTAAACCGTCAGGGACCGCTGGTAATTATGGAGATGCGCGCGCTACTTTTCTACGCACCTGGGTTATAGCCGAGCCACTCAGGGTGCATGGCCGTCGAATCAAACATGGGAGTCGTTTTGAATGGTTCAAACTTCCCAGTGGCAGCGACTGTCGCGGTCTTTGCAAGAATATTGTCGATATCGGTCTTACTAAGGGAAGAGTATGTTTTCGCTGCCTCAAACGCCTGATCGAGTATCGCCATGCTGTCGACGCCAGTAATCACGACTGATGTCGGAAGACTAAGAGCAAACTGCAGGCACTCGAGCGGCGTTACCGTGTTGCTTTCCAAAATATGCTTGTCGCCCATCGGTTTCATTCCCAGCACAGCGATCCGCTTTTGCACGAGAACGGGCACGACTTCTTTTCCGAAACTTCTGAAATGAGCGTCCATAACGTTCAGAGGCATCTGCGCGGTATCGAACGAGAAATTATTTTTGTCGGCCAACTCTAACATCCGCAGGTGAACGCTCGGATCTTTGTGACCGGTGAATCCGACATATTTGATTTTGCCTGCCTTCTTCGCTTCTATCGTGGCCTCCACGGCTCCGCCGTCGGCGAAAAAGCGGTCAGGATCCTCAAGGCGAATATTTTCGTGGAACTGCCAGAGGTCAACGTGGTCCAGCTGAAGGCGCTGCAGCGATTCATCCAGTTGCTTTAAAGCCGAACCTTTTGTGCGCCCATCGAATTTCGTCATGACAAAAACTTTGTCTCGATACCCCCCCTGAAGCGCTTTCCCGACACGGCGCTCGCTTTCGCCCTGGTTGTAGTCCCACGAGTTGTCGGAGAAATTGATTCCGCGATCGATCGCCGAATGAAACAGCTTGATCATGTCGGATTCTTCGAGCTTCGATTGCCCAAGGTGAAATCCGCCGAGGCCAATGCACGACACTTTAACGCCAGTGTTTCCCAGCATTCGGTACGGCATCTCGCCGACCTTCATCGTGGTGCTTTGTTCCGTACCAGCGCCTTGTGTTTGATTTTCACCCGCGGCATCGCCGCCGTGCCGAGGCGTTTCGTCACTCGTACCCGCGATCGCTGATACGGCAGAGACGATCGGCAACGCTGCTAAACGACCGATGAATTCTCGCCGCTCTATTTCTTCTGCGGCCATTTGGGTTCCTTCCTTGCGCGTACCTATCAGCCCGGCGCGCGCCCATCACCCTTGCGCCTGCCAGTATGTTGCCGTGTGTTCACGCGTGCCCGCATCTTCGATGAAACGTAAAATATGTACCTATCACTCAGTAATAGCCATCGGATCTTCCCGCATATTTTCTTCAAGTTCTCCGGTGCAGCAGTTGTTTCGCTATACGTGACGGAACGGCTCGTCTATGTGCTCATCGGAACCTTTTTGGGCATCCCGTTCAAGCGATTTGGTGACCAGATCCTTCGAGCCAAGCCCAACGGCCAGTGCCATGGCAAACACAATCCCGCCAAATAGAATGCCGAAGGCGAGATCAACAATGCCCGGAGCAATCCTCAGATGTTCGAGGGCCATCGCCACAGCCAGCACGACCACGAGCCATCTCACGCCCACGCTTAGAAGACGCGCGTAGCGCAGGTTCAAATTAACGGCGCCGATCAACACGCTTCGCGAAAGAAAGCGAGCGACGATACTGCCGAACACCAGGACCAGCACGGCGCCCACCACGTTGGGAACATAGGCAAAGACACTCTGCACCAGCAGGGACGTCCATTCAGGGGCGACGGCCGCCACGCCGATAAGAATCCCAGCAACGACCACCAAAGTTGCTATCCCTTGCGCCACTAGGAGCGTTGGGCTCTGCAACGGCGACCATTCCGCCAATGAAGGAAAACCCCAGCGGGCCAGGCGCTGATCAAAATGCATGCTTGCGAGCAACCGGCGCACAATCGTGGCAAGAATCCAAGCCAGTAGGATCGAAGCCAGCAGCGCCACAATTAACGCCGCGATTCCGGGCAGCAAGCCAATAAACCTGGTCAGAAACCGCGCGGTGGACTGTGCCAACTCTTGCTTGACCTGACTCCACATAAGCACCTCCGTTTACACCTCGCAAAAAATTAAGGGTTGAACCGGTCCGGCCAACGCCATCGAGACACAAGATAAGGTTTGCCGGATTCGTAAGCGAGCGATAGCCGCTCGAGCCTTTGCTCCAATGCCGTCGCACCGCCAGTCTCCAAATCGTGCGCGTAAGAGGCGACCCACGCCAAATAGAGCGGCGTCATGGATTTGAGCAGGTGATCGCGATTGATCGTTCGAAGCCGATGCGCCAGCGCAAAATCAAACACAATCCGAACCCATAGCTCGTCGGGCATGCGAAATTGCTCGAGCGATAAGCGCGATAGCTTTCTCAGTTCGACCAGCGTCGAGGGCGGCAGCACCAGGCCCCAAATCTCCTCGAGGTCGCGATTTCCCAGCCGGAACGACTCCACCATCCGGCTGATATCCACAGTTCCCGCGTCTTCGGACACACGCACAGGGTCACAAATGGCGGGCACAGGAAGTGAGGACCGCATTCTTTGCCAGCACGCTGCGTTGCGTTCCATATCGACGAATATTGGGCTCAAGATTTGGGAGAGTAGCGAGCTGATATTCATCCAATCCGTTGGCGGATATATTCGTGCTCCAACGCAGACCTCGCATATCTGCAGGTTCTCGCAGACAGCCGTGGGGGCGAGTGACGCGATGGGATGCTCTCCGACCATCCTGGCGTTGCGATCGTTTCCGATCATCTTCTCGAACAGCCGCCGCGAAACTCCCAAATCCGGCCCCAAGGGGTTGTGGATTCGTCTTCCATAAAGGCAGCGCATGAGCGGAGCGATGATGCTGCTATTGAGCAGACCCTCGAATTTGTGACGCGCATAGCGCGGTACGACCAGATCAACATCGTCTTCCAGAAGCGGCTGTGCCAGTTGGCGAACCCAATCAGGAGCCAGGGTCTCGAGCTTCGAGGCGATGACGCAGCAGGCTCGGGCCCCCAGTTTTTCACTGGCTGCGAAAACAGATTGATATGCCGCGGACATGCTGAGCATCGGCGTATCAGGAGTGTCCGGCCTCAATAGCGGCCAGGGGACTAGAAAAGTAGCGGCGCACTTTTCGGCGGTTTCAGAATTTGTTCGAGCGATATTGACGGCCGGATCGACGGCGTGATCGTCCCGCAGCACGGCGATGCGCGGAGATCCCGAAAGTGTTCGCAGAGCGTCGCACAGAATCACGAGGCTCTCTGGATTGAGTTCCGCCAGAACGCCCACCACCAGGTCGGCGCTCTCTACTACTTCAATCTTCTCCTGTACTTCCTGTGGGATCGGTTCGACTTGCACCGTTCAGCCCTCTAGCCCCAAATTCTCAATGACAAAAATAAAATGCATATCCTCGTGATCGCTTATTAGGCTTTACGTGATTGTGGCCAAGTCACGGAGAGCCTAGCCTCTCATTGATTCATAGTGGGAGCGACATAATTCCCAGCAAAGGGATGCGCAGCCATTCCGGACGGGCGTTGAGTTCGTAAGAAATTTCATAAAGTGCCTTGTCCAGGAGAAACGCATGGAGGGGTTTTTGAACATCGGAAGACGCGGCCGGCAGAAATTCCGTCCCGCGAGCGGTTTCTCGATAGGCGCGCAAGAAGGCGGCTCCCGCTGATCGCTCCCAGAGTTGCGCCCATGGCTCCAGGCGGGTTAGATCTTCAGGATGGCGCGCGGTATAGTTCAACAGGCTTGTGTAAGCGGCATAGCTAAAAGACCGTAACATGCCGGCCACATCTTTAAGCGGGCACTGCTTTGCCCGGCGATATTCGAGCGACCGCGCCGGCTCTCCTTCAAAATCCAGGATGACGAAATCAGTTTTTACTCTCAGGACCTGGCCCAAATGGTAGTCGCCGTGAATTCGTATTCGCTGCGTCTCGAACCCATTCAATCCCATGGCCCCGAAATGATCCAGAATGCGCCGCCGCCGGCTCAGCACCGCGGCAGCGATTTCCACGACATCATCCGGCAAGTACGACACTCGCTCTTTCAGCAAGTCCAAAACTTGAGAGGCATGGCGCCGAAAGTCGGCAAGCAAAGCCTGTAAATTTTCGGCCGTAAACGGTTCGGGCGCGAACGCCGGATCATCCGGCCGCGAAGCCAGCGCCAGGTGCAATTCCGCCGTACGCCGGCCAAGTGTGGCCGCCGCGTCAAGATAGATGCCAAGATTATTTTTGGCCAATTGAGAGACGGGGCGCTCCGAGAGATCCAGGGGGTCCCGTAGCGGATTGTTCGCATCTTCTGGAAATCGAAGCGGGGCGCAAGCCTCAAAGTAGCGATCCAGCTCTTCCACGGTCCATTTCCAACCGTCGCCTTCATTGGCCACCAGGCCTTGCAGCATCGCCAGGGTGGCGGTTTCGGAGTCCGATGACGGCTTTAATTCAATGGAACCGGCGAAAGGTGGGATCCGGTCAAACGATGTTTTCTCAGTTAGAAATCGTCCGATCTCGGCATCGGGATTCACTCCGGATTCTTCGTGGCGAAACAGCTTAAGTATGAAACGGTCGCCGTATACGATCGAAGTGTTACTCTGCTCCGCCGAGCCGCGTCTCACCTGTAACGGCATACCCGCTGATCCAAGGATGTCCTGAAAAGACTTGCCGCGCTCGCCTCGCATGCTCCCGTGGTGCGCGGGAAGTTCGCGCGAATTTTCAATCAACGAGAGTAACTTCAGGCAGAAATTGTCGTCAAAAACGCCGTCGTACAACACGCCGGATGCTTTCGCCGATGTAATCGACGACACAATTGCGTTGGGCGCGCTGTGCATCAATTCGTTCGCGTCCTCTCCAAAGGCCATCGCCAGAGGAATCATATATATCGCAGGTCCCCCTGCATCGAACTGGACTTCGACCATCACCAAAACTGATTCCGGGCCGTCCAACAGAATCCAATTCACGATGCGCGTCGACTGAATACTGCGGGATTTTCCTCCGAACCAGCGTTGCTTCGGAAGATATTCCGGCAGATGCACGGTCTCAAGACGCTGGCGGCCGAGTCCCTCGCTAATGCTTTCCCAGCCGGCGGTGACGTTCAGAGGCGCGCGCTCAGCCAGTTCCTCCGCCGCTGCTGCCGCCGTATCCCCTCTCTGCTGCAGTTCCAGCCACAGAAAACTGTAGGGAGCCAAAGTAAGCCGGTAGGGCTGGCGCTCTACGACCGGAAACTCCACATAGCCCAGCATCTCTACCGGAATCAAGCCCTCCAATTTTGACAGGTCCAGATCGACAGGCTGAGCGAAACGAGAAAGATTGGCGACGCAAAGAACCTGTTCGTCTTGATACTTCCTCAGATAAGCCAGCACTTTTCGGTTCGCCGGATCGAGGAACTCAATGGCGCCGCGGCCGAACACGCTGAAGAGTTTTCTCAAAGCGATCATGTTTCGCATCCAATTCAAAAGCGATGATGGATCGCCCTGCTGAGCCTCCACGTTGATCGATTCATATCCCCAGACGGGATCCATGATGACTGGGCTGTACAAGCGAGCAGGCGTAGCCGCGGAGAAGCCGGCATTGCGGTCCGCGTTCCATTGCATCGGAGTGCGAACACCATTGCGGTCGCCGAGGTAAATGTTGTCACCCATTCCGATTTCGTCGCCGTAGTACAGAATCGGCGTGCCAGGAAAGGAAAGCAGGAGACTATTCAGCAGCTCGATTCGCCTGCGATTGTTGTCAACCAGCGGAGCCAGACGCCGGCGGATTCCCAGGTTGACGCGCATTCTCGGATCTGCGCTATAAGCGATGTACATGTAATCACGCTCGTCGCTGGTGACCATCTCGAGCGTCAACTCGTCGTGGTTTCGCAGGAAAAGCCCCCACTGGCACGTGTCCGGAATGCTGGGAGTTTGCGCGATGATATCGGTAATCGGCAGCCGGTCTTCCTGGCGCAAGGCCATATAAATACGAGGCATCAGCGGAAAATGAAACGCCATGTGGCACTGATCGCCGTCGCCGAAGTACGGCCGCACGTCCGTGGGCCACTGGTTGGCTTCTGCGAAGAGGACGCGGCCTGAATAATTGGCGTCAATCTCGCGCCGCAGCGTTTTGATTACAGCATGAGTTTCCGGCAGATTTTCGCAACTGGTTCCCTCGCGCTCCACGAGGTACGGAATGGCGTCCACACGCAGCGCGTCAACTCCCATGTCCAGCCAGTAGCGCATCACCTTGACCACTTCTTCGACAACTCGCGGATTGTCGTAGTTCAAATCCGGCTGGTGCGAAAAAAAACGATGCCAGTAGAACTGCTTGGCAATCGGATCCCACGTCCAATTGGATCTTTCGGTGTCCGAGAAAATAATTCGAACGCCGCGGTATTTGTCTTCCGTATCGCTCCACACGTAAAAGTCGCGTTCGGGCGATCCGCGGGGAGCCTGACGCGCCGCTTGGAACCACGGATGCTGATCGGACGTGTGATTCACCACCAACTCGATCATCACCTGCAGGCCACCCTCGTGAGCTGCAGCCAGGAAGGTGCGAAAATCGTCTATCGTGCCGTACATCGGATGGACGTTCAGATAGTCGGAGATGTCGTAGCCATCGTCCTTGAGCGGCGATGAAAAGAAGGGCAGCAGCCACAGACACGTGACGCCAAGATCCTGAAGATAATCCATCTTCTGAATCAAGCCGGGAAAATCACCGATTCCGTCGCCGTTGCTGTCTTTGAATGCGCGAACGTGTAGCTCATAGACGATTGCGTCTTTGTACCAGAGCGTATCGGCTGCACTGCTGGGCTGTTTAGCCAATTTGCTTATCCCCGCATCTCACACTGCGCCGCTGGATTCCGGCCGGAAAACGACAANNTCCCAGCGGAGGAAGTGTCATGTTCAATGAGAAAAGCCGGCCGTGAATCGGAAGCGGAACCGCCGCTAGGCCGCCGAGATTCCCCTGCCCGGAACCGCCGTACAACGCAGCATCGCTGTTCAGAATTTCCTTCCAGTAGCCATCGCAAGGAACGCCTATGCGATAGTTTTGACGGACGACTGGAGTAAAGTTGCACACAAAAAGAAGTTGGTTGTTCGGATCCCGGCCGCGACGCAGGAAGCTAATAATGCTTCTCTGAGAATCCTTGCAATCGACCCACTCGAAACCGGATGGATTAAAGTCCGTTTCGTAGAGCGAACGCTCGCCGCGATACAGCATATTGAGGTCGTGTACCCAGCGCTTCAGCCCATCGTGAAACGGTTCGTTCAGCAAATTCCNNGTCGCCCGGCATCTTGCGCAACATCGAACCTTTGCCATAGACGACTTCATCGTGCGAAAAAGGCAGCAGAAAGTTTTCAGCGAAAGCGTACATCAAGCTGAACGTGATCTCATTTTGATGGTAGTTGCGAAACACGGGATCTTGAGACATGTAGTTCAACATGTCGTGCATCCAGCCCATATTCCACTTGAGACCGAAGCCCAGGCCCCCCGCGTAGGTGGGCCGCGAGACTTGCGGCCACGCAGTCGATTCTTCAGCTATTGTCATCGTATCCGGAAACGCGGCGTAGATTTGCTCGTTCAACGCCCGAAGAAAATGAATTGCTTCGACGTTTTCCCTTCCGCCATATCGGTTCGGCATCCACTGGCCTTCGCGCCGCCCGTAGTCGAGATACAACATCGCGGCCACCGCATCCACGCGAAGACCGTCAACGTGATATTTGTCCAGCCAGAATAGCGCGTTGCTGATCAAAAAACTTTGCACCTCGTTGCGGCCGTAGTTAAAGACAAAAGTGTTCCACTCCGGATGCTCTCCTTGCCGCGGATCTGCGTGTTCGTAAAGATGAGATCCGTCGAAGTAACGGAGCCCGGCTTCATCTTTCGGAAAATGCGCCGGCACCCAATCGAGGATTACGCCAATTCCCTTCTGATGAAGATAGTCCACGAGGTACATGAAGTCGGTAGGTGTTCCGAACCTGCTGGTGGGTGCGAAGTAGCCGATGGTCTGATATCCCCACGAACCATCGAAGGGATGCTCCATAATCGGCAGAAACTCGATGTGCGTGAACCCGGTGTCGCGAACGTAATCAGCTAGAAGCGGAGCTAATTCGCGGTAGGTCAGCCAGCGGTTCCCTTCCTCCGCAACGTGCTTCCAGGAGCCGAGATGCACTTCATAGATGGATATTGGAGCACCGAGGGAATTTTTATTCGCCCGCGCCGCCATCCACGCATCGTCTTGCCACACATAATTTTCGATATTGCAGACACGGGACGCCGTCTGCGGCCGAATCTCAGCGGCGAAACCATACGGATCAGCTTTGTCCACTCGGTAATCGTGATCGCGCGATTCCACGTGATATTTGTAGATGGCTCCTTCGCCGATATCAGGAACAAACGCCTCCCAGACGCCGGCGGAGTTTGCGCGCATGATTCTGGCTCCGGGATTCCAGTTGTTGAAGTCCCCGATCACTGACACCAGCCTCGCATTGGGCGCCCACACGGCAAACTGCACGCCGCGCCGGCCATCCTTCTCCGCAAGGTGAGCGCCTAGCTTCTCGTACGCGCGGTAATACTTGCCTTCCGCGAGCAAGTACTGATCGAATTCGCTCAGGGCCGTTTGCAAAGTGTGCGTCCTCAATTATTTCGGCAAGATTTCGATTCCGGGTAGCGGAATTTCGGCACAGCGCCGCATTCCTTGAGACTACAAACTAATATTCGAAATTCGCTTCGTTCGAACTCATCGGCGGACGCGCAGAATATGCGCCGGAAGACTTTCCGGCGTCAGTTCCACATAGTTCGCGGAACCGTGCCATGAATATTGGCCGTCTCCCAGTAAATCATGGACTGCGAACGGCTGATCGCCGCCGAGCCCGATCGGCGCGAGATCGAGATGAACCCACCCCGTTTGCACGCGGAAGCAGTCCAGGTTAACGACAACGACGATTACATCCGAGAGATCATCCGTCGTCTTGCTGTAACAAATTAACGACGGATTGTCCGTCTTATGAAAGTGGAGATTGCGATTGCTTTGCAACGCCCGGTTTTCCTTGCGGATTCGATTGATGCGTGTAATGAAAGCCTTCAGGCTCTCTGCCGAAGGCAAGTCGCGGCGCTTGATTTCATATTTCTCGGAATTTAAGTACTCCTCGCTGCCCGGCCGAAGCGGCACGTTTTCGCACAATTCGAATGCGGGACCATAAATTCCGTAGCTTGATCCCAGTGTGGCCGCCAGAATCAGCCGGATCATAAATGCCGAGCGTCCGCCCAGCTGAAGAAATTCCGGAAGGATGTCCGGTGTGTTCGGCCACAGATTTGGACGGAAGAATTCGCGTGCTTCCG
Source organism: Acidobacteriota bacterium (assembly GCA_003152355.1). Classification (GTDB taxonomy): domain Bacteria; phylum Acidobacteriota; class Terriglobia; order Acidiferrales; family UBA7541; genus Palsa-147. The sequence goes on along the minus strand of PMAA01000033.1, from coordinate 6,568 downwards.
TTTGCGTGAGCTCGGTGAAATATTCGGTGAGCTCCTCCTTCGTGTTCCGCCAAGTGAAATAGGTATACGACTGCGAAAAACCTAGCTTGGCGAGTCTGTACATTACGTGAGGCCTCGTAAATGCTTCCGCAAGAAAAAGCACATCCGGATGCTGCTCTTTAATCTCGCCGATCGCCCATTTCCAGAAAGAAAAAGGCTTGGTATGCGGATTGTCAACGCGAAAGATCCGCACACCCTGGGCGATCCAGAAATCGAAGATACTTTTCGATTCCTCCCAAAGTGTCTGCCATTCCGCGCTCTCAAAATCGAACGGATAAATATCCTGATACTTTTTCGGCGGATTCTCGGCGTATTGTATGGTCCCGTCCGGACGCATGCGGAACCATTCCGGATGTTGGCGCACGTACGGATGATCGGGCGCGCACTGAAGCGCGATATCGAGCGCTACCTCAAGTCCATTCTTCTTGGCCTCCGCGAGGAAACGCTTGAAATCTTCCAGCGTACCGAGTTCGGGCTGGATGGACTTATGTCCGCCCTCTTTCGATCCAATGGCCCAAGGACTGCCCACATCAGTGGCCTGCGGCTCCGTCGAATTGTTCTTCCCTTTTCGAAACATCCGCCCGATCGGATGAATCGGCGGGAGATAGACCACGTCGAAGCCCATCGAAGCGATGTACGGGAGCCACAGCTCGCAATCGCGGAGAGTTCCATGGCGTCCCGCCTGCGTCGAGCACGCCCGAGGAAATACTTCATACCAGGTGCAGAAGCGCGCCTTCTCGCGGTCAACCGTGACGCTCAGGTCCTTCTCGTAACGGGTGGCGAGATGTTGCACAGGATAACGTTGAATGATTTCGAGAGATGTTTCCTCAAGCGCGATCGTTGCGCCTTCCGGCTTGCCCGCGGCTGCTCGCAACCTGATCGCCCAATTGCGAAGGACCTCAGCGTCATTGCCCGTTGCCAGTGCCGCCGCTTCCGCAATCAGGTCAATTCCCATCAGCAACTCGACATGAACGTCTTGTCCGGCAGCGACTTGTTTTTCTAGCCGGCCGCGCCAAGTTTGGAATCGATCGATCCAGCCTTCCACGGTGTACTGATACCGGCCTAGCTTCTCGACCGGAAACTCACCGCTCCATTGGTCGTTGCCGAGCGGCTTCATCGGCGCTGATTGCACTTTCTTTTTATCCTGCCAGTAAAGAATCTGGCATGCGACTTGGTCGTGCCCCTCAGCGAACACATCAGCCTCGACAAGCACAGTCTCCCCAACGACGCGCTTGATGCCAAACATCCCGCAATCGATTTCCGGTGAGACCCGCTCGATCACGACGCGTTGCTGTCCGTCCATTCGCTGCTCCGCCATTCGTCGCCAGCTCCCGCTCACAATTGCGGACGCCCTACAGCTCGTCCTCGTTCGGATTATAGGTGACGTCGCAAGCAGTCTTACTTCTTTTCCTCACCTTGATGCCGGTTCTTTCCTGAGAATTGGTCTTTCTCGGTTGCTTGCTTCCGTAGTTTCTCGACCCGCGCGACGAGGCCTTGCGCGTCAACCGGCGCCCGGACTTTCGCATCATTATCAAAGTAAACGAACACATCACGCGACGCTTTCTCGGAGGCACGACTCTTGATCACGCGCTCGGCATCATCCGGCTCGTCGCCGCGAGCCCAAGCGTCAATGCGAGTGGCCCACGCATCGAGCGACGCGTCGTCGTACCCGCTCGCATACAGCTCTTCCGAACCATGCAAGCGGCAGTAAACGAAATCCGAAGTGACGTCCATCAGCCGCGGCCATTCAACCGTATCTGCGCAGACCAGCGCCACATTATGCGCGCGCAGCAATTCAATAAATTCCGGCACGGCGAAACTCGTGTGTCGAATTTCCATCGCATGCCGCAACGGACGATGGGCATCGGTTTTCATCCACGCCCTGCCGCTGACTCTCTTATCGTGCCCTCGCGACAAAGCAACGGCCAATTCAGTGTCCTGCGGCAGCATCTTCAGAAATGTTTCGATGCGTTGGGAATCGAATTTAAAATTGGGCGGAAGTTGCCACAATATCGGACCCAATTTGGTGCCGAGCCGCAAAAGTCCGGAAGCCAGGAAATTGGCCAGAGGCGCTCTCGCATCTTTTAGGCGCTTCATGTGCGTGATGAATTGAGGGCCTTTCACCGAGAAAACAAAATCTTCCGGTGTTTCCTCGGCCCATTTCGCAAAGCTCTCCGGCCGCTGCAGAGAATAGAAGGTGCCGTTGATTTCGATCGACCTGAAAATATTCGCGGCATGCGCTAGCTCGCGATGATGCGCCAGCTTCGCCGGATAAAATGTCCCTCGCCACGGCGCGTAGGTCCAACCGGAAATTCCGATACGTACAATTCCAAATGTCGGCATTTGTTTTCGCTCAGCGCGCAAGATACATGATCCGCGGTCAGCGGTTACAGCCAATAATCAGGAAATAATTTTCGCAATTTCCCTATCATTTTGTTCTGGCAGCGCGCGCGGAATCTCAAAGAGAAAGCGCGAAACAGTGGAGCTTGAAAGCCGCGCACTCGCCGCTGCCCCGCCTCAAAGAGGCCTGTTGTACCGCCGGCGTCCCGCCGGCTGTTGGCCGCTCAACGATTTCCTGCGCGAAATGGTTGGCGGCAACCCGGCGCCCTTAGCGTGTACGTCCCCNNGCGAAATGGTTGGTGCCCCTCGCCTGTAGCTCATGTCCCCGGCGCGACAACGCCGCGCCGAGACGTGAGGCCTTTGCACCCACCTCAATCAATCCCCACTCCGTCCTGGCAGTTCGGGCACCAAAAAGTCGTGCGCGCATCGAGACCTTGCTTGCGAGATTCGATGGTTGCGCCGCAACGGCGGCAGGGCTTGCCGCGCCGGCCGTAGACCCAAAGATTTTCCTCGCGATCCATCCGTCCCGTCGTTCGGCGAAACCCCGTATACATCACGCTCTTTCCGTCGGAGGAATCCGTGACATTGGCAGCGAGGAATTTGCGTGCCGTGGACACGAGGCACGAAAGCTCGGAAATGCTCAATGACTCAACCGTTCGAAATGGATGCGTTCCGCAGGCGAAACAGATTTCAGATTTGTACACATTACCTACGCCGGCCAGAAGCGATTGCGTAAGCAACGCTTCACCAATCGTCATCTCGGGCTTGCTGCGCAGCCGGCGAAGAATCTCAGCGTCGTCGTATCCCGCGGCAAGCACGGACGGCCCAAGCTCGTTGAAAACGCGCCGCCGTCGCAACGATTCAGTCGTGTGAAACTCCGCGATGGGCACCGTGAACGCTACAGCCTCAAACTTTGGGGTGCGGATAACGACGCGCATGTCCACGCCGCGCCGCAACCATTTTTCGCCGCGCCGGTAGATGTGCCAGCTACCATTCATCAGCATGTGCGTCAGAAGAATTAAGTCGCCGGAAAAATAAATCAACAGCCACTTGCCGCGGGCTTCCACCTTTTCCACCACTCGTCCTGTCACACCAGAATCCACTTCCACCCGCTCGAGTTTCGGTAACACGCTTTCGAAGCCCGTCACCGCTTGCCCGGCAAGCGCACGATTGAGAGCGGTCGCAGCGCGAAAGATGGTGTCTCCCTCAGGCATTAGGCGCTCTCGGAAATGTCGCGTTCATTTCCCTCTTCTTCCGAGGAATCATTGGCGTCGCGGCTCGGCAACATCGAAGAAAATCGTGGCGCGACTCTGCGCATCTGGAATCCTAGCGCCGTATCAACAAAGCCAGCGTCCTTCAGAAAGCACGCAAGAAAATGTTCGCGCGCAGGCGCATCGTTGATTTCGCCGATCAGCAATCCGCTGCGGCGGCCTTGCCAGCGCACTGCGATTTCCGCAAGTTTCTTCGTGAGTTCGCTCGCAATCTGCGAACGCTCTGGTTCGCTCTCGGGAAGGAATACCCGTAACGCCGGATTGCGGCGCCGTAGAAATGCCGCAAGCGCACCATTGATAAGAATCACGCCCGCGCCGCTGGTGCGAGACATCGTGTGATGCGTCGCGTTGCCTTCGTCGTTTTCACCGCGCGGCCACGGCAGCAGCGCCCCGTACGGATTCGCAGGATCGCTGGCCGCAAGATACACAACTTCGGGAATCGCTGGCTCCGCGCGCAGGCTGCGCAGCATATCCACGGCGGATGGCGCCGCGAATTGTGCCGCGCCCATCCCGGCCACGAACATACCGCGCCGCACCCAGCCGCTCTCTTCCATCGTCTTCAGCGCTGGATAAATAGTATTGAAGCCGCGCGGAATATTTTCGGCAATGGCCGTCTCGCGCATCACGATGCCGTGCCGGGTCAGGAGTTGCTGCGCGATATTGGCGCTCCACTTCGTGGCGGAGATCGGTTCGGCAACACGCGAAGAGAGCAGCGACCAGCGCCCCTGCGCGCCCCCGCCGGGTGCCCCGCCAAGCGATTGTCGCGAACGAAAGTGGCGCACAAATTCCGGCGCTCCTGGTCGAATTCCCGCGACGGCCGAGTGTTCGCGCGACGTAATAGCGCTCTTCAGCCTCCGCAACGCACGCAGCGGATGAAAGGTGTCTTTGGTGATTTGCCCCCGCCACACGAGCTCCCACAAAGCATCGTTCGTTTCTCCCTGAAACCCGGCGCCGAGCGCCGCGTGAATGTTTGCGAAAAACGATGCGCCATTTTTCGCAAGCATTTCCAGAATGCGATCTGCTTTCTCGGAAAGAGCAGACTGCTCGGCCTGCAATTCCGCCGGCGGCAAAAGATGTGGAAGAGACTCGGTAAGATACAGAGCGATTCGCCCATCGCGATCACCCATTTGCTCCAGTCCAACCCAAACGACTTCGCCGGCAGCCATCACCGTATCGAGATCGCCAGCCTGATAATCGGCGATGCGCGCGGGAAGGATTTCGCGTTCGAGTTCAGAAACCAACAGCGCGGCGCCCTGCAAGTTCTCCACGGCGTCGAGTAGCGCTTCGATTCCCCGCCTGCGCACCGTCACTCCTTGCCAGCGCGCAGCGAACCGAGCAAACGTGCGCTGCTCCACCGGTTCCACTTCGCGGCGCAGCCGCGCCAGGCTCTTTCTGCGAATCTGCTGGAGAATTTCCGGCTCGCACCATTCCTGATGCTGCCCCTGCGGACGAAATTCGCCTTCCAGCAATTTCCCGCGTGCATGCAACGCGTGAAGCGCGGCGTCCACGGCGCCAAACTGCAAGCCATAGCGAACGGCGAGCTCCTGCGTCGTGAAAGGACCGTGGGTGCGCGCGTAGCGGCGAATAATTTCGCGCAGAGGATCTTCGCTCGATTCGAGAAAAACTTCCGGAAGGCCCGGCGGCAGAGGCGTCCCCAGCGCATCGCGGTAGCGGGACGCATACTCCACGGGAATCAACCGCGATTCGCCGGCGATGCGAACGCGCACAGCCCGCCGCGCATCCAGAAGTTCCCGGTCGTATGACGCGATCTCAGGACTGGCAGAACGCGCGGCAATTTCAGCTTCCGAAAGATCTCCCAGCTTGAGCAGGAGATCGTGAACGCCGTCCGCATGGCGCGCCTGAAACTCCGGATCGAGCGATTGCAATCGTGCTTCGACTTCATCCAAGGCCGTCTGATCGAGCAATTCGCGCAGATCGGTGTCGCCAAGAATTTCCTGAAGCTGCGACTGGTCAATTGAAAGCGCCTGTGCGCGCCGTTCAGCCAACGGCGCGTCGCCTTCGTAAATGTAATTGGCGACGTAAGAGAAAAGCAGCGAGGCGGCAAAGGGAGAAGGCTTTTCGGATTCGACGGTAGTCACGCGAATCGTGCCCCGCCGGATCGCGGCGAGGAGACTCGCCGTAGCAGGCAGATCGAAAACATCGCGAATACACTCCCGATAAGTCTCGAGAAGAATTGGAAACGAGGAAAATCGCGCCGCGACAGCCAGCAGATCCGCCGCGCGCTTGCGCTGCTGCCACAGCGCCGTTCGCATGCCGGGACGCCGCCTCGGCAGAAGCAGGGCGCGGGCGGCGGCCTCGCGAAATTTCGCGGCAAAGAGAGAACTCGATCCAAGCTGCCGTAGCACGAGCTGCTGGAATTCGGCGGGACTGGGAAGCAACTGCTCGGAAAGAATAGCTTCGTCGTTATCAGGAATGCGCAGGACGAATCCGTCGTCCGACCACATGGACTCAACTTCTAGCCCACGCTCCGCGCGGAGCTTGGCAACGACGGCCATGCACCACGGCGCGTGGACGCGGCTGCCGAAAGGAGTGAGCACGCAAACGCGCCGATCGCCAAGTTCGTCCCGGCAAATCTCGATGACGATATCCTCATCGCTAGGAATGTGACCGGTTGCGATGGCCTGCTCTTCGAGGTAACGCAAAAGATTTTCCGCGGCGTTGGCATCGAGGCTGTGGCTCTCCACGAGTTTTGTGAACGCCGCCGGACGAGGCAACAGCAGCAATTCGCGAGTCATCTCCCCGATTTTTCTGCCGAACTCAGCCGGGCGCCCGGCAGTATCGCCGTGCCAGAAAGGCATTTTGCCCGGCTCACCGGGAGCAGGCGAGACGACCACGCGGTCGCGAGAGATTTCCTGAATGCGCCACGTGCTCGCGCCCAGGATGATGGTGTCGACCGT
>PMAA01000193.1 GCA_003152355.1 Acidobacteriota bacterium | reverse complement strand
CGCTTGGCGATGTCCATGGTGTTGACGGCGCGCTTTTTTTGGCGCGAATCGCTGAAGACGACTTCGTGCATTGACGGCAAATCGTAGGGGAGGTCGTAGGCGTCTTCGAGATGCTTGCGGATGTAATTCGCGTTTAGGACGGCGTCTTCGGTGGCCTGGCGCATTCCGGGGCCATAGGCGAGTGTGTACGCGAGAGCACGCAGCAGAACGCCGAAATTGCCGCAGTAGGCGCGGACGCGGCCGATTGATTTTGGGCGATTTGAATCCAGCGCGTAGCGGCCGGGTTCTTTCTCGATGACTACCGGCACGGGCAAGTAAGGCTCGAGGAATTTTCTTACTACGACGGGGCCGGCGCCGGGACCGCCGCCACCGTGGGGCGTTGAAAATGTTTTGTGCAGATTGAGGTGCATGACGTCCACGCCGAAGTCGCCGGGGCGCGTTACGCCTGCGAGGGCGTTCATGTTCGCGCCGTCCATGTAAAGCAAAGCGCCGCGCTGGTGAAGAATTTCCGCGATCTCACCGATGCGCTCCTCGAATACGCCGAGAGTGGTTGGATTCGTGAGCATCAGCGCGGCGACATCTTCTGTCGCATATTCGCGCAAATGATCGGTGTCGAGCTGGCCGCGCGCGTTGGACTTGATGTTTTGGACTTCGTAGCCGGCGATGACGACCGAAGCGGGATTCGTTCCGTGCGCGGAATCGGGGATCAGAACTTTCTTGCGCGGATTTCCCTGCGATTCGAGATAGGCGCGAATCATGAGCAGGCCGGTGAGTTCGCCTTGCGCACCGGCGACGGGCTCGAGAGTGGCCGCGTCCATGCCGGTGATTTCGAGAAGGCATTTTTGGAGATCGTGAAGGATGCGCAGGCAGCCTTGAGAGAGTTCGATGGGCTGATAAGGATGCTCGGTGCCGAGGCCATCCATGCGCGCGACGAATTCATTTACTCGCGGATTGTATTTCATGGTGCAGGAGCCGAGTGGATACATGCCGAGATCGATCGCGTAATTCCAGGTGGAGAGGCGCGTGAAGTGGCGAATGACTTCGATTTCGCTGACTTCGGGAAAGCCGTCAATTTCGCCGCGGGCTAGGGCGCCGAGTTCCTTTGAGGCGTCAATCGCGGGGACATCGAGAGGCGGCAATTCGATGCCGCGTTTTCCGGGCGCGGATTTTTCGAAGATCAATCCTTCGTTCTGCGTGGGGTGGCGGCGAGCCTTGGTGATTTTCGAGCTATCGTCGCTTGCCAGTGAGTTTTCTGTTTTTAGAGAATCACTCAAGAAAATTATTCTCCGTTAAGAACGCGTGATGACTTCTCGTGAATGGTGCCGAACCGCAGATTCCTCCTCCGACCCTCGTCGGGTCGTCGTCGGAATGACAAATTGAGAGATGCTGGCTGATCCGAATTGGACGAAGGAATGCAGATTCCTCGTCGGACCCTCGTCGGGTCCTTCTCGGAATGACACGTTTTTGGGATGCGGTTTCAATGTCATATCCTTATTGGGGTGCGCTTTCATTTATGGCTCGATCTCAATTGTGTTTTGTTCCTGTCTCGATAGGCCGATTGTCCAAAATGCGCTTGATGGATGCGGCGAGGCGCTCGATTTCCGCGCGCGGCATTGTTTCGGTTACGCAGATGAGGCCGCGTTTCGAAAGATCGGGATAGGCCGTGCCGATGGCGAATGGGCCGATTATTTTGTCGCGCAGAAGAAACGAATTGATCATTTTTACTGATTTCGGAAATTCGAGGACAAATTCGTTGAAGGTGGGGCCGGAGAATGCGCGACGGACGCCGGGGATTTTGGTGAGTTCAGTTTGCGCGAATTTCGCTTTCGCAAGATTCTGAAGGGCGACTTCGCGGAGGCCTTGTTTGCCGAGCAGCGTTAAATGGATTGTTGCCGCTAACGCAAAGAGCGCTTCGTTCGTGCAGATGTTGGAAGTGGCTTTTTCGCGGCGGATATGCTGTTCGCGTGTTGCTAGCGTGAGGACGAAGCCGCGGTGGCCTTCGGCGTCGGACGTTTGACCGGCGAGGCGGCCGGGGAGTTGGCGCACGAATTTATCGCGAGTGGCGATTACGCCGACGTGCGGACCGCCGTAGCTCGGCGCGACGCCGAAGCTTTGGCATTCCATCGCGACGATATCGGCCTCAGCGGGAGGGCGCACGATGCCGAGCGAGACAGCTTCGGTGATTCCGACGACGAGGAGAGCGCCGGATGCGTGAGCAATCTCAGCGAGCGCGGCGACGTCTTCAATCACGCCGAAGAAATTTGGCGACTGGACGACGATTGCCGCGAGATCCGTTACGTCGGCTTTGGCTAGCGCGTCTCGATTGATCTCGCCTGACGGCGTGAACTCTACTTCTTGAATTTTGATTCCGAGGTGCTTGGCGTAGGTTTGTAGCACCTGGCGATATTCGGGGTGAACGGTGCGCGCGATGAGAACGGAGTGGCGGCCGGTGAGGCGCTCGGCCATCAGCACGGCTTCGGTGAGCGCGGTCGAGCCGTCGTACATGGATGCGTTGGCGACTTCCTGGCCGGTGAGCTGGCAGATGAGCGTCTGAAATTCGAAGATCGCCTCGAGAGTGCCCTGCGAGATTTCAGCTTGGTAGGGAGTGTAGGAGGTCAGGAATTCGCCGCGCTGAATTAGCGAGTCGGTGACGACGGAGCGAAAGTGATTGTAGACGCCGGCGCCGAGGAATGACGTGTAGCCGCGTGAATTTTCATCGGATCGAGCTTTGAAGTACTGGATGATTTCAGGTTCCGACATCGGTCCGGGCAAGTTCAGCGGTTCGGTCAGCCGGAATTTTTCGGGGACGGTGCGAAAAAGTTCTTTGATCGAGTGTGCGCCGATGGCGTCAAGCATTGCCTGGCGCTCGGCGGGACTCTTGGGGAGGTAGCGCATCAGGCCGAGTGTTCCTTGGCTTTTTCGGCGACGTAAGTTTCGTAGGCGGCGGAATCCATGAGCGCGGACGCCTCGTTCTTATCGGCAAGTTTCAGGCGGATCAGCCAGCCGCCGGTGTGCGGTTCCTGATTTATTTTTTCCGGGGAATTCGCGAGAGCTTCATTGGTGGCGACGACTTCTCCTGTCGCGGGACTGAAAACTTCGCTGACTGCTTTTACCGATTCGATGCTGCCGAGTGTTTGGCCGGCCTTCAATTGCGCTCCGATTTTTGGCAACTCGACGAAGACGACGTCGCCGAGTTCATTCTGCGCGTAGTCGGTGATGCCGATCGTGCCGGTGTCGCCTTCAACTTTGATCCACTCATGATCCTTCGAGTAGCGGAAGTCCGCTGGATACATTTCCTCTCCTTAACGAGTCCGTGCGCGATTCGAGACAGTGCGCCCTTTCGAGACAGTGCGCCCTTTCGAGACAGTGCGAATGACGCGCGCTATTTCGGGCGCTTATAAAACGGCATGGCGACGATGCGCGCCGGGACTGGCGTTTCCCGAATGATGATTTCGATTTCGGTATCGAGGGCTGACTGATTCAAGGGAACGTAGGCCATGCCGATATTTTTCTTCAAGAATGGCGCCGGGCCGCCGCTGGTGACTCGCCCGATTTCCGCGCCAGCGATAGCGACCGGATAGCCGTCGCGGCCGATGCGCTTGTCGAGCATTTCGAAGCCGACGAGTTTACGCGCGAGGCCTTCGGCTTTCTGCTTCACGAGAATTTCGCGACCGAGGAAATCGCCTTTGTCCACTTTGCAGATCCAGCCGAGACCGGCTTCCCAGGGCGTCGTGGTTTCGTCAATTTCGTGGCCGTACAAGCACATGCCAGCTTCGAGGCGAAGAGTGTTTCGCGCGCCGAGGCCGCAGGGAATGATTCCTTCGGGCGCGCCGGCGCTGAGCAAGTTCGTCCAGATTTGTTCGGAGTATTCGGGATCGAAATAAATTTCGAAGCCGTCCTCGCCGGTGTAGCCGGTTCTCGCGATCATCGCGGAGACGCCGTCTACTTTTCCGAATGCGAGGTGATAGTAGCGAATGCCTGAGAGCGCGATGTCTGTGAAGCGCTGCAATAGCTCTTCCGCCTTCGGGCCTTGGATGGCTAGCAGGGAATAGTCGTCGCCGTTGTTTTGGACGCGCGCGTCGAAACTGTTATGCGAAGCGATGTGGTCGAAATCGCCGTCCTGGTTTGAAGCGTTTACGCAGAGAAAATAGTGCGTCGGCGATATGCGGTGGACGAGAAGATCGTCCACGAAAGTTCCTTCGGGTGTCATCAAGCCGGAATATTGGATTTGACGATCGGCGAGATGTCTAGCGTCGTTGCAGGTGACGTGCTGCACGAGATCGAGCGATTGCGCGCCGAGAATCTCGATCTCTCCCATGTGGCTGACGTCGAAAATTCCAGCGCGAGTGCGGACGGCGTCGTGCTCAGAAAGAATTCCAGAGTATTCGAGCGGCATATCCCAACCGCCGAAATTGACCATCTTGGCGCCCAGGCTGCGATGGGCGGCGTTTAATGCGGTTTTGCGAAGTTGAGTGGGGGCGGGCGTGCTCACGAATAAAATCTCAAATTTATGGCTCGCAAATCACCGTAGCATGCGAATTTTGGAGTGTCAAGAAAACCGCTCAGATGGCCGGTTGCTCACCGCGCTGCAGAATGCGTCTTGTCGGCTTGGCGGCGTTATCCTAATATTCACTTCAGATGGCTTTGCGAATATGCACGGAGGGCCCTCGGTGAGCGGGCCGGTCCTATGTTCGCAGTGCGACCAGCCGGAAGAGAAGTGCGGTTGCGAGAAGTATTGTTGTTATTGCCAGTCGCAGCAGGGAGTTCGTCTTTGTATTGACGGGCTCTACTATTGCCCGGATTGCCGGGAAGCCTGCGATGTGCGCGCGGTGGATGCCCGTGGAGAATGATTTCGTCCGAACAGAAGCGCGGCTCGAGGAAGATCCTCGATTGTTTACCGCGCTGGCCGCGATTATCGAGCACGCTGCGGGGCGCGTGGGAATGAGCGACGCGCGGCGGCAGGCGCTGATCCGTGCGGCCGAGCAGACGTGCCGCGATACCTGGCCGGCGTCGAATGGACGCGAGCCTGTGGTACGAATCATCTGCGATGAATTGGGCGATCGGATCGAAGTGACGATTCAATTTCCATGCGCGCCGGAGCCGGGAACGGAAGCGAAGATTAAAGAGTTGCAGAAGCGCGTTGACAAGGCTACAAGCGAGATGGGGCAGGGGTCGTTTCAGATTACGCTTGTTGAATTTATTAGTGCCCGCCAGTAAGAACATTCGCAGTTAGAAATTCATTCCCAGAACAGTTTGGCGGAATATTCGTTTGCGTCATCGCCGCGGATTGAAAGGCGAAGATGCCCGGCTGAAGCCGGGCACTACGAGTGCCTGAGCCGCACGGTTGCCGAAAACTTGCGTTGATGAGCGGTTACAGTTGCGCTGCGGCGAAGGCGTGATTTTTGATTAGGCCTTGGAGTTGGTCCTCAGTGATGGGGATGTCGATTTTGATGTGATCGCCGGTGGGCGAAACGCTGACGGAATCGAGCGCCTTGGCAACGTCCGGGTGCGATTGCGCTTCCTGGTAACGGCGCATCATGACGCCCGCCTGTAGCGCCGCGGCTAGCGTGTTCGCATCATCCACGGTGTTGCAGACGGCCTGGAATTGGGTGTCGAGGCCATTGCCGGTGGTGACGTGGATTTCCATGGCTTTCAGGCGATCGATGATCGCGGATGCCTGCGGGAATTGGCTCGCTTGCGGCAAGAGCTGGGCCATGGCGATGTGGGTGTAGGACTTGTTCAGGACGGCCCAGACTGTTCCGTTTCCGTTGGCGTCTTTGATGAGCGGGTAAAGTTCGGTGTTGGTGAGCAGGCTTTCCGAGCCGCCGAAATGCACGTCAATCAACTTTTCGAGAGCGGAGCGGTTTCCGAAAGCGGCTGTGTTCGAATCGAGGAAGAAGAAAAGAATGTCGTTTCCTCCCACGCCGCTGCCGAAAGCCCATAGCTTGTAGCCGTGCACTTCGACTGAGGCCAACTTTTGCTGCTTGAAGCGCTCTTCGGTTGCGCTGGGCGTGAAGCCTCCGAGAGCCACGCCGACAATCTGTTCACCCTGATCCTTACTCGGGGCGAAAGCGGCCCAGGCCATTTCGTCCACCTGTGTGGTCGGATCGATTCCTGCGGTGGTGAGAAATTGTTCGAACTGGCGGAAATTCACGGGGAGAAGCTGATCGCGTAATTGCGCGAACCACGGATGCTGGCGCGCTGCCTTGAGATCGGCGTAGGCGAACTCTCCGATATCCTTGGGGAACATGCCAATGATATCGGTGCTAAGGTTTCCCGCGGCCGCCGGGCGCGTGAGAAGCGCTGAAGCCGCTAGAATGCAAATGCTCATTGCGGCGAAAACAGCGACGAGCCGCTCGAATGACTTTCTCATTTTCCTGTCCCCCTAAAATTTCATCCGCGGCGCCAAATTTCTAAGACGTGGGCTTGCCCGCGACAATGTTGCTATTGCTTTCTGAGACGCGCGCTTCAAGCGCTGCTGCGTCGGAGCGAAGCTTGGCGACGATAACCGCGTCCGCGCCTGCCTCGATCATGGACTCGAGATTGATTGCGACATTTTCGAGCGCGCCGCGAACCGCCGCGACCGCCATCAACCGGCCCACATGAACATCTGACAACATAGAAGCGCTTGATAGGCCTTCCAGTTGCCCGAGGCGTTCGTAGATCACAACAGCGTTGCGCGCGACGTGCAGCGGCACCTCGGCGGCGACGAACAAGGCCTGGCGAATTTCGGTTTGGCGGCGCGTCAATTCATCGGGCGTGGTGTTTGGAAGCTTGTGTGCGGCCATAACGGCATCGAAGGACGCGGCGTCGCGGTCGATGGCCTCGGCAAATTCTTTCGAGGCAGTGCGAAATTCAGCGAGGGCGTCGCTCAATTTGTCCGCAAACGCAGCTTGGGATTTTTTCTTGCGCGATAGCCCTGCGACCATTTGGCCGAGGCTCGCGGCCAGGGCCCCAGCGAGAGCTGCAACGGAGCCGCCGCCCGGAGTTGCAGTGGGCTGCGCGACGGCGTCGAGAAATGGTGTAGCGAGCGCCGCGAGCTTTCCGGTGGCTTCGATTGGGGCGCCTGCCAGGGATGCGGCGAGACGATTTTCGAGAACTTGCGCGGGCGAAAAGTTTTCGAGTTGAAGATAGAAGTCTGAGGCCATCTCGATCGCGCGTTTAGGAATCAGGCCGACGATTTCACTTCCAACGATCGAGACGCCGTAGCGTTCCGCTTCGCGCTTGACCATTTCGAAGACGCGGTGCAGCGGGGTCTGCTCGAAATCGGTCATGTTGATGGAAACCTGCGCGAGTTTCCGCGCCTTCAAATCTACGGGCATCGCTTTCACGTAACGCAGGCCGCCATTCGAGAAACGGATATTTTTGGCGATGCGCTTGGCGATTTCGATGTCGGGTGTATTGAGATTGATGTTGTAAGCGATGAGGAATTTTCGTGCGCCGACAACGACCGCGCCGGCCGTCGGATGCAGCCGCTGCTCGCCGAAATCGGGTGCGCGGGCCGGATTGCGCGGAACTTCTTCGAGCAAGCCTTCGAACTGGCCCTTGCGAATATTTTCGAGATTCGCGCGTTCGGGGCGTTGCGCCGCGGCCTCGTAGAGATAAACGGGAACTCGATAGCGCTCCCAAATGGCGCGGCCGACTTTCTTGGCGAGGGCGATGCAATCTTCGATGGTGACGCCTTCGATGGGAATAAAGGGCACGACGTCAGTCGCACCCATGCGCGGATGCGCGCCGGAATGTTTCGTGAGATCGATCAGCTCGAGAGCTTTGCCAACGCCGCGAAGGGCAGCCTCGGCAACCGGCTCGGCTTCGCCTGCGAGAGTGATGACGCTGCGGTTGTGGTCGGCATCGCTTTCGCGGTCGAGAAGATAAACGCCTTCCACTTCGCGCATCGCGGCGACGATAGCGTCGACTTTTGCGAGATCCCGGCCTTCAGAGAAGTTTGGAACGCACTCAATCAGGGTTTTCATTTCGAGCGAAGAGGCGCATCGTGCGCGTGTTGTAGAAAAGTTTCAATTTTCGGCTTTTTCAAAGATCACAGAGCCGCGTTTCATCACCAGGCTGCAATGATTCACGCCGAAATAGTAAGGGATTTCGCGATAGTCATCCACATCGAAGGCCGCGATGTCGGCGAATTTGCCAACCTCGAGCGAGCCGACGCGCGAATGGCGGCGCAGCGCGTAGGCGCCATTAATTGTGGCAGCCGCAATTGCCTCGGCCGGAGTCATTCTCAGCGCGGAGCATGCGAGCGAAAGAATCATTTGCATGTTCGGAGTGGGGCTCGTTCCCGGATTGAAATCTGTGGCGAGCGCTACGGCCGCCCCTGCGTCAATGAGCGCACGGGCTGGTGCGTAATGCTTGAGCCCGAGGTGAAAGGAGCATCCGGGGAGCAACGTGCACGCGACTTTGGAATCGGCGAGCGCGCGAATGTCGCCGGCATTCACTTTGTCGAGATGGTCGGCGCTCGCGGCCTGAACCCGGACGGCAAGGCGCGCGGCACCCGTGCGCATCATTTGATCGGCGTGAAGCCGCGGCGTCAAGCCGCAGACGAGGCCGGCCATGAGAATGCGGGCGGTCTGATGAACCGTAAACGCGCCGCGGTCGCAGAAAACATCGCAAAATTGCGCGAGGCCGGTCTGAGCGATGTAGGGAATCCAAATACGCGCGACGAGATCCACGAAATCTTCCGTGCGGCCTTTGTATTCGGGCGGAACGACGTGCGCGCCGAGAAAAGTGGTGGCGATGTCGAGCCGCTGCTCGAGACGCAACTCGCGGACGACCTCGAGAGTTTTTACCTCGCTTGAGAAATCGAGGCCATAGCCGGTTTTTGCTTCGAGAGTGGTTGTGCCGTGCTCGGCCATTTGCCGAAGATGAACGTGAGCGCGGACTTTCAACTCATCCGGACTCATGCGACGAAGTTTGCGAACGCTCGAGAGGATGCCGCCGCCTGATTTCGCGATTTTTTCGTAGCTGACGCCGGCGATTCCTTTTTCGTACTCGGCAGCACGACTCTCGGGGAAAATCAAATGCGTGTGAGAATCAACGAAGCCGGGGAGAACGACGCGTCCGCCGAGATCTATTTTCTTGGCGCGACGCGAGTGGCGCAGGCGTTCGACGTTTTTGCGCGTCCCGACGGCGTGAATTTCGCCCTCGCGAACCAGGAGCGCGCCGTCGCGGATGATTTCGAAATCACGCAATTCGCGGCCGCGTCGAGGAGCGGGTCCGCGCAAGGTGAGAAGCTGTGAGCAGCCAGTGATGAGCAAGTCGGGCACGATGCGGGTGATAAGTTTAGCGTGTTGGCGCGCGAACTGCCACTGCGAAGCGCAGTTTCTTGGAGCGAGGGCGAATGTGGCCTATTATTTCGCGCGGGTTCGATTGAGATGCTGGGGCGAGGTGCAAGGATGAAGCGAACGGGTCTCGGGATTATTGTGGCGCTAAGCGCCTTGACCTTGGCGACGTTGTTTACTTTGTTTGCGCCGTTTGCGAGGCGCAACATTTTGGCGGGCGCGCGTCCGATTGACGCCGGCGCTGCGCCGTTCGATATCGTGATTCGCGATGGCCGGATTCTCGATGGCACCGGCTCGCCGTGGTATTCGGGCGATGTGGCGATTCGCGACGGGCGCATTGTGGCGATCGGGCGGCTTGGCAAAGTTTCCGCGAAGCGCATTATCGACGCCCACCGGCGCGTGATTGCGCCGGGATTTATTGACATGCTCGGGCAGTCGGACCTGACCATTCTTGTTGATCCGCGCGTGCCCTCGAAAATATATCAGGGGATTACGACGGAGATTACGGGCGAGGGCAACTCGGTGGCGCCTGAAACCGATGGTCTTCTGCGGGCCGACCATCTGTTCTACGAGCATTACGGGATCACGGCCGATTGGAAAACGTTCCGCGAATATTTTGCGCGGCTTGATAAGCAGGGAATCGGAATTAATTTCGCGAGCTACGTTGGCGCGACGCAGGTGCGGCGGTATGTGATTGGTGAAGAAAATCGCGCGCCCACCGCCGATGAACTCGAGCAGATGCGCGCGCTTGTTCGGCAGGCGATGGACGAAGGAGCGATGGGCGTTTCGACGGCGCTCGAATATGCGCCGGCGCCGTATGCGAAGACGGACGAGCTCATCGCGCTTGCGAGCGAAACGGCCAAATATGGCGGCATTTACGCAACGCATATGCGTAGCGAGGGCGATGGCGTGATGGATGCGCTTGAAGAGACGTCGCGAATTGGGCGGGAAGCAAAGATTCCGGTGGAAATTTGGCACCTGAAAGTGGCCGGTAAGGCGAATTGGGGACGGATGCCGGATGTGGTCAAGTTTATTGAGCGGGCGCGCGAGTCGGGGCTCGATATTTCGGCGAACACTTACGCGTACACGGCGTGGTCGAACACATTTTCCGCTTTCATACCGCCGTGGGCGCATGACGGCGGTGATGAAAAACTTGTCGAGCGATTGAAAGATCCAGTGATGCGCGAGCGAATCAAGAAGGAAATGGATGAGGCATCGAAGGACTGGGACAACGAATGGAACGAAATTCCTGGGCCTGAGGCGATTTTGATCAGCGCCGTGCACAATCCGAAATTGCTTCCGCTGCAAGGGAAAAACTTGGCTGAGATTGCGAAGATGTGGGGCAAAGATCCCAAGGACGCGCTCTTTGATTTTCTGATTCAGGATGATGCGTATACGTTTGTGTCAGTGTTCGGAATGCAGGAGTCAGATGTCGCGCTGGCGCTGAAGCAGCCGTGGGTTTCGATTGATAACGATTCCGAGGGAACTTCGCGGGAGGGAATTCTGGGTCACGAGCATCCGCATCCGCGAGCTTACGGCACATTTCCAAGAATTCTTCGAAAGTATGTCCGCGAAGAGAAATTGCTGACACTGCCGGATGCGATTCGGAAATTCAGTGCGCTGCCTGCACAGAAGATGGGGCTGACGGATCGCGGCGTGTTGAAGGTGGGGATGTGGGCGGATGTGGTCGTGTTCGATCCGGAGACGGTGCACGATGTGGCGACGTATGAAAATCCGAATCAATTTTCAGTGGGGATGGACTACGTGCTGGTGAATGGAGTGCCGGTGATTGACGACGGCAAGATGACCGGCGCGCGGCCCGGCAAGGTTTTGCTGGGGCCGGGATATGGTCGAGGCAAGTAGGTCTCCGACTGAGCGCGCGGAGCCTTGGGTTTTTATGCTCCCGCGGCTTGGCCTTTGAACTGTGGCGCGAATTCCTCCGTGGCGAAAACTTCTATTGATGTCGGCGTGGTATTTTCGGGAGAGCGCGCTTCGAGCGGCTTCATCCATCCTGAATTGAGCGACTCGAGCATTTCGATCAATAGCTTCACGTAGTCAGCGGGCAAACCCATCTGCTTCATCGCCATTTCGACGGCGAATGCCGGGAATTGCGAGTATCCGAGATTCGGTTTGCCGATGGCCTTGCCTAAGACAGCAGCCGTCTCTTTCATGGAAACATCGCGCTGGCCGAGGAGCTCGCGCGTACTCTTGCCGGTGAAATTCAATTTTAGAAGGGCCTCGGCGGCGTAGGCGCCGATGTCGCGCGAAGCGATTTGTGCCAGCGGAAGCTCAGGCTTCAGGACACCTCCCATCGTGCCCATGGATTGAATTGGCTTGATTTGCGCGAAATTATTTTCCATGAAATAGGTCGGCCGCAGGATGAAAGCGTTGAGTTTCGGGATCGCGTTGATCTTCTGTTCGAAATAATGCAATCCATTCACGGGCCCGACGCGCTCGGGCTTATCGGCGCCGATGCTGCTGAGGCAAACCGCGTGTGAAACACCGGACCGTTCAAGCGCTGCCGCAAGAGAATTGCTCGCGCGATCCTGCGACTCCCGCATGCTCTTTGCGGCGAAGTCGGGAGGAAGCATGGCGTAGACAGCCTTCGCGCCGGAGAAAGCGCGAGTCATGGCTTCCGGATCGTTAACGTCCGCCACGAAAGCGTCCGCGCCCTTCTGTACAAGCGCATCGAGGCGCTCTTTGCTGCGGCCAATCACTCGAACTGGCTGGCCCGCGGCGAGAAGCTTTTCCGTGATTACATGGCCCGTGTTGCCGGTCGCCCCGGTGATTACATACATAGCGCGCCTCCGCTGAATTTGTTCGATGACTTCGTTCGAACTAGGGCTTTGGATGCACGAAGGCATCCGGGTGATTCAGAGCATTGGAATTTTGATATCGGATTTGCGCGCGAATTCGATGGCTTCGGGATAGCCGGCATCCACGTGGCGCGCCACACCAATTCCGGGATCGTTGGTGAGGACGCGCTCGATGCGCGTGGCCATTTCTTTCGTACCGTCCGCGACGGTCACCTGGCCGGCGTGGAGCGAATAGCCGATTCCTACGCCGCCGCCATTGTGGATCGAGACCCAACTTGCGCCGCTCGCCGTGTTCAAGAGAGCGTTGAGAAGCGGCCAATCGGCGACGGCATCNNGCGACCGAGCCGCAGTCGAGATGATCGCGGCCGATCACGACGGGTGCTTTCAGCTCGCCGCGGGCGACGAGATCGTTCAGGGCGAGGCCGAATTTGTCGCGCTCGCCGTAGCCGAGCCAGCAGATTCGCGCAGGGTAGCCCTGGAATTGAACGCGCTTTTGGGCGAGGCGAATCCAGCGCGTGAGGACTTCGTCGTGCGGAAACATTTCGAGCACGAGCTGATCGGTACGGTGAATGTCCGACGGTTCCCCAGAAAGCGCGGCCCAGCGAAATGGCCCGCGGCCTTCGCAGAAAAGAGGGCGGATGTAGGCGGGCACGAAGCCGGGGAAGTCGTAGGCGTTTTTTACACCTTGCTGGAATGCGAAGGTGCGGATGTTGTTGCCGTAGTCGAATGTCACCGAGCCGAGTTTTTGCAGAGCGAGCATGCCTTCCACGTGACGGGCGATGGAATCAAGCGAGCGCTTTTTGTACTCGTCGGGATTTTTCTTCCGCAATTCCGCGGCTTCCTCGACGCTCAAACCTTGCGGGATGTAACCGTAAAGCGGATCGTGCGCGCTGGTTTGATCGGTGAGAATGTCCGGAACTACGCCGCGCTTCGCCAGTTCCGGAATCACGTCGGCACAATTTCCGATGAGCCCTACCGAAACGGCCTCGCGCTTGCGGACGGCATTCTTGAGAATTCGCAGAGCTTCGTCGAGATCGTTCACCATTACGTCACAGTAGCCAGTCTTGACGCGGCGCTTGATGCGTTCGGGGTCCACGTCAATTCCAAGAAACGCCGCGCCGTTCAGAGTGGCTGCGAGAGGTTGAGCGCCGCCCATGCCGCCCATGCCGCCGCTCGCGACGAGCTTGCCTGCGAGATCGCTGCCGAAATGTTTTCGTCCCGCCGCGGCGAAAGTTTCGTATGTTCCCTGAAGAATTCCCTGCGAGCCGATGTAAATCCAGCTTCCGGCGGTCATTTGGCCGTACATCATCAGGCCGGCGCGATCGAGCGCGTCGAACTGCTCCCAATTGCTCCAGTGGCCTACGAGATTTGAATTGGCGATCAGCACGCGGGGCGCGTAGTCATGCGTGCGAAAGATTCCGACGGGCTTCCCGGATTGGACCAGAAGAGTTTCGTCGGCGGCGAGAGACTGCAGCGACTTCACGATGGCGTGATAGCAATTCCAATCGCGGACGGCCTTGCCGCGGCCGCCGTAGACGATCAACTCGGCGGGCTTTTCGGCGACGTCGGGATCGAGATTATTCATCAACATGCGCATCGCGGCTTCCTGCTGCCATCCTTTGCAGGTGAGCGAAGTGCCGCGCGGGCCGCGGATGACGGGCGCGCCTGTCTTGTCTTCAGTTGCCAAATTATCCCTCGATAGAACTCCCGCCGCGGATTCCTGGCACGGTCATCTTAGCCCAGGCGGCTCGCGAATTCACATCGCGCACCTAATTGCCTCGTACGCGCGGGGTACTGTCTGATCAGCGGATTACAAGAGTTCGAAGTCTTGCGGGCATTACGCGGATCTAGAAGGAGCTGGGGCCGATGTTGGTTTCGGTGGCGCCTACAATCTAGGATCGCGTGTATCGCAATCCATTTGCGACAGTACGCCACGCTATTTCGAAGGAATCAGTACGATCATGCGGATTTGGATTGTGCCGGTTTTGGTATCTAGCAAGCCGGTGACCTTGACTTTTTGACCGGCGCTTTTTTCGGCCAGGTCCTGCTTGTCTAGTTTGAAGACGTCGGTTTTGGTTTGCAGGACGAATTTGCCGCCGCGCTGAGTCACGCAATACCGGGCGCAATCGGCTGGGGTTTTGCCTGCGTTACCCATCTTGATCATGGTTTCGTGCGACCGATCCAGGGAATGAACGTTCATGGCGCACTGCGAGTCGGCGATTTCGCCGATAAAGATTTTTTCGCCATCGCCTCGGCTCGCCGGGCTGGCGAGTGTTAGGAAGGAAATGATGACCCCCCAGAGAATGAACGCCTTGAAGCTTCTCATTTCTTTTTGCTCCCTGCTCTACACAATTTGAGCTTCGACCTAGGGCTCAACTACAAAGCGCATGTTCATTTGATCGTGATCGGGGCTGCAAATTACGGTGCACTCGATCAGGTATTCGCCAGGCTCGACCGGGGCGGTGAGATTGAATTCTTGAGTGCCGGGTCTCAGGAGCAGATCCCAGCCGTCTACGGGTTTCCGATCTTTGGCGCGCAGAAGCATGAAACCGTGAATCGAGCCGTCGCGATTATGGGTCTGGGCTTTGCGGGCCGTTATGCGCAGCGTTAGTTCTTCGCCGGGCTTGGCGATGATCTCAGGATGCTTCTGGCCGGCCATTTTGTAACGGCTATCGCGATCGGCCAGAATTTCGATTATGCGGCGCTGCGATTGGCCGCGGAGGGATGGGGAAGAACACCACAGCGCGAACGCGGCGCCCACCCAGAGTAGCAGCTTGAGCCTGTCTTTTTGATTAATCATTGAGTCATATAGCGCAAGATCAACCGCATGTCTTCATCGGTGATCATGGCGCGGACACGCATGTGGCGAATGACGGTGGCCATGGTGCGGGGCGGGAATTTGTGAGGAGCCTGGTGGCAGCGGCCGCAATTTGTGCGGAAGCGTTTTTCGCCCTCGCTGCGCTCGAATGCTTCGATGTTTTTTGGCAATGGCTTGGCGGTCGTGGCCGACGCCGTGGCCGGAGCGGATGCGGCTCGAGCATTGGCGTCGGCTGTGGTCTGCGGATCGTGCGCGGACGCGACCATTTTCGGGGCGTTCTTGGATTCTTGAGCGGCCGCGAAAAAGCACGAACCGAGACATAGCGCGCAGGTTGCTGCCAGGATTGAGCGAGTGTTCATCACTGAAGCCCGCTACGCTCGAGAGGCACGACGAAGCGATAGGTGAAGCCAAACGTCCAGACGTTCATGTTGCCTTCGGCGGTAAATTGGCGGCCGTAATTGGCGGTGCCCTTTAATCCATCCATGAAGTAATAATTCACGCCGGCTTCGAATAATTGAGTATTGACTGCCGGAAGTGCGTCGTTCGGCAACGGGCCTGTGAAGAATTGCTGGAACCTCGCGACGAGCTGGGTGCGGCGCATTTCATTGCGCCAGAAGGGCAATTGGGCCAAGCGATAGGCGGGCTCGATCCAGTAACCGCTGCCTTGCCGCGAGCGCGCGACTTCGGCGCGAATATCGAGCGGCAGAGATAGCGGCTGCCAGATCAGATGGGTGCCCCATAGGTTCGAGCGCTCGTCCTGGAGGCGATGCTGGAACGAGCCGCCGAATTCGAGGCGCAATTTGGGAAAGAAGAGGCCTGCGCGTCCGCCTGCCGTCCGCTCAGAATCGACGGGCGAAACCGTGGAGAGCGCGGAGAAATAGACCGCATAATTGATGCTGACTTGCGGGTTCGCGCTGAAGCCGCCGCGAAGCATTGCGCCCGTGCTGGCGTTGCTTGGGCCGGTGCCGATCGGAAGGATCAGCGGATCGGTTTGGAGATTGCGGATCCAGACAGGGTAGAGGCGCTCGTTGAAAATTCCGAAGGGCGTCAGGAATCTTCCGACCGTGACCGTGACATATGGATTGGCGATGAAATCCACCTGAGCGTAATCTACTTCCTTCTGGAGGGGGCCGTGAAAGCCGGAGCGGCCGGGCTCTTGCACCATGTCGTCTTCGAAGGAGTCGCGAGACTCGATTAGCCAACGATCGCCGAGGGGGATCAGGAGTATGCCGGAGATGATGGGATGGATATCCGGAGCGCCGCCAGTGAAATCGGAGATATAGCCGGCGCTGCCGGTTAGAATGGGAACGGGCTTGACGTTCTCGGAATCACCGGGCTCCTGCGTTGGCTGATACTCCGATTGTGCATTGAGTGAGCGCTGGAAGAGCGTTGACGCGAGAAGCGTGGCTAGAAAGAGCGCGAATCTGAACGCGAGGGTANNTCTGAACGTGAGGGAGCACCGAGACGCAGGCCGGGTGGTTCTGCGGCGAGAAGCGTCCCGATTGCGCGAGCCTCGGGACGAACCAGCACAGCGCGCATCCTTCGAATCTGCGATATTATTCGACATTCCCAACGCCGAGTAGACATCCGCCGCCCCATTAAACATTGGATGGCAAGATCGCCCCGGTCAATGGGACTTGGCTTGTTTGTGATGGACTTAGCAACACGAATTTTAGATTTGGACTTCCGGCTCACTGGGTTAGAGTAATTTCAGGCGATGGCTTATCCTTCCACGACGAAATGCTTCCTAGACGCAATTGATCGCTACGCGTGCCCGCGCGCGCAGATTTGGAAGACTGACGCGGGCTGGGAGAGCATTCCGGCGAGCGAGATGCTGCGGCGCGTGGCGGGCCTCGCAAAGGCGCTGCAAGAGCTCGGCGTGAAACCGGGCGACCGCGTGGGGCTGCTGGCGCCGAATTGCCCGGAATGGCACATCGCGGATTTTGCGATTCAGGGAATCGGCGGCGTTAACGTTCCGCTCTATTTCAACGAGTCTCCCGATCGCATCACGTACATACTGAACGATTCGGGCGCGAAGATCGCAATTTCAGCCGGCGAGAAACAGGCGCGGACATTGTTTGAGTGCCGCGACCATTTGCCGGGCCTCGAGCATGTGATCGCGGTGGCTGGGCCTGCCGATCTCGGCGGCGAGACTCTGCGTTATGAGACTTTGATTGTGGCGGCGGGCGACGCTGACATCGTTGAGTATCGCCGCAATTCCGCCGCTGTGACTTCGGACCAACTCGCGACGATCATTTACACATCGGGAACGACGGGCGAGCCGAAAGGCGTGATGCTTTCGCACGCCAATCTTACGTCCAACGCACTGGACGCTCTCGCTTGCCACGAATTCCTGACGACAGACCTCGCGCTTTCGGTATTGCCGCTGGCACACGTCTACGAACGCACGATCGACTACGGGTATTTTTTTCGCGGCGTGCCGGTGGCATACGTCGAGCAAATTGACACGATCGTTCAGGCGCTGATGGAAGTGCAGCCGACGATCGTCGCCGCGGTTCCGCGTTTCTTCGAGAAGATGTACGCCAGCATTCTCGAAAAGGGGCGCCGGACGACTGGGCTCAAGCGGAAAATCTTCGAGTGGGCGTTGAGAGTGGCGCAGGAAGCGACGCCGTGGCGCGCGTATGGGCGCGAGGCGTCGGGCTGGACGCGGCTGAGATGGAAAATAGCAAACAAGCTGGTGTATTCAAAAATTCGCGCTGGGCTTGGTGGGCGAGTGCGGACGTTTTGTTCGGGCGGCGCGCCGCTGGCCGTGGAGTTGGGCGAGTTTTTTGCTTCAATAGATGTTCCTATTTTTCAAGGCTACGGTCAGACGGAGACTTCGCCCATCGTTGCCGCGAATGCTCCGGGCGCGAATAAGGTCGGGACTGTCGGGCGTCCCATTCCGAATGTCGAAGTGCGGATTGCGGACGATGGCGAGATTCTTGTGAAAGGGAATTGCGTGATGCAGGGGTACTACCGTAAGCCCGACCAGACGCGCGACACGTTCACGCCGGACGGCTGGTTGCGAACGGGAGACATCGGACATCTCGACGCGGACGGATATCTCGTCGTCACCGACAGAAAAAAGGAATTGATCAAGACTTCGGCTGGTAAATTTGTGGCGCCGCAACCGATTGAGAACCGGCTGAAGAGCAGCCCGTATATCGCGAATGCGATTGTCGTAGGAGACCGGCGCAAGTTTATCAGCGTCTTGCTGGTGCCAAATTTTGCGGGGCTCGAGGCGAAAGGGCGCGACACAGGACATGATATCGGGACTCACGATGAAGCCGTGGCGAATCCGTGGGTGCGCCAATTCGTGAACGATGAAATGGAGCGGCTGACCGCTTCATTCGCGCAGTACGAGCGGCCGAAGCGATTCGCGCTGATATCCGAAGATTTCACGGCCGCGAATGGGCAGCTTACCTACACGATGAAGCTGAAGCGGCGCGCGATCGAACAGCGCTACAAAGATGTGATCGAAGGCTTGTACGCGGATGTCGAAGAGCCGCGTCCGCAACGGCTCACCTGAAAGGGCTGCGCGACGATAAAAAGGCTGCCGGGCTGAAGCCCGGCGCTACAAGTGCCATCCCGCGCGCGAGTTGCAGTCGCGCGCACAGGAATTCTCCGCACGTGCTACAAACAATTTCTCGCACAGAGTAGAATTGAATTGGGAGATCTTTCATGCCGGGTGAACTCGTTATTGCCGGGCGCGCATTCCGATCGCGCCTGATAGTTGGCACGGGGAAGTATCGCAGCTTTCAGGAAATGGCGCGCGCGCACGAGGCGTCGGGCGCGGATATGGTTACTGTTGCCGTGCGGCGCGTGAACCTGACCGATCGAACGAAAGAATCGCTGCTCGACTACATTGACCGCTCGAAGATTTTTATTTTGCCGAACACGGCCGGCTGCTACTCCGCCGATGAGGCGATT
Source organism: Acidobacteriota bacterium (assembly GCA_003152355.1). Classification (GTDB taxonomy): domain Bacteria; phylum Acidobacteriota; class Terriglobia; order Acidiferrales; family UBA7541; genus Palsa-147. The sequence continues at coordinate 34,819 of PMAA01000193.1, read as the reverse complement.
CGGACGGCGCGATTGGGAAGGGAAGTGGGATTGTCGGAATGGGTGAAGCTCGAAGTGATCGGCGACGAGCAGACGCTTTTTCCGGACACCGAGGATCTCATCCGCGCGACGAAAGTGCTTGTGAAGGGTGGTTTTGTGGTGCTGCCGTACACGAATGATGATCTCGTGGTCGCGAGAAAGCTGATTGATGCCGGAGCCGCGGCGGTGATGCCACTTGGCGCGCCGATCGGTTCGGGAATGGGAATTCAGAATCTCGCGAATCTTCGAATTTTGCGCGAGCGAATCACGGAAGTTCCGCTGATTGTGGACGCGGGGGTTGGGACTGCGTCGGACGCGGCCGTGGCGATGGAGTTGGGCGCCGACGGCGTGCTGATGAATACGGCGATCGCGGGGGCGCAGGATGCGGTGATGATGGCTGAGGCAATGCGGGAGGCTGTTTCGGCGGGACGGAAAGCGTTTCTCGCCGGGCGCATTGAGAAGAAGCTTTATGCGACGGCGTCTAGCCCGTTCAGCGGAGTTGTTCGGTAGAGCCCTGCGTCATCGTTGATCGTTGGTGATGCATGCTGGTTGGTGACGCTTGAGTCCATTCGGTTCGGCTCAACGAAACAGGATGTGCCACAGGACGTCTACGAGCGCGTGAACGATTGCGCCGGGAAGCAACGAGCCCGTCTTTATCCACGCGCGGCCATAAAAAATTCCTGCAATCGTCGCGAGAATGCCGTAGCGCCAGTTTGGGAACCCGCCGTTGTTGAGATGCGACGCGCCAAAAACCAGAGCCGCCACGATTATACCTGCCCATTCACTCTTTAGCGATTTCGTCAGCAAGTTCTGAAGCAAGCCGCGGAACAATAATTCTTCCGGCCATGCGGTGAAGAAGAGAATTCCGATGGCGGCGAGCGGGACCGAACGCAATCGAGTGAGACTCGGAGCGAAGTGCAAGAAGCCGAGCGCTTCACCGAGCGGAATTGCGATGGCGATGAAAACCAGGAAATTGAATGCGACAGCCATTGCAAATCCGCGGCGCCATTCCACCGAGTAGCCGATGCCAGAAAGCTGGCGCGAAAATAGGAACGCCGCGAGCGCGGTGTTCACCGCGAGGAGGATGGTGAGAGTGTGCGTCAGCGGCGGCGGATACGGTAGCAGCTTGTACATCCAGCGAAATTCGACGGGCAGCCAAATCAGCAAGACGGCGAGGTAGTCCACGAAGGTTGCGGTTTCTTTTCGCGCTACGCCGATGAGAACGAGAGTGGGCAATAGAACGTAGGCAGCGCCGGCCAGCGCCGTTTTCCAATTGCCCGCGACGGCCGTCGAGTAGACGATGAATGCTCCGAGCGGGATGACTACGGCGAAGACGCCTCCACACTTCGCGAACAAGCTGAGTAACTGATTTCGAACGCGCGGCGCCGCTGGAAAAATGTGTCCGGCCAGCAGCACGCCGCAAACCGTCATCGCGGCGGCGAATCGAATTCCACCGAAACCGAGGTAGATACCCAACGTTACGCCGAGCGCGATCAGCGCCGCCCAAATGATTGCGGCGGCGATGGGCGGCATCTCTCGAGTTTGCGATTGCGCACACATCGCCAGAATATTATCGCAGGCGACTCACGAACTTTAAAAAAGTTGATTTGGCGGCATGGCTCGGCGATGCTTGGTGCGTTTTGGCCGATGCCTGAGCCGTCGAAAAATCGCCTGGCGTACATTGATTGGATGCGGGGACTCGCGTGCGTCGCGATGTTCCAGACGCATTGCTACGATTCGTGGCTCGGCGGCGCGGCGCGGCAATCGAAATTCATTCAGCTTTCGCAGCTTGGCGGAACTCTGCCCGCGCCACTATTTTTATTCCTCGCCGGAGTTTCGTTTGCGCTTATCACCGATCGCATGCGGCAAAAAAATGTGCCGGCGAACGAAATCGCGATAACGACGATTCGCCGCGGGGCCGAGATATTTGGCCTCGGCGTGCTTTTCCGCGTGCAGGAGTTCATCCTCGGCCAGCCGTGGGCTCCATGGTCGGACCTGCTGCGCGTGGATGTTCTGAATACGATTGGCGTTTCGATCATGTTGATGGGTGTCGTTTGCCGATTCACCCAAACGCGCGCGGCGAATATCATGCTCGCAGCAGTAACTTCAGCCGCAATCGCGCTCGCAACACCGCCGCTCTGGACGACGTGGCGTCCGCATTGGCTGCCGTGGTATCTCGAGTCCTACATCAACGGAGTGCATACATTTGACAAGCCGCAGCCGTGGCTCTTCCCGATATTTCCATGGACGGCGTTTGCGTTTGCGGGACTCGCGGCGGGATTTTTGCTATTCAGCGAATGGTCGCGTGAAAATTTAGGGTTCGCTGTGGGAGCGTTTGGCGTGGGCGGCGTGATTTCATACAAATTGGCGCTGTGGCTTGACGCGCGGCCGGTGCAGATTTATTCGGAGTACGATTTCTGGCACACCAGTCCAAACTTCTTTCTCGCGCGCGTGGGCGTTTTGTTCGCGATTATCGCGATTAGTTATGGGTGGTGCCGGTGGGGCCTACCGCGCTGGACCTTCAGTCCGGTTATCCAACTCGGTCAGACTTCGCTGCTCGTGTATTGGGTGCACATCGAGTTTGTCTACGGCCGCTTTTCGATTCTCAGGAAGCATGCCCAGACGATTCCGATGGCGACGCTGGGGCTCGCCATCATTTTCACGGCGATGGTTCTGCTATCCATCTTCAGAACAAAGACAAAGGGACGTGGCGCGGGGATATGGGCGGCGCTGCGCCGAAAAGTACAGCCCGCCTAATTAATTTCGATGTTGGAATTCAAATTACGGTGATTGTTTTGCTGGGGCTGAAGACGAGTCCGGCACGTTTGTGTTCCTTGTAGAATCGCCGGATTTCGGAGGGGCGACCTTGAAGATGACTTCGCCGGGCCGCGCAAGTCCGCCCTCGGTGCGAGCTATTTTCTCAATGGTTTGCGGGTCGGACTTCAAGTCCTTCACTTGCTGGTCGAGTTCCTTGTTTTCGTCGTTGAGCTGCTTGATCTCTTTGCCAATCTGCGCCGCCTCCTGCTGCGAGCGGCGCATGGCCACCACGCCGTGAGTGCCAAAAACGTCCTGTAGCAGAAGCAACAAGAAGCCGAGAATAAAAATCGTGCGCGCGTTGGCTTTGGCGAATTCTCGGAGCTGCGCGAGATAGCTTACTGATTGATCCACTTACGAGCCTCCTCTGCCAATTGTTGCGCGGCACGATCGGAAGTTGATTCGGAATAAATTCGCACGAGCGGCTCGGTTCCTGACGGGCGCATGAGGACCCAGTCGCCGCCGTCGAGAATAACCTTGAGCCCGTCGGTGCGATCAATTTTTGTGACGCGCTTGCCGGCGAGTTGCTTGGGTTCCGACGTCAACTTGTTCATCAGCCGCCGCTGAACGTCTGCTTCCAGATGCAGATTCACACGGATCGGCCAGTACTCGCGCCCGACCCGGCGAAAGAGATTTGCGCGTTGTTCGGCGATGGACGTGCCCCGCGCCGCGATCATTTCAGCGACGAGCAGGCATGCGAGGATGCCGTCCTTTTCGGGAACGTGTCCGCGAATTGTGAGGCCGGCGCTTTCTTCGCCCCCGATTACGATTTCGTCCTTCTTCAGAAATTCGCCGACGTATTTGAAGCCGACCGGCGTTTCGTAGAGCGGCACGCCGTGTAACTTTGCGACTGCATCGACGAAGTGTGAAGTTGCGACGCTGCGGGATGCGCCGAGTTTCCAGCCGCGCGACTCAATCAAGTAGTCAAAGAGCATCGCGAGAATGTGGTTAGGCGAAATGAATGCGCCATCGCGGTCAACGATGCCATAGCGATCGGCGTCGCCGTCGGTGGCAAGTCCTGCGACAGCTTTCTTTTCGCTTACGGCTTTGCGCAGAGGCGCAAGATTTTCATCGGACGGATCGGGGCCGTGGCCTTCGAATAGAACATCGCGGCTGCCTCGGATTGCCGTCACGGGAATTCCATAATCTGCGAGGACGCGGTCGAGCCATCCCGCACCGCAGCCATGAACCGCATCACAAACGTACGCGCCTTTCCCAGCGGCGAGAGTCTTGAAGCGCACAAGTTCCGCGAGGCGCGCGAGATAAGGCCCGCGAATATCAATTTCCTCGAAATCGCTCGCATGTTCGTCATCGGGTGCCGCAAATTCTTCGGCCAGGTATTTTGCCGCGCGGGCTTCGATGTCGCCAGTGATCTCGGGAAGGGCGGGGCCGCCGTTGGCGCCGGAAAACTTCAGGCCGTTGTACTCGGCCGGGTTGTGGCTGGCGGTGATGTTGACCGCGCCATCAAATTTTCGGCGAACGAGTTCGTAAGCAATAGCAGGCGTGGGCGCGGGACCGTCGCATAGGAGGATCGAGCAGCCCCGCGATCGCAAAATTCCGGCAGCCGCGCGCGCAAATTCTTCGGAAAAAAATCGAGTGTCGTATCCGACGACGAGTTTCGGAGACCGGTTCAGGGTCTTGCAGTGGTCGGCGATGGCGGCGGCGGCGCGACGCACGCCGGTGAAGGTGAAATCCTCGGCCATGATGCCGCGCCAGCCGGAGGTGCCGAAGTGGATCGCGTTGCTCGCCATGCGGCGCTATTGTATCTTGGCGCGCAAGGAGAGATGACAAAACTTTTATGTGTTTCGATTTGGTAACGGAGTCGCGAGGGCGCGATTTGGAATGACGAACATGACGGAAAAGATCATTGTGCTCGTCACATGCGGTTCGATGAAGGAAGCGAAGGGGCTGGCAGGCGCACTGGTCGAAGCAAGGCTCGCGGCCTGCGCCAATATTTTTACTGCGCCGGTGGAATCTGTGTATCGCTGGAAAGGCCGCGTCGAACGCGCCAAGGAATTCCTGCTTCTCGTCAAGTCAACGCGAAAAAGATTCGCCGCGCTCCGCCGAGAAGTTGAACGGCTGCACAGCTACGATGTGCCGGAGATTATCGCCTTGCCGATCGCCGACGGATCGACCGGCTATCTACGCTGGCTCGGAGAGTCTGTTCAGCCGAAGCGAAAGCAGCGGTAGCTTCTGCAGGCCGCACGCTAGATTTTATCGAGAGCCTGCTCGAGGTCCGCGATCAAGTCTTCGATGTCCTCGATGCCGACCGATATCCGCACCAGCCCGTCGGTGATTCCGATTCTTTGGCGGATGTCCGCCGGGATCGACGCGTGGGTCATCGTTGCGGGATGCGAAATCAGCGTTTCGACGCCGCCCAGGCTCTCAGCGAGCGAGCAAAGTTTTACATGATTCAAAAGTTTGCGCGCCGCATCGAGAGTGCCGAGGTCGAACGAGATCATCGCTCCGAAACCTCGCTGCTGCCGCTTGGCGATGTCGTGCTGCGGGTGCGACGGCAAGCCCGGATAGACGACTCGATCAACCTTCGGGTGCCCATGGAGGAACTTCGCGATCGCCATCCCGTTGGCATCATGGCGTTCCATGCGGACCGCCAACGTTTTCACGCCGCGTGAAACGAGAAAGCAATCCATCGGGGCAAGGCCTGCGCCTGCCGAGCGCTGGATGAAATAGATTTTCTCCGCGTCTTCGGCGCGTGTTAGGACGGCGACGCCGCCGGTGCAATCGCTGTGGCCGTTGAGATACTTGGTCATCGAATGGACGACGATGTGCGCACCAAACGTAATTGGTTGTTGCAGATACGGGCTGAGGAAAGTGTTGTCCACCGTCAGCGTCAGGTGGCGATCCTTGGCGATGCGGCCGCACGCGGCGAGATCGGAGACGATCATCGTCGGATTCGTCGGGGTCTCGACGTAGAGCATTTTTGTGTTCGGACGCAACGCCGCCTCGATTTTTTCGACGGAAGACGTATCCACATAGCTGAATTCGAGCCCAAATTGCACGAGAAGCTGGGTCGTCAGCCGGAAAACGCCGCCGTAGACCGATTCCGAGAGCACGCAATGATCGCCGGGGCGCAAAAGACGGAAAACCGCGTCAATGGCGGCCATGCCGGTGGTGAAAACATACGCGGAAGGCGCGCCCTCAAGCTTCGCGAGGCACCGTTCGAGGGCCTTGCGATTGGGATGATTCGTCCTAGCGTAGTCATATCCCTTATTCTGGCCAAGCGCGTCCTGAAGGTAGGTGGAAGTCTGATAGATCGGCGCAACAATTGATCCCGTGGCGGGATCAGGCTCCTGGCCCACGTGGATCGCGTCGGTCGAAAATCCCATTAAGCTTTCTCCTCGAGTTTTTCTCGTTGTAGACCGCGAGCGACGCGGCTTGCGAAACACGCCCAGATTGCGCACAATGGCTGGCGAACGCGATCGCGCGTGCGGCAGCGACACACTCTTCGGGTTTCTGAGAGTTCGTAACCGGCAAGGTGCTTGCGCCGCAGCTGACTCTTCGAAGTTAGCCCAGGCGACGCGGGCAGTCAAATTGCGTGCTAGCCCGTGTGACGCGGTGGTTAGAATTGTTACGGCGACCGGCGAATGGAATCGGGCCAAAGGTTCGAGGTACTCATCTGAGCGGCTTTACCCTCCGTCGAATTACACTGGGAACCCTTCTGGCGGTCTTCGCTGCCTGCTCGAGTGTGGCGGCGCAGGAACAGAGCGACAATCCGCCTTCACAGTCATCGTCGCCGTCTGCCCAGACTGGCCATTCCGAGCAGCCGCCCGAGCCGGCACAGCCTGCGAAGCCCGTGCCTGCTCCGAAACCGGCCGATCCGCAACCGAAGAAGGAGACCAAGCCGGACGATGCGGAAGAATCAAAACTTAAAGTGAGCGTCGTCGCAGCCGACACCGGTAAGCCCGTGGCGAATGCCAGCGTGTATATCCGCTTTCCCGAGGGCAAAACTTTCTTCACGCACAAAGACAAAGAAGCGGAGATGAATTTCAAAACGAATCAGGATGGCAGCGTGAAGGTACCGAGCGTGCCGCGAGGGAAAATTTTGGTGCAGATCGTCGCGCCGGGTTGGCACACGTACGGGAAATGGTACGACATCGAAAAGGACGAAGAAGAAATAAATATCAGGCTCGATAAGCCTCCGCGTTGGTACTAGCTTCGTAGCTGATCGGACTTTTTCGTCTAGAGCGTTTTTCAAACTGCCCACAGTTCCTTCGCGCGTCTCTGAATGCGTCGTTCTTCCAAATGTTTTACTGGGAACGGCCGCATTTGCCCTGTCGTGGTGCAAAACGCATAAACGATTGGTTTCTTGGGCTGTTTTGTGCGCGAGCGGCGGCTTTTCCACAAGCTTTTCAACACAACTGTTGAAAACTTTATCGGGAAATTATTTTTTGTGGGGCGAATTTGTAAATTGCGGCGGTGAAATTGCTGTGTGGAGTTTTTTGGCGATGCCTCCTCACGTACACGCGAGAGAATCTTTGATGCTGGCTGGATCTTTGTCGCGACAGATGGAGTGGGCGCGCGGAAAAACGCCGGCAAGATGCCGGCGCTACGATAGGCTGGGTGCCTCTGCGTGATATTATTCCATTACGAGATGATGCCTCGAAATTTATGAAATCGCTGATCGTGAATGCGGACGACTTCGGATTGACGGCTGGAGTCAACGCTGGAATCGTCCAAGCGTTTCGGGATGGAATTCTCACTAGCACCACGCTGATGGCGACAGGTCGTGCTTTCGACGATGCCGTCGCCCGCGTCCGTGAAAATCCGGAGATGGACGTTGGCTGCCACCTCGTGCTTGTCGGCGGCGACTGCGTGGCTCCGGCAGACGAAATTCCGTCGCTCGCGAAGAAGAATGGCGAGCTGCCGCGCACTTTATTGGAGCTGGTCGGCCGGCTTACAAGCGGCCTGATCCCGAGCGAGGATATCGAGCGTGAGATAAGGGCTCAAATCGAGCGCGTGGTCTCGGCGGGCATTACCCCTTCGCATCTCGATAGCCACAAGCACACGCACGCGCATCCTATTGTTATGGAAGCGCTTTTCCGCGTGGCGCGGGAGTTTGGTATCAAGCGAGTGCGCAAGCCGTTCGAGGAAACGCAGATCTCGGCAAAACTGCCGGAAGCGAATGGCGCGGTGACTCAGCGCTTCCTGATTTCGGTTGCCAGCATAACCGCGCCGGCGTTTCGCAGGGGCCTGAAGGCGTACGACTTGCGCGCTCCAGACCATTTTTTCGGTGTAATGTTGACGGGTCAATTGTGCGGCAGCGCACTGCGCCGGCTGATCGAGCAATTGCCGGAGGGCACGAGCGAAATCATGTGCCATCCTGGAATTTGCGATGCGGAGCTCGAAAAATGTTCGACGAGGCTCAAGCAGCAGCGGCAACTTGAGCTGAATGCGCTCGTTGATGCGGATGTCGGGAGAGCGATTTGCGAGTCCGGCGTGCGGCTTATGCCCTACCGAGACCTCAACTGAGAGAAAATGAGCCACTTGAGCTGATCCAATGAGAGAATCAGAACAAATGCCGCCGAAATACTCAGTCGTCGTGCCACTCCACAATGAGGAGTCGAGCATCCGCGAGCTCTACGCGCGGCTGAGCGATGTCATGACCGGCCGCTACGAGCCGGTGGAATTCGTTTTCGTGGACGATCACAGCCTCGACGGCACCGCGCTGATTTTAGCCGAGCTCGCAGGTCTTGACCGGCGCGTGGTGGCGCTGCGGCTGAAGCGGAACTACGGCCAGACTGTAGCGCTTTCCGCCGGCTTCGACTACGCCGCGGGCGAAATCATCATTTCGATGGATGGCGACCTGCAACACGATCCCGCCGATATTCCGGCGATGCTCGATGCTTTCGAGGCGACTGACAGCGACATCGTCAGCGGCTGGCGCGAGAAGCGCGTGGACAATTACCTGCTGCGGCGGCTGCCTTCGCGCGTGGCCAATTGGATGATGGCGAAGTTTTCCGGTGTGGATATCCACGACTTCGGAACGACGTTCAAGGTATATCGCCGCGAAACCATTAAAGACATTCGACTTTACGGCGAGCTGCACCGGTTCATTCCGGCGCTGGCCGCGTGGAACGGCGCTAAGGTCACGGAAGTCCCGATCAAAAATATCGTGCGGCCGAGCGGGCAATCTCACTACGGCATTTCGAGGACGATTCGCGTGTTCTTCGATCTGCTGACAATTCGTTTTCTTCTGCGCTTCATGACTCGGCCGTTGCACTTTTTTGGGCCTCCGGGAATCCTGGGCGTTTTGGGCGGCGGAGGAATTCTGACTTTTCTATTTTTCGAGAAAATTCTGTTCGGGACGCATTTATTTCAGGAGCACGGGCCGCTGCTGGTTCTGGGCATGATGCTTTTCTTATTTGGGCTGCAGGTGCTTGCCGTTGGCTTGATTGGCGAATTGCTAATGCGGACGCATTTCGAGGGGCGTGACAAGCCCATTTATCGCGTCGAGCGCATTGTTGGAGCGGATCGCGTGGCCGCGGCGCGAAGGTCGTAACCGCAGAAATAACTCACAATCTGGAATCTCTGATTGCTGCCGGGAAGGGAATTGAGATCGAAGCCTCGATAGATTTGGCACTCCACGTCCACAGGAGAAACTCATGAAGGCTGCTTGTCGGATCGCGATTGCTGCACTGCTGCTCGTCAGCTTGTCGCCCGCGGGAATCGTTCAGATGGGCATAATGCGAACCCCGGACATGGCTGGTATCTGGAATCCGGTCGTCGGCTCGGGAGGTTCGTACGACACGCAATCTGCCGATGGTAAGACCCGTCATATGGATATGTTCATCGCCGGCAAGGAAAGCGTCGGCGGGAAGGACGCATACTGGCTGGAGATCTCGATCGAAGGCGGCCAGCGTCCCGGCGCGATTGTCGCCAAGTCTCTTATAGCTTTTGACGGTGCGAATAGCCAAGTGAGCCGCACAATCATCCAGATGCAGGGTCAACCGCCGATGGAAATGTCCGAACAGATGATGGGCGCGCGGCAGGGAAATAAATACACCGACATCCGCAGCCAGGGACAGAACGTGGGAAGCGAAACGATTACCGTTCCGGCCGGAACGTTTGTCTGCGACCACTGGCACTCGAATAACGGCGGTGACGTCTGGATTTCGCCGAAGGCGCCGCCGTTCGGCCTGATCAAGTCATCATCCAAGGAAGGATCGACCATAGTTCTCGCCCACGTTATCACTGATGCGAAGGATCGAATCACGGGGACGCCGGTAGCGTTCGATCCGATGCGCATGATGCAACAGGGAAAACAACCACAGTAGGCCGAAGCGGATCGGTTCCATCTCCGGCGATGTCGCAAGAGGCGCTCCATTGGGGCGCCTCATTCATTTTCTGCTTGGAAGCGGAGCGCATAGCACGTAGGATTTCGGGAACTCTTCGAGGAGACCCAAAGTGGCTTCTACGGAGGATAAGTTTTATCGTGCCCGCGTTCTTGAGCGCATAGACGTCTCAAACGACCTGTGGAAGCTGCGCGTTGATCCGGGCGGCCCGTTCAGCTTCGTCGCCGGACAGTACGCGACGCTTGGCGTCCAAACGCCTGAAAAGCTGGTCGAACGCGCGTACTCCATCGTTTCTTCGCCATACGAAGAGACCCTCGAAATTTTCTTTGAACTCGTGCCACAAGGCGACTTGACGCCTCTGCTGTTCCGTCTGCTGCCGGGTGCGGAGTTGAAGATTCGCAAGATTGCCAAGGGCCGCTTCACGCTTGATCTCCGTAGCGGACCCACCAATCACCTGATGATTTGCACGGTGACCGGCGTTGCCCCGTTCGTCAGTTACCTGCGAACCTTTTATCGAGACTGGAAGAATGGCGAGCCACCGGGCGATCATCGCTTCTACCTGATCAATGGTGCGAGTCGCTCGTGGGAATTTGGCTATCGCGAGGAGCTCGACCGCATTGCGACCGAGGTTCCGTGGCTGAAGTATGTCGCGACGATCAGTCGGCCTTGGGATGATCCCTCGTGGGCCGGCGAAGTTGGCCGCGTTGAGGACTTGATTCGGAAATACTCGGATCACTGGAAATTAACCGGCGCTGATACCACCGGATACTTGTGCGGCCATCCTGGGATGATTGAGATGGGATTGGGGATTTTAAAGCGCAGGGGATTTGCAAACGCATCTTTGAAACAAGAAGTGTACTGGGTGCCGGCGAAGTAGAGCCGACCCACTCGGGCGCCCTAAGGCGCGGTGGATTGGAACGCGCCGCGTGGTGGGGCTAAATTTTTTGGGCCCGCGGCTGCGATCTGGTCAATGGCGTTGTCGATGGCTCGAAGCGGCGTCGAGACGTGCACCGTTTCACCGTCATCGTCAACGTCCACGACGATGGCGCCGTTGTGCGTTGCGACCGTGACGTGCTGATTCTCTTCTCTGACTTCTACAAATGTCGTGTCGCCCTCCGATTTCATGGCGTCAATCGCCGCGTGAATCGTCGGCAGCCACGGCCTGACTTGTTCCGCCGCGTCTTGTAGATTCTCCTTCGGAACGAAGTGCAGGCCGCTATCGAGTACCATCGCCGGAACGATCAGCGAGACGTGCGTTCCGTCCGGCTTCTTCTCGTGCACCCGCACGCTGACGAAGCCTTCGCTTGAAATCACTCCGCCCGCAGCGACTACCGTTCCCAGAGTTCCGAGAGCCAGTTTGGCAAGCAGTATCATCGTGTCATCACTTTCGAGCGCCGCGACGCGGCTACTTCGAGCCGTCGTTCTGCGAATCAATCCAGATTCTTACGTCTTGGGTTCCGTCGTGCACAGTTACGAGAAGCGCCTCACTGGCGTTGCTCAACGCGTGAATTGCGGCCACGAGGTCGAGCTCCTGCCTTTCGTTCGGGACGAGCGCGTTGACGACCGATATCGGAATGGTTATATCCACTTTCTGGCCGCGCTTTTCGTACTTTTTGTCTGACTTGTCTGATTTGTTCGATTCGTCTGAATCCGAGTTCAGGTCGGTCACGTGGATGATGAAGTTGCCTTTTGACTTCGCGACGCGCACTTCCTGGTCCTTTTCCTTCACGGTTACGAACTCGTTGTCTGGGGAACTGGCTACCGCGGCGAGGAGCGCGCGAACGTCGACGTCTTGCATGTCCATATTCCCGATGGTGACTTTTCCGTTGTGGAGGTTGCCGTTGTGAATTGTGGGGATGACTTTCTCAGCGAGAGATAGTGGAAGATTGACGCTGACCATCTCCCCTTTCGAAACATCGTTGACTCGAACGTGGATGAACTTTTCGGGAGTGGCAGCGGCGGCCGTTTTCTTGACGGCTACTGCGCCCATGACCACGAAACCGGCCAACAGACAGAGAACAGCACCCAACTGCAGCGTTTTATTCATTTCATATTCCTTTCTTTCGAACTGCTGGAGGGATATACGGAGCTGGGTTGCGAAAAGTTCCTTCGAGGCGAAGAATCTTTATGCGCGGCAATTGCCTTCGATTTCGATTGGCTCCCGGAGGCGGGAGGCTCCAGGCTCTGAAAAGGTATTCTCCGTTGCGGCGTTCAAACGCCAGCGGTTACTCGCGCTGGAGCGCGAAGTAGATCACGGCAAGGGGCGGCAACGTGATCTTTAGGGAGAATTGCTGGCCATTCCACGGTATAGGCTCAGTCATGACTCCGCCGAGATTGCCAACGTCGCCGCCGCCGTAATAGGAAGAATCGGAATTGAAGAACTCCTGATAGGAGCCGGCCACAGGCGCGCCCACTCGATAATCGGCCCGAACGACTGGAGTGAAATTACAGACGACGAGCACGAACTGACTTGGATCAGCCGCGCGCCGGATGAATGCCAACGTGCTGCGATCCAAGTCGTTGACTTCGAGCCACTCAAATCCCTTCCACTCGAAATCCACTTCGTGAAACGCCGGGTTGGACGTATGCAGACGGTTCAGGTCGGCGACTAAGCGCTGCATTCCTCTGTGCGGCGGAGATTCTTCGAGCGACCATTCGATGCTTCGGGTTTCCCCCCATTCGTGGCGCTCCGCGAGTTCGCAGCCCATGAACAGCAGCTTCTTGCCCGGATGCGCGTTGAGATACGCGAACAGCAGCCGCAGATTTGCGAATTGCTGCCAATCATCGCCGGGCATCTTCGAGAGCAGCGATTGCTTGCCATGCACGACTTCGTCGTGCGACAGCGGAAGGACGAAGTTCTCGGTGAAAGCGTACATCATCGAGAACGTAAGCTGATTGTGGTGATATTTCCGGTGGATCGGATTCTCGGAGAAATATTTCAGCGTGTCGTTCATCCACCCCATGTTCCATTTCAGATCGAAGCCAAGCCCTCCGACATAAGTAGGACGCGAGACCGCCGGCCAGGAAGTGGATTCCTCGGCAATCATCAGGATGCCGGAGTTTCGCGTGTGGGCGACTTCATTCAGTTTCTTTATAAATGCGATTGCCTCAAGATTTTCTCTGCCGCCAAACTGATTCGGAATCCACTCGCCCTCTTTTCGCGAGTAGTCGAGGTAGAGCATGGAGGCGACGGCATCCACGCGAAGGCCGTCGGCGTGATACTTCTCGAGCCAGAAAAGCCCATTGGACACCAGGAAATTTTGCACTTCGTTCCGGCCGTAATTGAAGACGAGCGTGCCCCAGTCCGGTTGCGTGCCCTTACGAGGGTCGGCGTGCTCGTAGAGATGCGTACCGTCGAAGTATGCCAGGCCGTGCGCGTCGCGCGGAAAATGTGCGGGCGTCCAATCGAGAATGACGCCGAGTCCCGCCTGATGGCAGCGATCCACAAAGAACTTGAAATCATCCGGCTCGCCATAGCGGCTGGTCGGGGCGAAATATCCGACCGTCTGGTAGCCCCACGATCCGTCGTACGGGTATTCCATCACGGGCATCAGCTCAAGATGCGTGTAGCCCATCTCTTTGGCGTAAGGAATTAATTCGTCGACGAGCTCACGATAGGTAAGCCAACGCCCGCCTTCGGAGTCGCGCTTGCGCCACGAGCCGAGGTGCACTTCGTAAATGGAAAGCGGCGCGCGCAATAGATCGCGTTTGGCGCGCTGCTCGAGCCACTCGGCATCGTTCCAGTGGTAACGATCCACGTCGTAGACAATCGAGCTCGTATTCGGCCGAAGCTCGGCGTAGAAGGCGTATGGATCGGCCTTCAGCGCGAGCTGATGTTCTACCTGCGAGAGAATTTCAAATTTGTAGAGATCGCCGTGATCGAGGCCGGGGACGAAAAGCTCCCAGATTCCAGAGAAGCCGCGGCTCAGCATCGGATGCGTTCGGCCGTCCCAGTGATTGAAATCGCCGACGACGCTCACGCGCCGCGCGTTCGGCGCCCACACGCCGAAGTGCACGCCGCGAACGCCTTCCTGCTCGCGGACGTGCGCGCCCAGCTTTTCGTAATTGAAATAGTGCGTGCCTTCGCCGATCAGGTGCAGATCGAATTCCGTCAGGACCGGCGGGAAGGCGTAGGCGTCGTAGCCTTCTTCGACGCGGCCGTCGGAGTAGGTAACCCGGAGACGATACGTCGTCGGATTAATTGGCCCTAATTTCTGGCCGACAGCGAGCTCCGGCACTTGCACGGGAATCGCGGCAACGAAAATGTCGTCAACCGCAGTGCGCGCCGCGGCAACCGGCGAAGTGCGGCCGCTCCAAATCACAGCAACCGATTCGGCGCCGGGCCGGAACACGCGCACGATGACGGAATTCTTGCCGCTAACTTCTTCGTAGTGCGGTCCCAGGATATGGAATGGATCCGAATGCTCCCCGCGTACGAGGGCATTCAGCTCGATTGAGAGCAGATCGTGAGCAGGCGCGGCTTGCGCGCCGCCATCGGATTGTCGTTTATCGGGCAAGGGAAGCGGCGCGCTGGTGCGGCACGCCTGGGATTGCGCCCTCATTCTAGCGGAGGTCTTACTGTACGCCAAATCCTGTGCGGGCGTCGCGCGATACCCCGGATTGTCGAGCGAAACGCGTGCACAAGAAATGAAGGGCGCCATCCACCCCTGTGGGATAGCGCCCTCCCTCACTCGAGCCGGCCTGACCTGCCCCGTCCCTCGTTTTAGAGTTTGGCCGGACCCGTCTGAGCCTTTACTTTGGCAGCAGGACGGTGTCGATCACGTGGATCACGCCGTTGCTGCAAAGGATGTCGGTTTTCACGACGTGGGCGTCGTTAACCATCACGGCGTCGCCGTCGGTATGAATGGTTAAATCTTCACCGTTCAATGTCTTGGCGGACGACATTTTCATCACTTGAGCGGCAGTGACGCGTCCGGCAACGACGTGGTACGTCAGAATCGCTTGGAGCTTTGCCTTGTTCTCGGGCTTCAAGAGATCTTCCACCGTACTTGCTGGCAGCTTGGCGAAAGCTTCGTCGGTCGGCGCAAACACTGTGAAAGGACCCTTGCCTTTGAGTGTGTCCACCAAACCGGCGGCTTGAAGAGCAGCGGCGAGAGTCTTGAATTGCCCGGCGGCAACCGCAGTATCAACGATGTCCTTCTTCTGGGGAGGCGTGGCGGCACCGAAGACAGTGAGCGCAAGAACCGCCGCCAGCGCCAATGCGCCGACGACGCTGAAGCGAATTAAATTGTGTTGCGATAAAGCGTTCATCTTTTCTCCTCGTGAATCGGATTCCTGATCGAGTCCGTTTGAAACCGTAGGACGAACCGCATTTGCGAAACGGGAACAGCCCTGCTTGCGCTACTCCCGTTTCTAAGATGTATCATAGAGAAAAACTATTTGACTGCAATGAAAATACAGACAACAATAGAAAGTGATGTGAATGGCGTGAAAATTTCCGCCCGTTGTTTTCCTCAGGGGAAATTCGACATCGGAAAAGGGAAGCGCATGCTCTCAGAAGCCTTACAGAAGGGTCTCACGCGATACGCGATCGGCGAAAAATTGAGGGCGCTGCGGCTGCGGAAGAAGCTCGGACTGGTGGAGTTGGGCCGGCATACAGGGTTATCGCCCGCCATGCTCTCAAAGCTCGAGCGCGGAAAGCTGCATCCGACTTTGCCAACACTTCTGCGAATCGCGATGGTCTTCAGCGTCGGTTTGGACAGCTTCTTCGTTGACGACCGCGCCCGTCACCCGCTGGCGGTCGTCCGGAAGCGGGAGCGCAAGAAGTTTCCCGAGACCGCTGCGGGAAAAAACGTCTCGTACCACTTCGAATCTCTGGATTTTTCGGTCGTCGACCGCAAATTGAATTCCTACTGGGCCGAGTTCGAATCGGTTGCGCCCGATAAAATCCGGCTGCATCATCACACCGGCGTCGAGATGATTTACGTGATGACGGGCAAATTGGCGATCCGGGTCGGCTCGGAGGAAAATTCGCTCGTTGCCGGTGACGCCATCTATTTCGATTCGAGCGTTTTGCACGGATATCGCCGGACCGGGCGCGAGCGATGCACGGGTATCGTCGTCACAGCGGCGTGAAGTATCGCGGCGCAAAGCGAATCGATTGTTCCCAGCAATCCTTCTCCGCAAAGAGCGTTCAAAGAGTGTTCCTCTAGACTTGGTGGCCCAACATGGATAGTCTTAGGCCCGCCCTGGGGCGCGCGGCGGGGTAAATTTCCGAAGGAGAAAATTCATGAAGAGACGTTTGTTTGCAGGGAGTATCTTGGCCGCACTCGCATTCTTGATCGCAGGGACTGCGGCACGCGCTCAGGACAGTGCACAGAAGAAGCCGGTGACGCCGACGTCAGCGATCCTCGATAACTGGAACGACATCGGCAATCGGCTCGTGGCCATGGCTGAAGATTGGCCGGAAGACAAGTACGGCTATCGGCCGAACCCCGACGTCCGGAGCTTTGCCGACGTGATGCGCCACCTCGCGGGATCGAATTATGAGATGGTCAACCTGGCGGTGAAGAAAAAATTGGGAGTGGAGGGCGACAATCCGCCGGCAGACCAGTTTAAGACCAAAGCGCAGATCGTTGATTACCTCAAGAAATCGGTGGCCGATGGCGCGACCGCGATTCAACAAAGCGGCGACGCCGAAATTCTGAAGCATCTCGATTATTGGACTGGTTACATCGAGCATATGGGCGAGCACTACGGCCAGCTCGTCGTGTATTACCGCAACAATGGCGTCGTGCCTCCCGCATCGCGCAAGAAGGCATCGTAGCCGCCGCACAGCACAGCAAATCAAAGCGAGTGGAACGAATGAAGAGCGTTGCTGCCAGCCTGTTGTTCGTTTTGCTCGCGGGGATGAGTTTTTTGCTCGGTATCCACGCCCAAGATCGAGATCAAGGGCGCTCGATGGTTGTGAGCCGCGGCGGGATTGTGTCTGCCGAAAGCCCGCTCGCGGCTCAAGCCGGCGCGACGATTCTCGCGCATGGTGGCAACGCAATTGATGCGGCGGTGGCCACGAATGCCGTGATGGGCGTGGTCGCGCCGATGATGAACGGCATCGGCGGCGACCTCTTCGCAATTGTTTACGATGCGAAGACGGGGAAACTGTACGGGATCAACGCAAGCGGCTGGTCGCCCGCCGGCTTGACGATTGATTTTCTGAAATCGCATGGAATTACAGCGATGCCTCAATCGGGCATCAATTCCGTAACAGTTCCCGGCGCGGTGGATGGCTGGGCGAAATTGCTCGACCGCTTCGGACGGAAGAAATTCGCCGAAGTGCTTGCGCCGGCAATTCACTATGCGCGCGAAGGTTTCCCCGTTCCCGAGCGAACGGCCGAAAATTGGGTGGTAGATTCTCCCAGTTTTGCAGCGGACGCGAACTTCTCGAAAACTTACATTCCTGGCGGCCACTCTCCGAGATTAGGCGAGGTGTTTCGCAACGCGGATCTCGCGAATTCCCTCGAAAAAATCGCTGCAGGGGGCCGGGATGCGTATTACGAAGGCCCGATCGGGCGCGCCATCGTAGAAACATCTCGCAGCCTGGGCGGCACGATGAACCTCGACGACCTTGCCGCCTACTCCAGCGAGTGGGTCGAGCCGATTTCGACGACCTATCGCGACTGGACCGTGTACGAAATTCCGCCGAACGGGCAGGGAATCGCCGCGCTTGAAATGCTGAATCTGATGGAGCGGTTTCCCGTGGCGCAGTTTGGCTCGTTGTCGGCAGATGCGTTGCACGTGATGATCGAGTCCAAGAAGCTGGCCTACGCGGACCTTTTGAGATATGTCGGCGACCCGAAATACAGCGCGATTCCCGTCGCGCAAATGCTGTCGAAGGAGTACGCCAAAAATCGCGCCGCGCAAATTGACATGAAGCGCGCCAACTGCAATGTTGCGGCGGGGACGCTGCCAGCAGGCGGAGACACAACCTATCTCACCGTCGTCGATTCCGAAGGCAACATGGTCTCGCTGATACAGAGCAATTACAGCGGGTTTGGCTCCGGCGTTGTCGCCGGCGGCGCAGGCTTCGTGCTCCAGAACAGAGGCGGCCTCTTTAGCCTCGACCCGGCGTCTCCTAACGCGCTTGCGGGCCACAAGCGTCCGCTGCACACGATCATTCCGGGCTTCATGACGCGCGGGGACGAGCGAATCGCCTTCGGTATCATGGGCGGTTTCAATCAAGCGCAGGCTCACGCGCAATTTGTCTCCGACATCGCCGACGGCGGAATGAACATACAAGCCGCCCTCGAGACACCGCGTTTCACGAAGTACACATTCTCCGGCTGCGACGTGGACATGGAACATCGCGTCCCCCAGGCAGTTCGCGACGACTTAACCTCGCGCGGACACTTGATCACGGAGTGGCTTGGCTTTTCTTCGCACTTTGGCGGAGGCCAGGCGGTGCTTCGCGATTTCAAGAACAAAATCAATTTTGGCGCCTCCGATCCGCGAAAAGATGGCGAGGCGATCCCGGAACCTCCGCCGGCGAAGCCATAGTCGTGGGCGCGTTTTCAACACTCATTCAAGACCAATTTTAGAATATGTTTACCCGCTGTTCCGCGTTGATAACCCCTGTGTTTTCTTCATCGTTGGTACGAAGGTACCATTGTCAGTTTTGCGGTCGCCATACATGATACGAGTCTGGGGCCATCCCAGGGGTTTCTGTGCCCTTGGCCGGCTTGACCGCTCGCATGGCGGATACGACTCGAATAATTGTTGATTCGGTTGATTCAATTGAGCGTCCGCGTTCGCAGACGGACGCGAGCCCCGCAGTGCGCGCCTCCGATAGCGCGCAGGATCTTCAGACCGCTTACCTGCAGTCCCTTACCGAAAATAATCCAATCGCCATCGTCGTTCTGGACGCCAACGACTGCGTGGAGATGTGCAATCCCGCATTTGAGCGGCTGTTCCAGCATACGCAGCGCGAATTGAAAGGCCAGGGATTGGACCATTTGATTGCGTCAGAGAATCTGGCGAATGAGGCGAGCGACCTGACAAGACGCGTCGGCACCGGATCGACGGTACGCGCCACGACGCGCCGCCGCCGCCGTGATGGATTCTTTCTCGACGTTCAAATCATCGGCGTCCCGCTCGTCATGCACGGGCGCCAAATCGGCACCATCGGCATGTACGAGGACATCACCGAGCGAAAGAGTGCCGAGCGCGCACAGCGCGTGGCCGAGGAACGTCTCCGCACGCTTTTCGAGAACGCCATCGAGGGAATCTTCCAGACAACCGCCGAAGGCCGCTATCTGAGCGCCAACCCCGCGCTCGCGCGTCTCTTCGGTTACAGCTCGCCCGCCGACATGATGGGGTCAATCGAGAATATCGGAAACCAGCTATATGCCGACCCTTGGCGCCGCGAAGAGTTCAAGCGAATCATGGAGGAGCAGGATCACGTCGAAGGCTTCGAATACGAACTGATCCGGCGCGACGGCAAGCGCGTCTGGATCAACGAAAATGCGCACGCCGTTCGCGACGAACAGGACAAGCTACTCTATTACGAAGGTACCGTCGAAGACATCACCGAACGAAAGCGCGCCGAGACTGAACGCCAGGCTTCGATGGAAATCATCCGCAGCGTCAGCATGACGGACAATCTGGATGACTTGCTGCGCGGCATCCACGCCGCGCTCAAAAAAGTTCTGTACGCCGAGAATTGTTTCGTGGCGCTGCACGAACCTGCCACCGACATGTTCCATTTTCCGTTTCTCGCCGATCAGTTCGACACGGCGCCTCCCCCGCAAAGAGTTGGCCAGAGTTGCACGGCCTACGTTTTTCGAACCGGCAAGGCGATGCTGATTCCGCAGCTGGTGTTTGACCGGCTGGTGGAACAGGGAAAAGTTGAACTGGTGGGCACCCCTTCGCCCTCATGGCTCGGTGTCCCGTTGCGATCTCCGTCGGCAACGATTGGTGTTTTGGTGGTCCAGCATTACCAGGATCCGGGCGCATACACGCAGCGTGATCTCGAGTTTCTCTCTTCGGTCGGGGGTCAGATAGCGCTGGCGATCGAGCGGAAACGCCACGAAGTGGCGTTGCGCGAGAGTGAAGCGCGTCTCCGCGTCCTCATCGAGCAGTTGCCCGCCATACTATGGACGATCGACAAGAACCTCCGGTTCACATCCGCCATGGGCGCCGGTCTCACGCGTGTCGGCCTGCATGCCAATGAAATCGTCGGCAAGACGTTGTCGGATTTCTTCGAAACCAGTGACGCCAATTTTTTGCCAATCACTTCGCACCGCCGCGCCGTGATGGGCGAGCCAAACACATTTCACATGGAATGGCGCAACGGCTCCTATGCGTGTCACGCTGAACCGCTCCGCAACGAAAACGGCCGCTGCGAAGGCGCGATTTGCATGGCGCTTGACGTCAGCGACCGCAAGAAGCTCGAGGAACAACTCCGTCAAGCGCAGAAGATGGAAGCCGTGGGGCGCCTGGCCGGCGGAATTGCCCATGACTTCAACAATCTCCTGATGGTCATCCAGGGTCATGCCGAGCTGCTTACCGATCGCATGAAGCCGGGCGAGTCCCTGCGCCGCAACGCGGAACAGATTCAAGAAGCCTCGCAGCGCGCAACTTCGCTCACGCGCCAGCTTCTGGCCTTCAGCCGCAAGCAGATGCTCGCGCCGGTGGTGTTGAATGTTCAGGCGGTCGTGTCCGATATGGGCAAGATTCTGCGTCGCCTGATCGGCGAAGACGTCGAGCTCGTCACCGTGAACGCACCCGATCTTAAGCGCGTCAAAGCCGATCGAAGCCAGATCGAACAGGTGATCATGAATTTGGCGGTCAATGCGCGCGATGCCATGCCGCGCGGCGGCAAGCTCACCATCGAAAGCGCAAACGTCGAATTCGACAATAGCTATTCTCGGGCCCCTATGGTCCTGATGCCCGGCCGGTACGTGATGCTCGCGGTCACTGATAATGGCTGCGGCATGGATGCCGACACACAGGCGCACATCTTCGAGCCCTTCTACACCACCAAGGAAAAAGGGAAGGGAACGGGGCTCGGGCTAGCGACCGTCTATGGAATCGTGAAACAAAGTGGCGGATACGTTTGGGTTTATAGCGAAATCGGCAAAGGCACGACTTTCAAGATTTATCTGCCCTCCGTTGAAGAGGAAGTCGCTCCGCAAGAAAAAAAGCCGGCCGCGGCTGCGCTTCCGCGCGGCACGGAAACGGTGCTCCTGGTCGAGGATGAAGAAGGCGTCAGGAATCTCGCCAAGGAATACCTCGAAAGTTGTGGCTACAAAGTGCTCGTCGCCGAAGACGGCAACGCCGCTATTGAGCTCGTGTCAAAGCATTCTGGCCCGATCGATCTCGTCATGACGGACATCGTGATGCCGGGCATCAGCGGAAGTGATCTTGCGAAGAGGGTGGAATCTCTGCGGCCGGATATCCGCGTCGTATACATGTCCGGCTACACTGATCAGGCTATTATTCATCATGGTATTCTTTCTTCGGACGTCCTGCTCCTTCAGAAGCCGTTCACGATGAGCACGCTTGCGCACAAACTGCGCGAGGCGCTGGCCACAAAACGCACAAAATTGTAACCACCGCTAGAGCCCCCCGAGCATGTAGTAAACGCCCGTTTGTTCCAAAACGGGATAGTTTCCCGATGTGACAATTCCACAGGCCGTACTCAAAATGTTGATAAGTACGCCAAGTATAGGCAGACAACCGACTTGGTACATCACATGCCTGTCCCAAAGTCGAGCCGGGGTTGGCCTCCATCGTGCAGCTGTTCATATGGCGCACAGCAATTCATCGGAACACAGCAGACGCGCTTACGGCGGGAACCATGGAGACCACAACGGCGGTAATTGAATTTCGCGATCAGTTAGACGATCGAGTATCGGAACGCGAGGAAGGCCCCGATCCCGAACGCAGGCTTTGGGCGGCAGTGCTGCTTTTGGCCGTGGACGAATGGCGGTCAAACAACGCGAGAACCCATCGCGAGGCCGAAGTATTTCTATTTGAAGGCGGCAAGGATTTTGACACTGTCTGCCACGGTGCAGGCCTCGATCCCTCCACACTCAGGACGAAACTAAAGCGGCTACGGAACGGCCCGCTCCCGGAAACCCGCCAACGATTGCATTATGCTGCTTGATGTTACCTGGCACGCACAGCAGTGGTCTCTTGGCCTGCCGTTGATTTAAGATGCAAGCGTGGATTTGCGCCTCAGATATCGGGCCCGGGCGACCGGAACCTCTTGGTTGTGCCGAAACGCGACACCTCCCAAGCGAGCCCTCCCCAAGTGACCCCAGGACGCCGAGACGAACTACGCCCCGAAATTCAACTCGTGCTCTGCTGCGCACGCACGCGATTGAGCGCCGCTTACATTGATCGCATTCGCCTCCTCGTGCGACCAGACCTGAATTGGGCAGCTGTCATTGCCGCTGCGGATCGGATGGGGTTGACTCCGCTCGTTTTCGAGCACCTTCGAAAATTTGAAACTCGTGTGCCGCCGCTTTGGCTCGAGCGTCTCGAAAAGGCTTTTCGAACGAACGCCACTCGCTCGCTCTACCTCTCCACCGAACTGCTTCGAGTTCTCGAACTTTTCGAATCTCGCAATATCAACGCGATTCCGTACAAAGGACCCGTCCTCGCGGCTCAGGCGTACGGCGATCTCGCGTACCGGCAGTTCCACGATATTGACATCATCGTGCCCCAGCAAAGCATGGCCGAGGCAAACTCCGCGCTGCTATCCTCCGGCTTTCGCGCGCGTTTTCCATGGCCTCACGAACCGGGCATGCCACTCGTGCGCATTCCTGGCGAGTACACTTATCGCGGTGAAGATAGCGAGTGCCTACTTGAGTTGCATACCGAATACACGATGCGTCATTTTCCCGTGCGCGCCGATCTCGATACCTTTGGAGAGAGACTCGTCAACGTTTCCGTCGGTGGCACGAACGTGCGCACATTCTGCACAGAGGACGCTCTCGTTGTGCTCTGTGTGCACGGCGCCAAGGATTTTTGGGCCAAGCTGGCCTGGGTTACGGATCTTTCCGAATTGATTAGCTCGGCGGGCCGCGTGAATTGGGATCTCGTGTTCGATACCGCTGAATCGCTGAACACCGAGCGAATGCTGCTTCTGGGACTTTCGCTGGCGCACGATATGCTCGACACGCGGCTTCCAGTGCCGGTATTTGAGAGAATCCAAGCCGACCGCACGGTGGGCTCTCTCACGCAGCACGTAGAGCGAAAACTGCTCTCCGCGCGTCCTGAAGAATGGAATCTGCTGCAACGCGCTTGGTTCCGCGCTCGTTTGGTTCCGCAACGCTTCGAAGGTATGAAATACCTCTGGCGTGTCGCGACGCAACCGGCCGAAGACGAATGGACCGCCGCGCATGGAAGCGTCTGGTCGGCGGCCATGCAGTCTCTGCTGAGGCCGCTGCGTCTCGTTCGAAAGCAGTCTGGGGTCGAGATCCCACCGAATCACGACGCGGACTGATTCAACAAGTCTCGAATCGTCGCAGATGAATCGTCGCCGCTGATCCACTCGGAGATATACGATGAATTCAGAGCCCGCAGGCCTCCGCCTTCCGGTTCTGTTGCCAAATGTCGCCGGCCTCCGATTTGTTCAAATTCTCGAAAAAGACGCCGAAACCTTTCCCGTTTATTAAACGCCGGGCCCATCTCTTCCATTGCTTCGCTCATATCCCGCGGCTACAATGGCGCGCCTCAGTTTAAGAAATGGCCAACGATTCCAATCCGCACCTGACTCGCGGCTTCGGCCTGCTTCAAGCGACCGCGCTCAACATCACAAATATGGTCGGCGTCGGCCCGTTCATCACCATTCCTCTCTTAATGGCGACAATGAACGGCCCGCAGGCGATGCTTGGCTGGATCACTGGCGCGCTGATTGTCGTGGCGGACGGCATGATCTGGAGCGAACTCGGCGCGGCTTTGCCCGGTTCAGGCGGCACGTACCACTTCTTGCGGGAGGCTTACGGGCATCAGACGTGGGGCCGCCTGATGGCTTTCCTCTTCATTTGGCAATTCGTGATCAGCGGGCCGCTTGAAATTGCGTCTGGAATGATCGGCTTCGGAAATTACACGGCGTATCTTTGGCCTGGGCTCACGATGCGCGGCCAGCAGTTTGTAGCAGCGGGCGTCGGGGTCGTTGCCGTGATTCTGTTGAGCAGGCGAATCAATTTTCTCGGCAAAGTCACGGTCACGCTGTGGATTGGAACCCTTGCCACCATGGCGGCCGTACTCATCGTCGGCTTTCCGCATTTCAACGCGAAACTCGCGTTTGATTTTCCGCCAGGAGCATTCGCATTCCAGCGCGGATTTTTCCTGGGTCTCGGCGGCGCGACCCTCGTCGCCGTATACAACTACATGGGCTATTACGACGTATGCTATATCGGCGATGAAGTCCGCGATCCCGGCCGCGTGATTCCACGCTCGATCCTGTATTCGATTGCCGTTTGCGCCGTTGGATATATCCTCATCCACCTCGCGTTGATAGGGGTCGTGCCGTGGCGCGAAGCGATGAATTCAACGTTCCTCGTTTCCGATTTCATGCAACGCCTGTACGGACGCAACGCCGCGATCGTTATCACGGTGATGATTCTCTGGACGGCGTTCGGCTCCGTCTTCGCGCTTCTTCTCGGATACTCGCGCATTCCGTATGCGGCGGCGAACGACGGCTATTTCTTTCGCGTTTTCGGAAAGCTGCACCCTACGAAGAATTATCCGTATGTTTCGCTGCTCGTTCTTGGCGCCGTTTCCATCGGCGCGGCGTTCTTCAAACTCGATCAGGTGATCAGCGCGCTGATTACCACGCGAATCCTCGTGCAGTTTCTCGGGCAGGTGTATGCAATTCCGCTGTTGCGCAAGAAATTTCCGGACTCAGCGCGACCCTTCAAGATGTGGCTGTATCCATTGCCGGCCGTGATTGCGTTTTTCGGCTGGGCGTTCGTCTTTACTACGTCAGGATGGGGCTATGTCGGCGTGGGGATACTGACGCTGGCCGTAGGCATCGTGGTGTTTCTGATTCGCGCCAAGCTTTCGGCAACGTGGCCATTCCGCGCTGTCGCGGCGGAATAACGCCGAACTGAACGCAGCGGCCGGGATCGGCTCAGTTCGGCGCGGCGCTCGTCACGTTCCATCCGCTCACCTCAAGCTCGGGCTCGTCCTTGCCAAGATCTCGCAACCAGTAGCTGGCTTTGACGTAGCGCGATTCACCCGGCAGCAGTTCGAAATAATTGTCATCCCACAAAACCGGCAATATTTCCTGACCGCCGGCTCCACGGGTGAGGCGCAAGTGAACGAGAAACGCCAGATGTTCGCTCGGATTGGAAACGTGAACCGTCGTCGTGCCCTCGTCCTTTTCGTTCTGAGTATCAATGGAATATTTCAGCGTCACGGGCGTAAGCCGTGCGAGATCGCGCAAATCGGCAAACGATCTTTGCGGCGTCGTGTACCAGGTATAGGCGTCCGATGCGAGGACGTCGGGCTTGGTTGAGAGCCAATAGAAATTCGAGCTCACGGCCGCGCCCGTGGAGTCTTCAAGCGTCAGATTGAGGAAATAGGTCGTCGTAATCCCGCGCACGTCGGGCACTTTCAGAGCCGTGGTCACGCTGCCGGCTGGCGAATCAATCGTCTCGCTGTGCGTAAATTTCTCTGTTGCGTTGATGTCGTAAACTTTCGCGGTTACTTTCAATCCGGTGAAAGAAGTCCGTTCATCGTTCACCACGACAACGGACTGATTGTCGTAGGAATACTGAACGTGCAGCGGTTCGCAAGCTTTCTTCGTTCCGAAATATCCGCCGCCAGGCCGCAGGTAAAAATCATAGAGATGCCAGATAGTCGAAGGCCACGCATTGTTCAGCATCCATTGGATGACGCCGGTCGCCGTGCCTTTGTTTCTCCCGAACGCCTCGAACATCGCGCGTTCGCCCTCGTACGCCGTCGCTTGCGATTTCCACTCGTAATCTGCCAGATTTTTCGCAGGGCCGTAGCGCTTGTCGAGAGCTAAATTATATAAGCCGAGGTTTTTGAATTGCCCGCCGCCCGCGTGATAATCCCAGACATCGTTGATCGGCCATAGCTCTTTTTCCGGCAGCATGCGTTTCAAGCTGTCCACCGTCGGAATCGCGGGGCCTGGGCTCGTCTCGGTGTTGAATCCGAAGGCTCCGCCATGTTCGTGGTCTTCGAGCCAGTAATTCGGCGGAACGTAGTCGTACGGTCCCGTCATCTTCACGCCGGACGGGCCTGTCACCGATGTTCGTTTCTCCGACGCTGAAGAAAGCACCGGCTTCGGCCAGTGCTCTTGCTTCAGCACTTCGAGATAGGCTTTTTCGATTTCAGCGGGCGGCGGATTGTCGCTGCCGTTGAGCCACACAAAAACGCTCGGATGATTCCGCAGCCGCGCGATCTGATCGTGCAACGATGCCGTGGCCACTTTGCGATCTTCCGGTTTCCACTTGCCCCACTTTTCCCAGTGATCGCAGCAGCACCAGCCCGGCATCACCAAAATTCCGTACCGGTCGGCCAGATCGAAAAAATCGTCGGACATCAACTTGCCTTCCAGCCGCACCGTGTTCAAGTTCATGCCGCGAACGTAGCGCAAATCATCTTCCCAGCGCGTGGGATCCTGGTGAAGAAACATGTCCGGCGTCCAGCCGCCGCCGCGAATCAGGACGTCTTTTCCGTTCACGCTGAATTGAGTGCCGCCTTTCGAAGTGAGCCTCGACGTGATTTGATCGATGCCGAACCTGAGCCCCATGCGATCCGAAGTCTTCTTGCCGACATCGAATTCCAGTTGAAGGTAATACATGTCCTGCTTGCCCATGCCGTACGGCCACCAGATGTGCGGCGCGGCGAGATTCAACTGCGCGAATTGCTCGGGCGTAAAAGTAATCTCTTTTGTTTCGTTGGCGGCGAGCGAAACGTTCTGCTCGAACTTCACGTCGCCCAATGTTCCGCGCAGAACTCCTTCGACGGGCTGCGGCGTCGAATTGTGCGCCTCCGCGCGGACAGTCAAGTGCGCGTTGTCGAGGCTTGGCAGATCGAGTTTGGTTTCCACCTGCGCGTTGCGGACGGCCACAGGCCCGCTCGCCACCAGGAACACATCGCCCCAGATGCCCATGTCCTTATCGGGCGGCAGCGGATTCCAATCCACGAATGTCACCGCGAGATCGTGCGAAGTCGGCGGAAAGATTTCCACGGCCAGGGCGTTCGCTTTACCGATCGCCAGCGCCGAACTGACTTCAAATTCGTAACGGCGAAATGCGCCGGCGACATCGTTCGAGTTGGCGATTTGCCGCCCGTTCAGCCAGATGTTCGCGCGGTAATTAATTCCTTGAAAGTTCAGCCAGATGCTCTTGCCGCGCCAGTCCGCCGGAACCTGAAATTCCGTCCGATACCACCACGACACGCGAAATGGACTGTCTTTCCGCATTTCCTCCCACGAAAAATTTTCGCCGATCTTGTAGCTCATTCCCGGATAAGTGCGAAGATTCATGCCGTAGTTTGGGTCCGGGTATATTTTGTCGTCGACGAGCGCAGCCACAACGGTATTCGGCACCGTCGCTGGATACCAATCCGGAGCAGGGAAGCCCGGTTGAGAAACTGCGCTGCCGCCTCCGCCGAAGATTCGCGCCGAAGATTGAACTTTCCACTCTGATTTGAGTGCAAGAGTCGGGGTTTCGAATGTTTGCGCGGCGGCAGCAACTGGCCATAGCGTGGCGGCCGCGAAAGCCACGGCAGCCACCAAAAAACATCTTGAAATGGTTCCGATGGTTCGATGAAACACGTCCTCGGTGGTGTGCAGGCGTGCTTCGAGCCTCAATGAGAGTTTCGGCATGCAATCCCTCGAATCGAAATGCGAAAAGCGTCCGCGCATTCTACCACGCCGTCTGATGCTCGCACCGTTTAATAAACGGTAACAGGAATAAACGAAGACGAAAGCGCGCGAAGCGCGAGTATCAGTCGCCGGTTTCCGGATGTGTAGCGGGCGTAGCAGCATGGCGTTCCGGCATCAACCGTTCCTGCAAACCCTTCACGATCACGTACAGCACGGGAATAAATAGAAGATTGAGCGACGTCGCCGCGATCATTCCGCCGAACACGGTCGTTCCCACCGATTGCCGCCCCACTCGTCCCGCGCCTCGCGCCAGCACGAGTGGAAGAACGCCGAAAATAAACGCGAGCGAAGTCATCAGAATCGGCCGCAGCCGGATTCGCGCCGCTTCGATGGACGCCTCCACAATGCTGAGGCCAAACTTGCGGCGCAACTGTTCCGCGAATTCGACAATCAGAATCGCGTTCTTGCTCGAAAGCCCGATCAGCATGACCAGACCGATTTGGCAGTACACGTCATTTTCGAGACCGCGCAGCGATTGAGCGGCGAGCGCTCCGAGCAGCGCCATCGGCACCGCAAAAAGAACGATCAATGGCAGGGAGAAACTTTCATATTGCGCGGCGAGCGTCAGATACACCACGAGCAAGCCGAGACTGAATAGCACCACAGTCGTGCTGCCGGATTGCAATTCTTCGAGAGACAGCCCCGTCCATTCGTATCCGAATCCTCGCGGCAGCACGCGAGTCGCCAGCTTGTCCATCGCCGCGATGGCATCGCCCGAACTGCGGCGGGGCGCGGCCGAGCCGTCAATTTCAGCGGAGCGGAACAAATTGTAGTGGCTGATCACTTGCGGCGAGGCCACCGTCTCGACGCGAATCACGCTTTGCAGCGGCACCATCGCGCCCGACGCCGCTCGCACGTAATATTGCTGCAAGTCTTGCGGTGACGAACGAAATTGTTTATCCGCCTGGATGTAGACGCGATACGCGCGATTGTTGAAGTCAAAATCATTCACGTAAATTGACCCCATGTAGACTTGCAGCGCGTCGGTAATTTGACTCAATGGCACGCCGAGGCCCTTCGCTTTTTCGCGATCGAAGGTGACGACAAACTGCGGGTCGTTTGCCGTGAAGCTCGTAAAGAGACCCCGCAAATCGCTGCTCGCGTTTCCCTGGGCCGCCAATGCGTTCGTCGCTTGCGAGAGTGCTTGCACCGTATTCCCGCCCAAATCTTCCACCATGAATTGGAAGCCCCCGAAATTTCCGAGTCCCTGCACCGCAGGCGGAGAAAACGGAACAACGATGGCGCCCGAAATATGACTCAAAGGTTCGCGCAACCGGCCGATCACCGTGGCCACCGAGTGTTGCTCGCCCTGCCGCTGATCGAATGGTTTAAGGCTCGCGAACGCGAGGCCCAGATTCGGCGCGCTGCCGCTGAAGCTGAATCCCACGACGCTGAATGCGCCCTCAATTTCCGGAGACTTGCTTAGCGCCGCTTCCACCTGTCCAAAAATGTTCGTCGTGTAGGCGAGCGAGGCGCCCTGCGGCGCTTGCACCGCGATGATGAAATAGCCGGCGTCCTCGTCAGGAATGAAGCCGCGCGGAACTTTTTGGTAAAGAAAGTAAGTGAGTCCGAGCCCGCAGAGAAACACGATGAGCGCGGCAACTTGCCATCGCATGATGTGATGGAGCGTTTTTCGATAAGCCTGCGTCATTCCCGCCACGCCGCGATTAAACGCCCTCCAAATCGCGCCCGTCTCCCCACGCACGTGCCCCAGCAATAGCGCGGAGAGCGCCGGAGTCAGCGTCAGAGCGTTGAACGCCGATATCGACACGGAGAACGCGATCGTCAGCGCAAATTGGCGGAAGAGAATTCCCGTTGTCCCGGGAAAAAATGCCACCGGAACGAACACGGCCACGAGCACGAGCGACGTCGCCACCACAGCGCCGGCAACTTCGTCCATCGCAACCGACGCAGCATCGTGCGCGTCTGCAACGCCCTCGGCGATATGCCGCTCGACGTTTTCAATCACCACGATCGCGTCGTCTACGACGAGTCCGGTGGCCAGCGTAATTCCGAAGAGTGTCAGCGTGTTGATCGAAAACCCCAGCATCTTCACGAACACAAACGTGCCGACGAGCGAAACGGGAATCGTCACTGCCGGAATAATCGTTGTGCGCCAATCCTGAAGGAAAATGTAGATGACCGCGATGACGAGAAAAATTGCCTCGAGCAACGTGTAGAGAACATCTCGAATGGACTCGCCGATCACCGTCGTCGAGTCGAACGCAACGGCGGCTTTTAATCCGGGAGGGAACCGCTTCGAAAGGCGTATCAATTCCGCTTTCACTTCGCGATCCACATCGAGCGCATTGGCGCCGGGAAGCTGCGTGACGCCGAACCCGATCGCATCGTGGCCGTTGAATCGCAGATTCGAAGCGTAGCTTTCGGCGCCAAGCTCCGCTCGCCCAACATCCTTCAATCGAATCAGCGTGCCGTCATTTCCCGTTTTCAAAATAATGTTGTCGAACTCGGAAGGTTCTGTAAGCCGGCCAACGGCGCGGACACTTATCTGATACATCTGGCCGGGAATGGACGGCGGCTGCCCGACTTCGCCGGCCGCCACCTGAACATTTTGTTCGGTGAGCGCGCTGACGACATCCGTGGCAGTCAGCCCGCGGCTCGCGAGTCGCGTGGGGTCGAGCCAAAGTCGCATCGAGTATTCGCGCGGCGAAAAATTAAAGACGTCGGCGACACCGTGTACGCGCTTCAGAGCGTCGCGAACGTAGATGTCCACATAGTTGCTGATAAACAGACTGTCGTACTCGCCGTTCTCGGCATAAACGCCCGCTCCGAGAACGAAACCGCTCGCCGCCTTCGTGATCGTAATGCCAGTGGTCTTAACCTCGTTCGGCATACGCCCGAGCGCCGTGTTGACGCGATTTTGCACGTCCACCGCGGCAAGGTCCACGTTGCGCGACACGTCGAACGTCACCGTGATCCCGCACGAGCCATCGTTTCCGCTCGTCGAAGTCATGTACTTCATGCCCTCGACGCCGTTGATTTGCTGCTCCAGCGGAATCGTGACGGAAGTCTCCACCGTCTGCGCGCTCGCGCCGTTGTAGGAAGCCGATACGGTTACTTGCGGAGGGGCGAGATTGGGGAACTGCGCCACGGGCAGCGTCGGAATCGAAACGGCGCCCGCGAGAATAATCAGAAGCGCGCAAACCGTGGCAAAGATTGGCCGCTTGATGAAGAAGTCAACGAACATGAATTCGTTTTAGCCCGGCCTCAGGATTGTGGCGCCCCGGCAGCAGCCCTTGCGGAAGTTTCGGCCGGAGACTCGACGATTGGGGACCCGTCGCCGAGGATTTGCGTTCCCTCGACGATGATGTGATCGCCCGGCTTGATTCCGTCGAGCACAGCGTAGCTATTACCGACGAGATCGCCGACGTGCAGCAAGCGCTGTTTCGCGACCGTTGCGGCGCCGGACTTCTCGGCGACGAACGCGAAATACTGGCCGTTGATCCGCGACACCGCGAGTACCGGAATCAACGTTCCCTGATGTGTTCCCCAGATGATCCGCGCCCGCGCGAATTGGGCGGTGCGCAAGATATCCTTCGGATTGCTGACCGTGGCTTTCGCCAGCACGGATTGGGTCGAAGAATCGGTTTGCGGCGAAATGAAATCAATCCGCGTCTCGTCGGTTACCGCTCCGGTAGGATCGAGCAACTGCACGGGCAGCCCAATCTTCAGATTTTTTGCGTTTTCGACGGGAACAGAAATGTACGCTTCAAGGCTCCCTGGTTCATCCACGGTCGTTAGCATCGTCGTCGTCGTGACGCGATCCCCCACGCGTACCGGCACGTCGCCGATAAGTCCGCTCGAAGGCGCGATGACGCTGTAATAATGCAGCTCGACCTGCTGTTCGTTTTCCTGCGCTTGCAGTGATTCGAGCTGCTTCTCGGCGGCATCGTACGTAGTTTGTGCCTGGTCGAGCTCCTGCTTCGCTACGATGCCCGCGTCGTACAGTTTTTTCTCTCGATCGAGCTGCACCTTCGCGTAGGAGAGAGTTGCCTCTTGCGCAGACCGTGCCGCCGTCTGGCTTTGCAACGTCGCCTGCTGTTTGATCGGATCAATTTCCATCAGCGATTTGCCCGCCGCAACGCGGTCACCCGATTTAACGAAGATTTTTGTGATCGACCCTTCGACCTGCGGATTGATCGTAGCCGAGTTCCGCGACTTCAGCGTGGCGAGATACTCCGATTCATCCGGGATCGTGGCGTTCTCCGCGACGATCGTTTTCACGGCGACAGCAGGCGGCGGCCCTTCCGCCGAGGCGTCCTTCTTCGCGCAACCGGCGCAGCTCGCCGAGACCACCATGAGGAGGACGGCCGCAACGCTCAGCGCGCGGACGTCCGCCAACGTGGCTCGCCTTTTGCGATACGCGGGACGCACCTGCAACTCCGAGCGTTTACTTGGTGTAACACACATACAGCGCGAAAATTCTCCTGAAGGGCAGACCAAACATCTTAGGACACTTCAACTCCAAACTCCACATTAGACGCTTCGAAGTTGGACTCCGATTCGGACTTAAAGTGAGCCGGTTAGTCGAGGTAGGAGATCGCCACGAAACATCCAATCGAGAAGCGGCTAGACGGCGGTTCATCGAGAGATGACCACCAAACATCCAGGTCAGGGGGCGGCACGAATTCAATCAGAGCCCGCAAGCCCCCGCCTCCGGGAACCCATGCAATCGACGTCCATCACCTAACGCTGGAGCGTCTTGGCTCTGAAACGTGGATTGTCTTTGAATGGCTAACAACGCGGAATACGCCGCGCAGGCTTAGTGGCTCGATACTGGCGATACGTCCCAAAATTGCGGAGATGGCTTGATGAATTCCACTCCGACTTCCGTCTTCCCCATAAAGCTCGGCCCAAGTGAAGTCACCCGCGACAGCAGTTCGTCCCCGGTCTTCAAATTCACCACAGTAACCAGCTGATCTGGCGCAACTTTCATCGAGAGAAGGATCAGCCCACCGTGAGCGTTGATGATCAATGCTTCGGTCTTTTCCGTAACGCTCTGCTTTTCCGCAGTTTGAGCCCTCACTTCAATCGTTACGCGGGCTTTCAAACGCTGGCTTCGGCGGCGCTTTTGCGACTTCGTATCCGGGCTCGGCTGAATTGCCATCGAACCAACGTACCAATATTTTACTGTTTTCTCAATCTCGTGCCATTTGAGGTGTTTACGAAAGAGAACATGACCCAATCCGGCTCGTCAGCGGCCGTATTCCGCCTCGGTATATCGGCGGCCGCAAGGTTATGCCAAGACTACGCGGAAATAAGAAACACAGGTGCGCCCAGTTTTCCGGCGTAACGCGGCCGGTAGCGCTTAGTGTTGTAAAGTTTCTCGATATCTACCGTGCGCGGCCCGAGCGCGTGGTCGGGAAGCGGCGCATGGGAGTATAGCCCTTCCCGAATGGCCATCATTCGTCCGTAAACTTTGTCTCCGATCAGATCGAACGCAACGTTCGCAAATGTCGTTGCCACCACCTGATCCACGGCATCAGGATCGCCGCTTCGCAAATCGTAAGTCAGGTCGCTCGTCATGGTTTCTTCGCCGGTTCGCTGGCGCAGGATTTCGGCCAGCGCGTGGCCGATGTCCACTTTTTTGCGATGTCCGTACGCGTCGGCTTCGCCGTAATCCTCGGCCTTCTGCCCCGTCCACACCGCGCCTTCCGACGCGATAATGAAAGCGTAGTTGCTAGGATTGTTCCGCTTGTCGTCCATGAGAAGTTTCACAAGAAGATCGAGGTCGAACGGATATTCGGGAATCACGCAACGCGCCGACGTAACGTAAGCCGTGTAGAGCGCTGTGAATCCCGCATCCCGTCCGAAAATCCGGAATATCCCGATGCGTTCATGCGAGCCAAGTGTGGTTCGCTGCCGGTTGATCAACTCTTTCGCGCGCGTAATCGCGGTCGAAAAGCCAATGCAGTACTCAGTGCCCTGGACGTCGTTATCCATCGTTTTCGGAATCGCCATCAATGGGACGCCGAGTTTATCGAGCGCGGCCGCGAATCCCAGCGTATCGTCGCCGCCGATGACGATCAGGCAGCCGATGCCCAGCCGTTCGAGATTGCGTAGCACGATTGGCGTGAAGTTATACGTCTTTCCGTCGGTCGTAAGTTTATCGAGTTCCGACTGCGGAATGTTCGCGGGCAGCCGGTTTTTCGAGATGCGCATGGGATTCGTCCGCGAAGTGTGCAGCACAGTCCCGCCGCTGCGATCGATGGCGCGCGTGCTCTCGCGCGTCAGATGCCGTATGTAGCGCGCATCCACTTCCTGCGATGCATCAAGATGCGTGAGCCCTTCCCACCCTCTACGAATGCCGATCACTTCGCGGCCCATCTCGCTCGCGCGATATACCGCTGACTTGATCACCGAATTGAGCCCGGGAACGTCGCCGCCGCCCGTCAGGATGCCGATTTTTCCGCCGGATGCCATCTATACCCTCTCGAGAGACGCTTGAAACATTCAAGGATTGGACAAAACGCCGAAGATGTCAATTCCGTCCGCAACGAATCTCTTGATCTTCACCTGTAGCGCCGCACCGGTTTTCGTGCGGCATCTTCAGACGAGAATCGCGCAATCGAGCATGCGTGCGAGATCGTTGCCGGACGACACGCACCAGAGGTGAGGTCTTTCCGGCTTGGTGGGAGCTCCCGCATTTATGCGGGAGAGGAGCGCTTCAGCGCTCCGAAAAGATCTGCACTTCGATCTCTTCGGCTTCAGCCGCGGAAGATTGGAGTGAACCCCTCAGCCTGCCCCGAGCGTAGCCGAAGGG
>PMAA01000128.1:2783-5495 GCA_003152355.1 Acidobacteriota bacterium | reverse complement strand
ATCCCAAATTTGTTAGGGCGTTCGTGGAAATCATTCGAAAACCATCTCAGCCTCAGCCCCAACCCGAAGCCGAGCTGGATTTCAACGAAGAGCAGCCAAAAACCGCGGCGCTGTAAACTGTTTCTGTGTGGTCCAATTTACGCTCGTCTGCGTGCTTCGCCGTAAATTTCCTCCGAAAGCTAATAGGGCAGCATTTTGCGTGGCTTCGTTCCAGCATTGTTGATTGTTGCGGAGTTCAGGCTGGGTTCGTTCCGTAGTTTTCGCGTCCTTGGGAATCACCGGAATCCTTGATGGCGGCGCGCCGAGCTGTCGCGCGCTGCATCTTCACCCAAGCATCATTCCGGCTCGGTCCATCACAGGAAAAGACGCCCGTGCGGACTGGATTCATAGGACTCAAGGCGAGCGTCTGCCGAGCTATGATGTCGGAAAGCGCGCGATTGTGATCGACCACTTGGCTCAGTGCGGCCAATTTGAGTTGGATCGACCAAGTCGTTCGTTGCGGTCGCCCTTTNNCGCAAAGTTCATTCAAGCTGTTCTAGGTCGTCCCCTCGCTTTGTGCTCTCAATCATTTCTGCATCCGCCACCGTCTCAACGAATCGATCAGAGCCTATTTCGTCAGTTTCGAAATTTCTAACCGACTCACGACCGTTCATATCGTGTTGCGCAGAAGTAGAATTCATCTCTTTTTCGATTACTGTGGCGAGCGTTTGAGCGCCAGGATTCTGAACACAGTTCTCTGGTGGCGGCGGGGTGCTTGCGGCGTGTTCGGCTTGTTTATTCNNCGTTGGTTCCGACATGCGGCTGTGCGGTGGTCAGGGGCGCTTCAGGTGCAG
The DNA here is from genome assembly GCA_003152355.1 of Acidobacteriota bacterium. Taxonomy (GTDB): domain Bacteria; phylum Acidobacteriota; class Terriglobia; order Acidiferrales; family UBA7541; genus Palsa-147. The sequence goes on along the minus strand of PMAA01000128.1, from coordinate 4,662 downwards.
TCCTGGAGGGGATGTCTTTTGGCGGTTCTTCAAAGATTGGTTTTTTCGGAGCTCCGAACCGTCCATCGCTCGCCTCATCTCCGACGTTAATCGCATCGTCTGCTCCGATATCAGAGGGTTCGATTAGATTTGATTCTGCCTCCCGTTCCGCTTGGAGAAACTCTAACTGGGCGATTGCCTTTTCCATTTGGCGGCTAACGTTCGATTCGAACCGAAGTATTTTGTCGACAGAGCGGTGTTCAAACGGCGTTCGCCAAGCCAGAACAGTTTGTTCGTAGCCGAGCAGCCGTGCCAATCGGAGTGAGTGAACTGCAATTTTTTCGACACATAACTTTTCCAAGTCGCCGACGGGTGAATAGTGGTTCCAAAATGAAGCCAATACTCGGTTGTAGTCTGCGCCGTCTTGAGCAATTAGCTCTTTGCTCGGGAAAAGACGGTTGCCATAAAACCCATGTTTGTAGCTATTTTGGGATGCCCGCTGCTTCCCTACCGTGGTTCGTGGACCCGTCGAAGACGTTGCGTTGTTGCGGTTCGCTGCGAGCTTTTGCGGTGAAATTGGTTTCTGTTGCTGTTTGCCCTTCATCGTATTTGCCTCATAATTGGGCGCAATGCCACCCTCTTGATCATTGGCGGGGACGGGTTGAGCCTTGTATTTGCGAAGCCGAGCGATGGAAAGCTTCCAACCACTTTCCGTACCCGTTGAGGGTTACTCAGTCTCCGCATACAGGAGCGTTCCGAAGTCCGAAAACATGTCCAACATGTGATCAGGCCCATCCGAAAACTGCTGTCATGTTAGCCATCCATTCGAAATTGTTAGCGGATCTCATTCGTCAGCCGATCACAACTGCGAATTCGCGTGGGTGCTTGATCAGGTGTCTCGAGCCGTGCAACGAACATACGAATAAGGACATACCGTCATTGTCGTGGTGCTTAAGGTGCTCGACTACAGCGTTGGCAAAGATCTCCTCTGGGCTCGACGGCGGTGGGCTCGACTGCAAAACAAGATATCCAGACATTTCGTTCAATAGCATATATTCCTGTTTCATTTTTATTTCCCTCCCATGGATTTGCTTTGCAAACGTATAATACTTAGCTTCGAGAAATCTTCCTGAGGGTTTTGCAATTCTGATTACATTATGTGATTAGCGTCCCCCGCTTGGAGTCAAGTTCCGGTTCTAAAATCGCCCGTTCCGGGAGCCCTTGAAACCCGTCGAAAGCGAAAATCGATACAGCCGCGATATACTGAGGGACTGCTGCCTTCTGCTATTCTCCTTCTCTGTAGTCACAATCGAGACAGGTGGAGAACCGTGCAAACTGCAAGGGTACTGTGGGTGGAGAAGGAGCAGTTTGTGGCGACGTTGCCTTCGGGGCACACGATTCCGATTGATGCGGACCGCACGAACAACGCCGCGCCGGGGCCGATGGAGTTGTTGCTGGCGGCTCTCGGCTCCTGCACGGCGACGGACGTGGTCGCGATTCTTGCCAAAAAGCGGCAGAAACTTGAGCGGCTGGAGATCGTCATCACGGGCGAACGCGCGAACGAGATTCCGGCGGTTTGGACAAAGCTCGATCTCGTCTATCGGCTGTACGGATCGCTCGATGAAAAGGCGGTTCGAGATACGATCGAATTAAGCGAAACAAAGTACTGCTCGGTGGCGGCGATGCTGCGCAAGACTGCGCTGATTTCGTTCCGCTACGAAATCCTGCCCGCAAAGGCTTAGCGATCTATCCGAATTCTTAGAGCGATTGAGGCAGAGAAAAGCCGTTTTTCTTGCGGCAATGGAGCGCGATTGCGTACAATCGCGGATTGAATTTTCACGGGGTGTGAATGAGCAAGCGCATTGCAGCGAAAATTACGGGCGTCGCGGGATACGTTCCG
>PMAA01000128.1:2035-2763 GCA_003152355.1 Acidobacteriota bacterium | reverse complement strand
GCCACCGTCACGCCGGACATGTTGTTTCCCGCCACGGCGTGCCTGATTCAAGATCGCCTCGGCGCGAAGAATGCGTGGGGATTCGATCTTTCGGCCGCATGCTCCGGTTTCGCATACGCACTGACGACCGGCGCCCAGTTCGTGCATTCAGGTGCGCACAAGAAAGTCCTGGTCATCGGCACCGATGTCATGACTTCGATTCTCGATTTTAAGGATCGTGCCACGTGCGTTTTGTTTGGCGATGGCGCCGGCGCCGTCCTGCTCGAGCCTAGCGACCCCAATACCGACGGCATCATCGATTTTTCGCACGATGTGGACGGCTCGGGCGGCTGCAATTTGTATATGCCCGGCGGCGGCTCGCTGCACCCGCCGACGCATGAAACGGTCGAAAAGCGCATGCACTACGTTCATCAAGAAGGGCAGCACGTCTTCAAATATGCCGTCCGACGGATGTGCGAGCTTGCCACGCAACTGCTCGAGCGCAACGGATACACCAGCAACGATCTCGCGCTCGTCGTTCCTCATCAGGCGAACTTGCGCATCATTCGCGCCATGCAGGAGCGCCTCGGCGTTGACGATTCGAAAGTCATGGTCAATATCGATCGCTACGGGAACACTACGGCGGGCACGATTCCTCTCGGATTGATGGATGCGCTGGAGCAGAAGCGCCTCCGCAAAGGTGATCTGGTGCTTCTTGTGGCGGTCGGCGCAGGCTACACCTCAGGCGC
>PMAA01000128.1:0-1935 GCA_003152355.1 Acidobacteriota bacterium | reverse complement strand
CGCTGCAGGCGCTCACCGGCGACGACGGCGACGTAGCGCGAGCAAGCGCTCATCTCGCGCTGCGACCAGCCTGCCATCGAGGGAGCTACGAATTGAGCGGCCGCGCTGATTCCTCGGAGCGCGACAAAATACATTCGCACCGGCCAAATTCTGCGATCTTCGCCGCCCAGGTTCGGGCTCAGCTTCAGCCATTCGGCAGCGGACTGGAAATTCTCAGTCTCTGACGATGGCGCGTAAGCCCCGAGCGCCGCGCGGATTTCCTCAGACACGGGCTTGGCAGCCACAGTGAGGAAGGCGGCCCGCCAGGAGAGAAGTGCGAACTGGCCGAGGGCCGCTAGTGAGATCACGAATATGAGTGCGGCTATCATTGACACGACCATTGTGCTGTTCGCTCGTGTTCTGAACAATGGGCGGTTCGTACTGTTTCTGGTGTATCCTTCGGTGCCCAAACTTTCGTACCGGCAGTTCCACTGTTTCAGGCCGGCCGGGCGCTGTCAAATACGCCGTAAGTGACTCAGGATGAAGGGTCTGCGCAAGTTGGAGGTTACATGCTGAAGCGGAACCTGGCGGCCTTTGCCGCGATGCTTTTCATTTCAACGCTCTTCCTCACGGCCGTAATGGCGGAATCGCACCATTCGCAGGAACAAGATCAGCAAGCAATTCGTAAGGTGCTTGACGATCAAACCGCGGCTTGGAATCGCGGCCACATTCCGACGTTCATGACAGGCTATTGGAACTCGGACAAGACGGAGTTCGTCGGTGCCGGAGGAATTTTGCGAGGATATTCAAACGTTCTTGAGCGCTATCGCAAAAGCTATCCCGACGCCACTGCCATGGGGCAGCTCAGCTTCGCGAATTTGCAGATTGAGATGCTGTCCAAAGATTCCGCGTATGTTCTCGGCGAGTTTCACTTGCAGCGCAAGAAAGACAATCCGGCGGGAGTCTTCACACTTATCGTGCGCAAGTTTCCGGAAGGCTGGCGGATCGTTCACGATCACACCACAGCGTTCCCGGCGGACTCGCAGCACCCGTAAATTCAGATTTGATGAATTGATGGTCGAGGAGGATTTCCATTGCGCGCATTGATTACCGGCGGCGCAGGTTTTCTGGGCTCGCATCTCAGCGACAAACTCATCGAGCGCGGATGGGACGTCATCTGCATGGATAATCTCGTGACGGGAGCCGCGCCAAATATCGCGCACCTGGTCTCGCATCCGCATTTCCGGTTCGTCCAGCATGACGTGACGCGCTACATCAACATTGACGATCACCTCGATGCCGTGCTGCACTTTGCCTCGCCTGCCAGTCCCGACGATTACCTCAAGCTGCCCATCCCCACGCTAAAAGTCGGCGCCCTCGGCACTCACAACACTCTGGGACTCGCGCTAGCGAAGAAAGCCAAGTATCTCCTCGCTTCGACATCGGAATGCTACGGCGACCCGGAAGTGAGTCCGCAGCCGGAGACCTACTGGGGCAACGTGAATCCGATCGGGCCGCGCGGCGTCTATGACGAAGCCAAGCGCTTCGCCGAAGCCATGACCATGGCCTACCATCGCTACCACAAAGTGGACACGCGCATCGTGCGCATCTTCAACACCTACGGGCCGCGCATGAAGCTGGATGACGGCCGTGTGGTGCCCGCGTTTATCGACCAGTCCCTGCGCGGCGAAGCCATGACNNGGAAAACCGATCACAGTGTACGGAAGTGGAAAACAAACTCGGAGTTTCTGCTACGTTGCCGATCTCGTCGAAGGCCTCATGAAGCTTCTCGATTCAAACGAGCACGAGCCGACGAACATCGGCAACCCGCAGGAAATCACAATCTTGGAATTTGCGGAGAGAATTCGCGAGCTGACACACACGAAAGCGGAAATCATCTTCAAGCCGCTGCCGCAGGATGATCCGAAGCAGCGCTGCCCTGACATAACCAAAGCG
>PMAA01000001.1 GCA_003152355.1 Acidobacteriota bacterium | reverse complement strand
AATTTGAAGGGATTGCGTGACAAACTGGTCCGCCAAGGTAGTGTTCTGATTGTCCCCAGTAACTCGTTCACTTGCCCGCTTGCACAAGCCTCTGCAACCCTTCGCTTTAGCTTATTGCCAAACAACTCCCCCGCAATCCTTTCCGCTTCAGCAAAACCGATCTCCTTTACTAAGAGCTTCAGACGTCGCTCGTGGCGCGGACCCGCGACTCCTTTCCAAGTATTTTTTGCTAGCAGGTAGGCGAACTCAGTCGGCGGGTCGGGTATCCAGAAGATGTCTCGCTTCTGGCGTCCGGCCACCAGCGCTTCTCCGGACGGCACAATTAGGCCGCTCCGCCGATGCTCAAAAATAATATCGAGGGCTACATACTTTATCTCCGATCCTTCAAGCCAAAAGAAAACAAAGTAGTTAGCATTGACGAAATAGTTAAACCGTTGTATTGGCTTGTAGCCTTTTTGGCTCAATTCGGCAAACAGGAAAGGCAGTTTCCCGGCGTCTTTAGGATGAACCGCGAGGTCCAGGTCGCTAGACAAACTTTCTGGCAATCCCTCCCAAGAATGCAGCACGCAGTAGCGAATCCCACGTTCATCAAAAAGACGGAAGAGCGTGCGAAGAAAATCCCCCTGGCTCAAACCTGGTCGATTCGTCAAGGTCGTTGCATCGCTCTCACTGTCATGGTTGCGTACATTTCTCATATTCGATCGTTTTTTGATCTTTTTAATCCGGCGCGGTCATAAGAATTTTATTTCAGAGTGATGCGAAACAATCCAGAATTCGCGTTCCGACGAAGACCTCGTTCGAAAACAGTGTCATCCGTCGGTGCGACAGGCTTCAGGATCAGCGTGGGATTTTAAGCGCCCGTTGTCGGGCATCGTTGGTGCTGTATCACGACTCAGTGGAAGCTTTTCATTCGTTATCGCATTGGCAACGCTACCCTCAGTTGCAACACGGACACCACCATAAGAACGCTGCGCTTCGGACAAGCAAGCTTCAAGCTTGCTGCCGAGAGTATCCACGTTAGGCTGTTCAAACATGGATTGATGTCCACCAGCAATGTAATGCACTTCCAAACTGCCAAACACCAATCCATTCCAACTAGTAGCGAAGTCCCAGTAGCTTCCGGCCGGCCAATCTGTAGATTGAAAGAATACGACCCGTCCGGAATAATTCTTCGGCTGATAAAAATAGGAAGCCGGGTGAATGATAGTATCTGGGTTTTCTAGCTGTTGCCGGCTCACCTGCAGTTTCAAAACATGGTGAGCTCGCCAGCGCAGGGCTTTCAGCCTGCGACCAATGCCCACAAATCGTTCGAACAGGAACTCCGCCATATCGTCGGTCTTCAATCGACGCAGGTTGGCAAGATGATATTCGATTTTCCTCTGTACCATGCGCAAGCGACTCGCGCGCGAGAAATCTCGAAAGTATTTCGGATTCTGTGCGTCAAAAAGAGCCAGTAGAGCAACCTGCTGGCCTTGGGTGCGGAGCTGGCAGGCCATCTCATAAGCGATGACGCCGTTTACGCACAGTCCCGCAATATAGTATGGCCCTTCGGGTTGCGACTTCCGCATAAGTCTGACCAGCGCAGCGGCAATGTCCTCGAACATGCAAGGTACGGGTAGATGTCTGGCCTCAGTAGGAGGCAGATAAATTCCAAGAATCGGCTGATCCGAGCCCAAATGACGGGCCAACGGGACGAACGGAAAACCGCCTCGTACCCAGAACAGCGGCGGCTTCGAACCCTGTGGTTGAATCGGGATGATCGCAGGATTCTCGACCTCGTGAGCCACGACGACGCTTGCTTCTCCCGCGGGGTGTTTGGGGGGATACGCCTGCTCGGTCGCATTCCATACTGCGGGTCGTTGTTTGTCTGCGCCGGCAAGCGAAACGTTGGAAGCAGATCTCACACTATCGGACATCGCGCCCCTTCTTGCTCATGCAACAAACTATGCAGGTTACGCTGCGACTGATCTTTTGAGTTCGAGTTGAAATTCAAATTTTCTAAACACCGACTGCGCTGAGCGGCTGTGACTTCATAGTGCTTTCGTTCACGAGCGACAGCAATTGACCGTTCGTAACATAGGTGACGTCTTTTCGATTGGCGATGTAATCGAGCATTTCGCGCAACTCATTCCAGACTCCCAATTGCTCAATTTCCCAGGAATGCCCGTACAGGTGCCAGACTCCGCCCTGCTTCAATACCTGATTAAAGAGTTCCTTCCCGAGTTCGACCCAACTCCTGAAATGCTGTAATTCTGATAGGTAGTCCACCAGACCTGGGATGTTCCGAGCCCTTCCAAGGTTTCTGACGTAGGCCATCCTTGGATGTGGGTACGCCTGGATCGTTGTGGGCATCTCGAAGGCAACAAAATCTGTTTTCAGTGAGAGCATCCTGGTCGTACGAGCCCCTTTGTAGCCCGCCCGCCTTAGTTGTTCAATGATGTTTCTGTTGTAGCGGCCTCTCGGGTAGCAGAACATGGGCACCTCTTGAGAGATGGTCTGCTCGAGCGTCTCTTTACACATCGTCACGTCACGTACTAATTCTTCGCCGCTCAAGTCGGTGAGACTCTTGTGCGAAAGGCTGTGAGCTCCGATTTCGAAACCCCATGAAGAAAGAGTTCGAAGGTCGTCGGGCGCAAGTGTCTTGCGCCCTTGATAGCCCGTGATGGGAACGTAAAATGTACCGGCAAGCCCTCTGGAGCGCAGGAGGTCTGCAATCTTCATGTCGCTAGGATCGCCATCATCCCAACTGGTGGTCACAACTTTCCGCTTGCATCCGCCGTTGTTGCCGTTTGTCCGATTCAGTCTCATCACTAGTTCACAGGTCTCGTCATTATTGGACCGATACGCCTTCTTTTGACAGCTGCGTGATTATGAGCTGCTCCCGATGGCTGATTGCAGCGCGATTTTCTTCTTCGACATATTGGGCCACGGAATTCAAGAGATAAAGTAAGTAAAGCGCCCCGTTCGCTCCATTGCCTTGGCTAGTGATGTCGCAACCGCTTCTCTTGTTTAATAGACGCTCGGTTTGAACGTGGAAGTGGAACGCATCCCATCCGAGCGGCGCTTCCCATTCTGCCGATTCCCAGTCAAAGAGAATCAATCGCTGATCCCGAGTCCGAGTGTTCCAAGGTGTAAAATCGCCGTGCATGACGCCACAGGGAAGCATTAGATCATTCACGGTTCGCGCTGCACGATGCAGTACCTCTCGAGCCAGCGCCTGCCATCTAGCACCGAGCTGAGTAGAGACTTTTCCCCACGCCGACCCAACTTCGTCGATTAAGTTCTGGCCGCGCCTCTTCGTCGGCTGGATGGTTCGCAAGGTATCCAAAAACTCCTCGTGCATCCGGGCAAAGCTCGTTGGCCCAGGCTCGCCCACTACGGGAGATTGGAAGAGCACGTATGCCTCATTCCAAGGACCGTGGTATAGCAATCGTGGAATTTGCGGATGCAACGCCGGGAAAAGCGTTAGGCGCTCTAAAATCGCCGCCTCATGTCGCACCCGTTTCGCCGCCGTCCCGGTGAGCGGCAGCTTTATATACCCTAAGATCTCTCCGCGGGGGCGCATGACCTGTACTGTAAGTTTGCGGACAGCAGCCTGCGTGCCAAGCGACAGGGAAAAAATAGGATTGGTTTCTCCGGTTATCTCAGTGACCAATCTTTCCAAAGGCAACACTTCTTTCGAGGCGACTAGCGCCTTGCGACGAATCCAGCCGCTCCAACCCGTCCTGATGACTCGAAGAAGCGCGCCCTTCATGATTCGAGAAGTGCGTTTATACGGCGCATACACTTGAGTACCCGCGATAGTGGTGCCAGGGTCGGACTCCGGCAGCAGCAGTCGCGGCCNNACGATGAAACGATGGACGTGCGTATAACCATCACGCGCTAAGCTGCTAGTCAATTCCTCAGTGGGAGACAATGAGATTAATACAGCGGTCTGCCCACCATCGGCGACGAGCGGTTTCGCCAGGGCCGGATCGCCGCCAGGACCGACAAATAGGTCTAGCACTTGAGTTAAGAGGTTGAAGTTTTTTTGCGGGGACAATGAGTTTCTCTGGATCGGAATTACTTGTATGGGTTCCTCGGCAAGTGATATGCCTTCAATCACAGTCCGGTCGGCAGAACCGTGTTCTACTACCTTCAACTGCACTGAATTGGAAAAGTCCTTCATGACAACGTCAGGAGTTAAGCAGCTCCCGAACCCCTAAGGACTGCGGGAATAGTCTTCACTAGGATTTTCAGGTCAAGCCAAAGCGACCATTTGCGGATATACTGGAGGTCCAACTCCATCCATTGTTCAAACGGAACTGAATTCCGCCCAGCCACCTGCCACAGACAAGTAATGCCTGGACGAATACTAAAGCGACGCCGTTGCCAGTCTTCGCCAGCCTGAGTGAAGAGTTCGTAATCGCGCAACTGCAATGGCCGTGGTCCCACGAGACTCATATCCCCTTTGAAGACATTGAAAAGCTGAGGCAGCTCATCGATGCTGGTTTTACGAAGGAACTTTCCGATCGGAGCCATGCGGGGATCATTCTTAATCTTGAATACAGGCCCGGAGACCTCGTTCAAATGCTCGATTTCCTGAAGCTTTCCCTCCGCATCCACCACCATCGTTCGAAACTTGTAAATATTAAACGTCCTTTTGTTTAGACCGACACGCTTCTGGACAAAGAGCACGGGACCAGGAGACGTCAATTTAATCAGAATCGCAATAATCGCCAAGAACGGCGCTAGTACGATGAGGAGCACTAGCGCAACCGTGAAATCAAGAACGCGTTTGGCTATCAGCGGCCACCCTTCCATTACGGTGCTGTAATGGGTGATCAAGGCGGCTCCGTCTAGCTCCTCCGCCCCGTGACGAGCATCTTTTAAGTTGAACAGATTGGAAAGCAGGCGAAAGATGATGCCTTGTTGTTCGCATAATACGGCAATTCTCGAAGCGTGCACATGGTACGAGCGAATGGGTAAAGCCAGAATCACTTCATCGACCACATTACGCCGAAGATACCCCTGTAACGTCGTTAGGTCGCACAACAGCGACAAGCCGTGCGCCGATAATTCTTCCTGCCCCGCCCACTCTTCGTCACAGAAGCCAATAATCCGATACCCCAACTCCGGTTGAGCCTGGACCGCCTTAGCAAACTCAATGGCTCTTCGATTCGTCCCCACGATCAGTACGTTGCGTGAGTTTCGTCCCTGTCGACGGATACGTCGCAGCCAAGTTCTCAATGCCGCCCTACTTCCGAGCGCAACTGAGGTGGTGAATAGCCAAAAAATGGCGATGAAGCTGGGCTTAGCGATGCTAAGTTTCAGCATGAAGGCCACCACAGTGATTACCAACGTCCCCAAGGAGGTGGCTTTGATGACGTCGATCAGTTCGTCACGAAGACTTGACAGGCGCTTCGAATCGTACAAGCCAACCATTGTGAAAATGGAATTCCAGGCCCAAAGCAGTGCAATAAAAATGAGCAGGTCCTGAAGCTTGATCCGCATTGAAAAAAACTGCGCGAAGCTGACCGCACCGAACTTGATGAGCAGAGGGAAATTGGCCACTACGAACGATATGATCACCAGCAACAAATCAAAAATCTTCAGTGCGTTAGAAATCATTTGACGTCTGATTGTGCCCATGGCAGCTCTTTCTGTGATGGCTGGTTTCGCGCGAACTTTGTGCAGAAGGAAAAAAAATGCGGTACCTACGACCTAATTATGCGGTGCAATAAACGGATACTTTCACCAGGTGTAATTCCGTTTGGGTAGATATCTTTGACTCTACGGCGTGTACGAAGCGACCAATTTCGTCTTGTTTTTAGAGTTTTCGAAAAAACGGGGACATGCGACAGGTGAAGCATCCCCTTGATTGTTGGTTCCCGACAGTCGCTTGTTCGCTTCTAACCGGCCGAATGGACGACGCAGCTGGCGAGTACAACGTCCAATACGGCGGCTTGGAATCCACGCCGCAAATCGCGGTTCTTAGAGCTTTTGGTAGAGGGCTTGCGGATTCGGAATCGCGCGGTTATTTAATACAGCCCCAAGAAGCTTGACGCCAGCGCCTTCAAAAGCTTCCTTGGCCATCCGCGCTGTTTCCCGTCGCGTGGAATTGGCTTCCACCACGAGAATGAGTCCATCCGCGACTTGCCCGAGCAGAACCGCGTCCCCACAGGAACTAATCGGAGGCGCGTCGATCAGGATGTAGGAGAATTCCTCTCTGAACTCCGCCATTCGCAAACGCCATCGATCCGACGCAAACGAGCCCTGTGCCTCTGATGTGAACGAGCCGGGTGGCACGACCCACAGGTTTCCGCCAGCAATCCGCGTCGCAAAATCTTTGACCGGACCCGGCGTGACTATTGCGTCTGTAAGTCCTGGTGACTTGCCGACTCCCGCCAATTGGTGAAGTGAAGGCATGCTCAAATTCGCGTCCACCAAACATACCGATCTTGCATTCTGTGATGCCAGAACTTGACCCACACGAAAACAGATCTCGCTTGACCCGCTGCCTTCAACGCTTGAAAAAACCACTCCTTGGGGAGCATGAGAATTTGGAAACAGGAACACGCGCTGGACGAGTTTGACCGCCTCTTCGTAGGCTTGGCTTCCCAAATCCAGCTCATGACGTCCGTTGCCATTGGACGGCACATCGCTAGCGCCCCGGCCGAATAGCAGGTCCTCTTTCCCAGCGCGTTGCAACAGTTCGAAGTTTCTGCTCATCTCACCTGTCCATGGCGACGCATATTATCTACTCGTTATCGCAGCTCGCTTGGCGTTCTATTTTCCCGATCAGCTTATGTTACTTAAAACGATTCGACATCATAAGGCAGTTAGAAACACCATCGTCAGTGCAGGTGGAACTCGACGGTGGCCAACGTTTCCACCGGAACAGACTTACCGTCGAGGAACGTTGGCATGTACTTCCACCGCTGAACTGCGTCGGACGCGGCACTCCGAAGCGCTACCGGACCAGATACCACCTTCGTGCTGGACACATTTCCGGCGCGGTCGATTACCGCATCAATAACGACATTGCCTTCAATGCCCATTAGCTTGGCCGGAGCCGGATAGCTTGGCGAGACTCTGAAGACGACCTGCGGCTCTCCTATCCGATCGCCCGCGCGTATCGGTGAAGCTTGCTGCGAATTCAGCGGAGATACGGGCACATTGGAACTCGAGGGAACAATTCGCTGGATCGCATTGCTCGGGGCGTTCGAAGGTAAGCTAGCTACGGCCGGCGGTACGTCTCGACCGAATGTTTCGGAGGAGGGTGTGGCAACATATGGAGGAATTGTCCAAATCTTTCGCGCCCAGACCGGCTTTCTTAACTCCGGGNNCCGGCGAAGTGGGCTGAAGATCAACAGCACCGGCGTCGGCCGCGCTCGTTGGCTCCGCGGTCACTCGCGGAGTAGCGTCTGTAGCTGATGCGTGTAGTTCTGTGGGAGAAGTGTCCCCGGAAACATCGGGAGCCGCAACGACAGTCGATGCTGAGGAAACCGGAGACGCGACCTTTGACAGAGGAATGGCCGGGGATTGTGCGCTGGAATGATTCAGAGAGAAAACTCCTGCTACACCAAACACAAAGAAGGCAAACACAGCAGCAGCAACAAGCATGATTCTTCGGCTCGTCGGCGATGAAGATGCTTCAGTTCCCCTCGCGAACGGAACTTCGAATAGATCCGGCGCCGACTCTAACTTCCACTTACGTTCAGAAGCGAGTACTGGGGCAACAAATTGGGGCGGCACTGTCTGGTCCACGTTCGCGACAACAGTTTGTTCGGTTGATGGCGCCTTCTGCGCACCCGTCGATGCCGACTTCTGCGCATCCTGTAGAGAGTCGATTGGAGCTAGGTCTGGCACAATCAGCGGCTCTTTCACCGGTTCCTTCGCCGACTCTTTCATCGATTCGTTCGTCGACGTTCGCACGGTTGTAGGTTTTCTGATTTGCGCCGTGCCATGCTGCGCAGAGATAAACGGCGTCATCTCAAAATCGTTCGCCGCTTCTTGCACGACAGGCAAATCAATTTCCGCTCGCCCCAGCGCATAGCCCAAGGTTAGAGCGTTGAAACACAGGTTGTTTATCTTTCGTGGCACCCCACCACTCCAAGCCGCAATCATCGCGCGTGCTTCGGGAGTAAACAGACGACCGCCTTTGTAACCGGCTATTTGCAGCCGGTGATCGATGTACGCACTCGACTCTTCATGCGTGAAAGGCTCGAGCCGGCTCACAATGGAGATGCGTTGTCGCAGCTGAGCCAGAGCGGGTTGCGCCAGCTTCTCTTGCAACTGAGGCTGGCCGACGAGAACGATCTGCATGAGTTTGGCGCGGGGCGTTTCAAAGTTCGAAAGCAGCCGGACAGCTTCCAGTGTCGAGTCTGTGAGAATTTGAGCTTCGTCAATGAAGACGACAAAATGTCGACCTATTTTTGCCTCACCAAGCAGTACTTCCTTTAACTGCTCGTGCATCCAGACCAGACCCTTTGCCTGCGAATCAATACCTAAATCGGCGAGGAGATATTCCAATAGCTCGCGGGAGTTGCACTGCGTCTGGAACAGGAATGCGGCTCGAGCTGAACCGCGCAACCTCTCTAGGAGCCGAAACAGCAGGGTAGTTTTACCCATGCCTGGTTCTGCGATGAACGCGAGAAATCCCCGCCCCGTCTCAATACCGTAGAACAACGAAGCGAGCGCCTCGCTATGCGTCCGGCTGGGGAAGACGAAGCGCGGGTCCGGCGTGTCGCTGAATGGCTGCTCTCGAAGTTTATAAAATTCAAGAAACATGAGTTGGGGCGCCATTCGTCAAGCGTTTTCCGCTCTGCGGCATCGCAGCGAGCACCGGGATATCAAGAAACGTACTTAGTTCGTCCGACGTCCGGAAAGTGGGATCTAGATATTCGGAACCGAGAGCCACCACCACACTTGTTAGGCTACCCAAGAGCAGGCCGATCAGCACCGTCAAAGCGCGATTATTCGCAGGCAGCACTGGCACGGTAGCGGACTCGGCGATAGCCACGTTGATGATGCGCTTTCGGTCGAGCTCGTCAGATATACGCGCCTCTTCTTGTTTCCGAAGGTAAAGCATGTAGTTGTCTTCTGTCGCTTTTACGGTCCGAATCAGGTCGTCTTGTGCCACTTCTTTCTGCTCGAGGGATCTGGCATTTTCTCGATAAGATTGCACGGTAAGAGCGGTCGCTTCGGCGCGTGCTTGCAAGCCAGCGAGGTCAGCCTTTGCCTTTGCTAGTTCTTCTCTGTTCCATTCGTAGGTGGGATCTCGATCGGTAGTTTCCTCATGGAGTTGAGATTTCTCCGCCTCGGCTAGGGCAGTGCGAGTCTGGGCGATCTCTGCTTCTACATCCTGAACGGGTCTATAGGTCGGTTCGAATTTTTCCAGCAACTCCGTTCGCTTCACTTCGAGCGTCAACAAATTGGACCTAAGCTGTGAGAGAAGTGTGGCGTCATCCGCATTACGGACCTGGGTGACCATACGCGTCGGGGCAGATGTCACTTGTTCTTCCAGCGTGCGGATGCGTTTCTGGGTCTCTGCAATGGCCGCCTGGCTCTGCTTGAGTGTGGCCTCGAACTCAGAAAGCTTCTGCAGCGCACCTTCCTTCTCCACCTGCGCGGAAACCACTGATTCACCGTGGCTGAAATTGACCAAGCGCGCCTCAGCGTCGGTCAGCGCATTGCGATATTCCTGAGTTGCTTGCTGAAAGAAGTCGAGCGCCCCGGGCGGCCGGTGCACCTCCACATGCTTTTCGAGGTACAGGTTACCGAGCGTAGTGAGAACTCGAGCGGCTAACTGTGGATCTGGGGACTCATACTTCACTGCGATAAGGTCGGTCTTCGGCAGTACGTCCACTTTCAGCTGCTTATCTAGAGTGACGACAGCTTTCGCAACCTGCGCGTCTTTTTCCGAAGTGCTCGCACTCGAGTGCGCACCGGTCAGCACCTTGGACCAGGCCGAATCGCTTTGATGTTGAAGGAGGTCACAGGCGAGCACAACCTTTGCGAGCAAATCACGACTCTTGATCATTTCCACCTCAGAGTTGATCTGTTCTTCGGTTACCTGGGGAGCGATCTGCGGCTGAACAGATGCTTCAGACGTTATGACAGGATCGACACGTTCCCGCTTTACTAGAATCTTCATTCCAGCTTCATAGCGGTTGGGTTGCAGTACCGCTACCAGAATCGCCCCGAAGAGGACGCCCAAAAACGAAATAATCATTAGCCGCCGGCGCCG
>PMAA01000059.1 GCA_003152355.1 Acidobacteriota bacterium | reverse complement strand
CGGCCTTGGCACTCATGCCAGACATTCTCTCGGCGCTCTCCGGACTCTGCCCGCCGCCGTGCAGGACAAAGACCAGCGGCATTGGCGCGCCCGCATCATAGACGGACGGAACATGAAGCAAGTAGGTTCGGGTGCGCCCACCAAATTCCAGCGAAGCGGATTGCGTGCCCGCTTGGCTCGTAGCGAACGATGCCCACGCTGGCCTATCGGCGGCACGCCGCCAGACTACTCCGGCCACGAGGAAGCAAATCGCGCCGAGCTCAAGAATTCGTCGCTTGCGAAAGTTCATGGAGCCGCTCCTCTGTTGGTCCCAAGCCGCGTCGCGAATCGCCGGGATTCAGCTAGTCCAGCCTCACTCATAGCGGCATTGTACGACGATATCAAATGTTCGTGCCGATCCTGCCGAGCACTCATTGAGATTCAACATCAAAGGCCACCGAAGTCCGCCTCCACGCGCTTCATGCTTTGGCGACATGGCTCCGCGCACAACTGTTCGCAAAACCATAAGGCATCGTCCCACAATACAAATTCTCGAATGCGTCTGTGTAATTCCACAAATCATACACTTGAGAAGTCGCGTCCGTAAGCCTGGTCGCCACCATCAGCACGCGCTTCATCGGTCGTGTTATCTCCGATTCTGCTGCTCACCCCAGATATTGAAATCCGTCTAACTTGGTCAAGTAACAGGGACTTGCTTCGTCTAGCGTTTAGACTCGGCCCTCACGACACTGACCGAGAATTCTGGGCTGATAATTTCATTCTCATCGAGCGATTGGCTGCGCCAGGAGTCCGCCACACAAAACTGGGAGCCAAATTGGCAGGGTATTTGCTAGCTCAGGGGAAGCTGCCTACGGGCCATGCCGAGAACTCAAGCGACGGCGTCCCTCCGTCGTTTGCGAACTCTCGCGCGCAGCGAAGGCAACTCGGTAACGGCGTAACTCAAAATTCACGCATCTAGCCGTTGTCCCAGACGCGTGGGGTGACATGATCGAGGATCCATCAAGCCCTCAACAATCCCCGCCGGAACCGGCGACGGGGCAGGAACTCGCTTCGGTTGGTGCGCAAACCTCTTCGAGTTTCTTCCGATTCGAAAGCTTTGAAATTGATTGCGTCCGCCGAGAATTGCGCCGGCACGGCCTAAAAATCCATTTGAAGGGCCGCCCATTTACGCTGCTGGCGATTCTCGTCGAAAGCAAGGGGCGGATTGTAACGCGCGAGCAACTGCGCGCGCGTCTCTGGTCGCCCGGCACGCACGTGGATTTCGACGCAAACCTGACGACGGCGTTCTGCTCCTTGAGAAGAGCCCTCGGCGATTCTTCGAAAGATTCCAGATTTATCGAGACGATTCCGGGACAGGGATACCGCTTCATCGAGCCCGTCGTTCAATTGAAAATCAAGAGTCCCGCGATACAGACGCCGGCTGATGCCGCTTCAATCCCGTCAATAAATCCCGCGTCCGCACATTCTGTGCCCGTGCTTCCTGAAACACATAATTCACATGACGCGCATCGCCGCATTTTTGTGGCCGCGTTTTTCGCCTCATTGCTAGTTCTTGCAATCGCAGGTTTCGGTTATCGCCACGGCTTGTCAGTGCGAGCGGCGTCGAATCAACCCGTTCGATTGGCGGTATTGCCATTCACGGAGATCGCCTCCGGCCCGGAAGCCGAGCTTATTTCTGACGGATTGCACGATGCGCTCATCACCGGGCTGGCCAACCGCTACACGTCGCAATTCGCGGTGATCTGCAGAACCACATCCATGCGTTATAAACACACAGATGAGACCGTCCAGCAGATCGCTCATGAACTAAACGTCGATTACATCGTCGAAGGGTCCGTCCAGACCGAGCACAACCGGACTCACATCGCTGTGAGACTCGTGCGCGCGGAAGATCAGTCCCAACTGTGGGCTGACAGCTACGACCGGCCATTTCAGGATGCCATCTCAGTAGAATCTGAAGTCGCCGGCCAGATCGGCGCAGCACTTTCTCTCCGCGGAATCCTCCCAGCGACGGCCGGCAGCCGCAACCGCTCGCCGGTTGCACCGTGCAAACCCACCGCTGTGGCCAAACCTTCGACGTTCCAACATCGTTCCAGCATCTAGACGCCTGGGCTCACTCTCTCCTCTCTCTCTCTCTTCGACTGCGCCTGTTGTCTTGGCGGCGTACCTCTGCCGCTAGCCAGAATTGTCTCCGCACATAACTCACAGACATCATCCGCCGCCACTTCTTTTTTCGAGACATATCCGAATATCCGAAATCGCTCGCTCAAAAAATCCGCTTCATACCGCCAAATCCGATTTCAGGAAAATTCGCATTGAAAACAAACCTGCCTGGATACAAGGAGATGAGGTACGGATACGAAATTTAGGAGGATTTATGCGCGATTTGGGCAGTCCAGCACTCCGATTGCGAATAGCTGCGCGACTGTCGCGGCCAGGGGGTGTTGGCTCGCGAAAGACATTTGGAATCTCCTCGGAGGATTCGATGATTCTGAAATTCGCGGCGCGTGTCTGTTCGATTCTGCTGCTCCTCATGTTCATAGCTGGACCGCCGGCTTTGGCCCAGACAACTCAATCCGCCGGCACGATCGAAGGCTCGATTCTCGATCAACAAGGTGCCGCTATACCTGCCGCGAAAATTACGATCATAAACAAGGGGACCGGGCAAGCGATGTCTATCAGCCTGAGTTCCGCCGGTACGTACAACTCCGGACCGCTCAACCCCGGGATATATATCGTCCGGGTGGAAGCGGCGAACTTTCGCACATCCGAGACCACGGTAACCGTCCAGGTCGGTGTGATTACGCCGAATACCGTGAACCTGAGCCTTGGCACGTCGTCCTCGGTGGTGGAGGTCACAGGCGAAGAGACGCACGTCAACACCGAGCAAGCAACGATTCAGGGCGTCTTGACCGCGGATCAAATTGACAATTTGCCTGTCAACGGCCGAAATTTCCTCGACCTTGCCCAACTCGAACCTGGCGTGCAGATTCAGGACGGCTCGACGTTTGACCCAACGAAGAACGGCTATTCATCAGTCTCCTTCGGTGGCCGTTACGGACGCGCGGCTCGAATCGAAATTGATGGCGTGGACATCAGCGACGAGAACGTGGGAACAACCACTCAAAACATCCCGCAGAGCGCCATCGAAGAGTTCCAGGTAGAAGGCTCATCTCTCGATTTGAGCACTGAGATTAGCGGCACCGGTGCGATCAACGTGGCCACTCGATCCGGCACCAATCAGATACACGGCGGCGGCTTTTATGACTTCCGTAACGATGAGCTCGCCGCGCGATTTGCGCCTATGGCGCTTCCCTTCTCCCGCAAGCAATACGGCGCCAGGCTTGGCGGCCCATTTTGGAAAGACAAATTGTTTTTCTTCGGCGATTGGGAACGCACCCAGCAAGCGGAAGCCGATCCCGTCGTCCTGGGCGCTCCGTTTAATAGTCTGAGCGGCAGCTTCAACGCGCCTTTCACTGACAATGAGTATCTCGGACGGCTCGATTACGTTGTGAAGAACAATTGGCGCATATTTGCGCGCTTCAATTACGAAAACAATCTCAGCGTCCGCGGATTCGTGGGCAACTCCTACCAGCCATTCAGCAATGGTGACCATACGAAGGTGTATGCTGTCGGGACCGACTTCAATACGGGCACATTCACTCACAGCATTCGGTTCGGTTACACCAAGTTCCACAACATAATCGGCGACGGTACCTCCGGACTTCCCAGCCAGTTTAATCCAACGCCGGGCCTTGCCATCAACATCGGTAACGACTCCATCTGCCTTTCCGGAGTTGACAACTTCTGCTCCGGACCGAATTTTCTGGCGCCGCAACAGACTTACCAGAGCGATAAACAATTGAAGTACGACGGAAGCAAAATCATTGGCACGCACATCCTGCGTTACGGCGTGACGTTCAACAGACTCCTTGGTGGCGGCTTTGCTTCGTTTGTGGGCACCGGACCCGAGGTCAACCCTTTGCTGACGGATCTTGAGCCCGGTGGAAATCCTGCGAACCCGCTGGACTACCTCGCAGACACGGTGATCGTCGGGAACGGATTCGGTTTTGCTTCCGAAATACCTCAATTTAATCTGCCGGCAGGTGGATTGTTCGATTCGCGATTCGAAGCCTACATGGGAGATTCGTGGAAGATTTGGAGGCGCTTCTCGCTTAGCTACGGTCTCCGCTACACACGCGATACGGGCCGTTCGGATGCCGACCTGCCAGGTGTTGCCGCGTACGCCGCTTTCAATAACCAGTTCATCTCCGGACTCCAGGATCCGGTAAGTCAGCCGAATAAAGACTTCTCGCCAAACGTCGGCTTCGCTTGGGATCCGAAAGGCGACGGCAAGACCGTAATTCGCGCGGGCGGCGGACTTTATTTCGACAACTCAGTCTGGAACAACGTGCTTTTCGATCGGTCCACGCGTTTGACGTCGGGTCGATTTCTGACCTTCCCACCAGCGTGCGTGAACAACCAGCCAGTACCCGTGCCGCTGTATCCGACGCTCGCGACTTTCTGCGGACAGCCGATTGGAGCGGTCGCATCCGAAATCATCGCATTCCAAAAGGCTTATCAAACCGCAGTCGAAGCCGCTGGTCCGCAAGCCAATCCAAACTTCATCGGCACGGCGCTTGCAGCCGGCAGCGTTACCGGTACATCCCCTCTTTATCCCGGGTACAAGTCGCCCAGAACGTGGCAGATGAATGTTGGCGTCGCTCACGAACTGCACGCAGGAACCGTATTGAGCGTGGATTACGTTCGATCCGTGGGCCTGCACTCGCTTCTCGATTACGACACCAATCACATTGGCGACGCGCGCTTCCTGAATACTCCCGCAGCGATCGCGGCAATCGGCACGACAAACGCTTCGCTTGGTTGCGGGAATTCCACGAGCGCCGCATCAATCAATTGCGCCATATCTTCAGGCGCCACAATTCAGAGCTACGCGGCGAATGGACTCGATTCAAGTCTCGCTGTCACCGGAGGCGCACCCTGCCCCACGTGCGCATTCGCGGGCGTCAATCCCAATGTCGGCATGAATCAAATGTTCTTCCCCATCGGGCGCTCGCTTTATAGCGGCATGCAGGTCGGCTTGAAATCCGATATCAAGCACCCGCTGCCGGGCACGCACAACTTGAATCTCCAGGTCGGGTACGCGCTGTCCCGCTACAAGGCGACCGCACTCGACACGGACTTCACATCCGGTGCAACCGACTTCGCGGACCCCAACAAATACTTCGGGCCGAACGGTCTCGACCGCACGCATCAGCTCACTGTCGGCGCCGTTATGGACCTTCCAGTTGGACTGCAATTTAGCACGCTGACACACTGGGCAACCGCACTTCCAGTGAACCTCACTCTGCCGTCCGGAAGCATCTTCACAAACGACATCATCGGTGACGGGTCCTTCGGCGGAAACACGAACACGCGGCCGGGCGATCCTCTACCGGGAACGAATCTCGGCGCGTACGGCCGCAGCGTCAAGGCGAACGACATCAACAACGTGATCAACAATTTCAACAACACCACAGCCGGCCAGCTAACACCCGCCGGCCAGGCACTGGTCACGGCGGGCCTGTTCTCGCAGGCTCAACTCGACTCTCTCGGCGCCGTCGTGCCGAAGATTCTGCTGGCCCCTGCGGGACAAGTTGGAGTTTCGCCGCTATACACGACAGACTTCCACCTTTCGCTCAGGCTGCGCCCGAATAAGATCTGGCATGGACTCTCGGAGCGGTTTGTGATCGCGCCCGAGGCGGCAATCTTCAACGTGTTCAATTATCAGAACTGGGATCCCGCAGGGAACGTGTTGCGAGGCATTCTGGACGGCAGCGAAGGATCTGCCAACGGAACGACCGCTCACGGTGCCACACCTCGGACAAACTTGGTCACGCTCGGGTCCGGAACCTACGGCTATGGCGCTCCGCGTCAGGCTGAGTTCGGCGTGAAAGTATCGTTCTAAGGAAATCGAGTCCGCCTGCCTCGTGAGCGACGTCGGGGCATTGGACCGGTGGGGGATGCAGACATGATTGGCTGCATCCCCCGCAACCGGCGCGCTGCGCAGCGCTCAGTGAAGTGTTTGTAGCCGCTAATACTATTTCCAACCCGAATCCTCGACCTCGACCGAAGTTCCGAATCACCAACACCTTTCGTAGAGGCACGGGGCTCAGCTTCGCTCGTCTTCGCAGCGGTTTCGTTCTGCATTTTGTGTGATAGGATTGTTAACGATCGGCCCACGGGAACTTTGCGCAGGAGATTGAGGGGCGGTCTAGTCACGGAAGAAGTCAGTTGCGGCTTTTTGTGCAACCGCGGCTAGCAGTGCGGTATATGCGAAACNNACGTCGGAGGTCGCGGGTTCGAACCCCGTCGGCCCCGCCAAAATTTCCAAGGACCCACGAGTTGTAGTGGTTTCCGCTCTCATTGGCGCGTAAACTCCACTCGCAAATCAGGAGCGACTGCAACGGAAAACTTGCGTTCAACGTAGATTCAATCCATTCGCTCGCACATACAATGCATGAAGGGATGTCTTGATGTCGTTCCCTTTCTCATTGGTCCCCTGCACCGAACGACAGACTTCCGCAGACGTATTCAATTAAATGCTGAGCAAGAGATTCGGGAGTGATGTGAGCGCGGCCTTTATATGTGAACTCCAGTTCTTCATAATCGTTAACGGTGATTCTGATTTCGCCGTGTCCAGCCGGAATGATTCTGTCCTGGGCCTCCCGTTTGTGTTCGTCGATATCCACGGACTGATCGTCAATGTTTAGCCGCATGCTGAGTTCCCGCCAGGGCAGTTTGCATCCCCGAAGCTCACAACCAATCGCGGTCTTGATGACGGTACATTGGCAGCTTGTGTTATTCGGAAACGCCTGTCTCAGTTTGGAAGAATCGGCTCGCAGCCGCTCAATGAAGGAATCCCAAAATTCGGGGGCCTTAGCCCTGATGACTTTCGCTCTGTCGAGTCCAAGCCCTTCTTGCGTTTGACCGCTCGCCGCTAGCGATCTGTTTCTTTCCTTCAGTTTGTCAATCCAGTCTGTCATGATCCGACCCCCTAGACGCCGCATGATCTTCTCGACTGCCGCAATCGCGTTGGCAATAACCGAATCCTAAGCCGGAGACGGTTTGAAGTCTAGCTGCGGCAACCATCGCGTTGAAACCATTCCCAGCGCAGATTGACTTGCCGGTGGGCGCAGCTTAACATTTGCGCCAATGCACGAATCTTCCCCACTCTCCGGGCGAACGATCTCCCACTACCGCATCCTTGAAAGACTTGGTGGCGGCGGGATGGTGTCGTCTACAAGGCCGGGCAACTCGCCTGTTCTTCGCAGCTATTCGTTGTCTGATCT
>PMAA01000025.1 GCA_003152355.1 Acidobacteriota bacterium | reverse complement strand
GGACGCCCGGATTATAGAGAAAGGTGTGAGCCACCATCAACACCAGTCCGGATTTGTCGGCGAGATCTCGCAAAATAACGCAATGCTCTATTTCGGTCGCGATCGGCTTTTCGATTATCACATGGCGGTCGGCGACCAGCGCTAGTTGCGCCAATTCAAAGTGCGTCGAGGCGGGCGTCGAAATGATCACGGCGTCCACGTCTGGTCGTTTTAGGAGCTCTTCGCCACTGGCGCAAACATGAACACCCGGGAGTCGCGACGATGCGCGTTGCCGCCTTTCAGCCTGAGCATCGCAAATGGCCGTAACGCTCGAGTCGCCTAGTTCGTTGAACACGCGCGCGTAGTTCGGCCCCCAGTAGCCGTAGCCGATGATTCCGATGCCTACCTTCGAGGACATCTCGACATGCTCCCGAGCATCTATTTGAAAACGCCGTAGCGCACTACGCACCAGACGGCACGAAAGGCGTCGCGCCACGTGATTTTCTTGCCCTGCGCGTAGGTCCTGCCATTATAAGAAATCGGCACTTCGAAAACGACCCATCTGCCGTGAGACACCTTTGCGGTCACCTCGGGCTCGAACCCGAAACGGTTTTCTTTGAGCTCGAAGCTCTGCAAGACCTCACGCCGGAAAACTTTGTAGCACGTCCAGACATCAGTCAGGCCAAGGTTCGTAAACATGTTGGAAATCAGCGTCAGGGTTTTGTTGCCGACCAAGTGCCAGAAATAAAGAACGCGGTGAGGGCCGCCGAGAAACCGCGAGCCATAGACAACATCAGCCATTCCACGGTCGATCGGATCGAGAAGCGCACCATAGTCGCGCGGATCGTACTCAAGATCGGCGTCTTGGATCAGGATCAGGTCGCCGCGCGCTTGCTGGATGCCTCGCCGAACCGCAGCGCCCTTTCCACGATTGCGGTCTTGAAAGAAAACGCGCAGGTTTCCGGAACAGAATGTTCCTGCCGCCGTTTGCCCGGGAGGATCCGGGACGCCTGATACAACATCGCTGACCACCGACGCAGACTCGCCCGTGAATTTTCTTGCACCCACGAGTTGGCCTTCGGCGGACCTGACAATTTGCTGCAGTAGGTCGCGGGTACCATCCGTAGAATTGTCATCAACGACGACGATTTCCTTGTCGATGTCCACGGCTTGCACACGCCGAATCAATTCGGCAATCGTCGTCTTCTCGTTAAAAACAGGGATTACAATAGACACCCTGTTTCTGGACACGCACTCATTCATTTCACGTCCGTCCCAAATGATCCGTTTTGATTGTTTGCCGCCTAGCCCAGAATACCGGAGAAACGAAATTCTAAGAGAGATTCAATTCGGGCAGGCAGAATACCGGTAACGGCTGGGCGGACTGGACAGAAGGGGGGATTGCTCGGGTATCTGATCCGAATTAAAGATGCTTCGCGTAGATCGTCCGCTAAAACGGAAGCTCCCTTCCGAGGCAGGGTGCGGAACAATCTCGAAGGATCGATGCTAGTGCCGCTCACATTGCGATCGCGCTGGCCGATCGCTCCGTACCTGCCGGCAACTTTTGCGTAGTGTCCGGGCTTCGCTTCGCAGTTTGATACTCAATGACGCGATCAATAATCGCGTTGAGTGGAATAGATGGGCGAAAACCGGTCAAATTTTCCAACTTTTCAAGCGCAGGCACACGCCGTGGCATGTCTTCAAAGCCCGGCTCGTAAGCTTGGTCGTAGGGAATTAACTGAATCGAGGATGCACTCTTCGCTTGTTCTCGTACTTGTTGCGCAAGACCTTCGATGGTGATTTCGTGGTTGCTTCCAATGTTGACCACTTCTCCGATCGCCGCGCTTGTTCCGACCAGCCGGAGAATCGCTTCCACGGAATCGGAGACATCGCAGAAACAACGCGATTGCTTCCCGCTGCCATAAACAGTAATGGGCGATCCTTCAAGAGCCTGGCGTACGAAGTTGGGCAGAACCATTCCGTATCGTCCCGTCTGACGCGGTCCTACCGTGTTAAAGAGCCGCGCGATCACCACCGGTTGCTTGCGCTCCTTCCAGTAGGCGACGGAAAGGAACTCGTCGAGCGCTTTTGATGCTGCATAGCTCCAACGGCCAATCGATGTGGGACCGAGCACGAGATCGGCGTCCTCGTGAAACGGCACGTGCTCGCTCTTGCCGTAGACCTCAGAAGTGGACGCCGTGAAAACGAGCTTCTTTTTTCTGCATGCGGCTTCAAGAACCAATTGTGTGCCGTTTACGTTCGTTTCGATGGTCCGTACCGGGCTTTCTACGATGAGCCGGACGCCAACTGCTGCCGCAAGATGAAACACGACTTCAGATTCATCTACAAGTTCGGCAAGGAGCATTCGATTTTGAATCGAATCGAAGACGGACTGGANNCGTCGAGAATGGCGACGCGCCACCCCTCCGCAAGACAGCGCTCCGCCAGGTGCGATCCGATGAATCCTGCTCCTCCGGTGATCAACGTGCGCACGATTGTCTCCTATGATGTTGGGGCCGAACTGCCGCCCGGAAACTTGGCTCTTTTGCCGGGAGCGTCTTCCCCGTAGCCGTATCCATACGCATAAGGATAGTAGCGATAAGAATAGTAATAATCCGGCGCGCTCGAATCGACTGCATTCAAGACCACGCCGAGCAAACGACACTTGACGGCGTGGAGAAGATCTCGTGTTCGCGTGAAAGCTTCTTTCGGCGTCT
>PMAA01000058.1 GCA_003152355.1 Acidobacteriota bacterium | reverse complement strand
TCGAAGTTGATGAAGATGCTCATGTGATCCTTCACCAGCTTCGAAGCCAGCCCGATCGCGTCCTGCGGCGTGATCGCGCCGTTAGTCCACACTTCCAGCGACAGCTTCTCGTAATCGGTCATCTGTCCAAGGCGTGCTGCTTCGACGGCGTAATTCACTTTGCGCACTGGCGAATGCACCGAGTCAATCGGGATGTAGCCGATCGGCAGGTCTTCGTCGAAGTTGCGGTCGGCGGAAACGTAACCGCGGCCGTTCTTCACACGCATCTCGAGTTCGAGTTTGCCGCCTTCGCTCACGGTCGCAATGTAAACATTCTTGTCGAGCACGGCGATGTCCGCGTCTTCCTCGATCTTCGCGGAGGTCACCGGCCCGGGCACGTCCACATTGAGCGTGATCGTCTTCGGCTGATCCGAATTCAACTTCAAAGGCACCTGTTTCAAATTCAAGATAATGTCGGTAGCGTCTTCCACCACTCCCGGAATCGGCGAGAATTCGTGGAGCACGCCTTCAATCTTCACGGCGGTGATGGCCGCGCCTTCAATCGAGCTCAGCAAGGCGCGCCGGATGGCATTGCCAACCGTCGTTCCCCAGCCGCGCTCAAAAGGCTGCGCCGAGAATTTTCCGAACTTGTCTGTCAGCGACTCGAGTTCTGCCGCCAGTCGCTTTGGCTTCTGGAAACCTTTCCACATCTTCAACCTTCCTCCCGCCCGCTTACGCAGGCCAACGCAACAACTGTTTCTACTTACTTTGAATACAATTCGACGATGAGCTGCTCGTTCACCAGCGGCGTCTGCACGTCTTCACGACGCGGCATCGAAATCACGCGCGCCTTGCAATTCTCGCGGTCAATTTCGAGCCACGGCATCTGCCCCTGGCTCTGCGCCAGATTGCGCGCCTCGAGCACCATCGGGTTCTGGTGCAGCTTCTCCTTGACCATGATGTCGTCGCCAACGTGCACCAGATAGCTGGGGATATTGACTTTGTGCCCCTTTACGCGAACGTGGCCGTGCAACACGAATTGCCGCGCCTGCGAGCGCGATGACGCCACGCCCATGCGGTAAATCACGTTGTCGAGCCGCCGCTCCAACATGACGAAGAGATTCGAACCCGTCGGACCCTGCGCGCGCTCCGCCTTCTCGAAATACGTCCGGAACTGGCGCTCGAGCAACCCGTAGGTGCGCTTCATCTTCTGCTTTTCGCGCAACTGTACGCCGTAGCCCACCATCTTGGCCCGGCGCGCCTGGCCGTGCTGGCCCGGAACGAAATTGCGCTTTTCGATCGCGCATTTTTCGGTAAAACAGCGCAATCCCTTCAGGAAAAGCTTCTGCCCTTCCCGCCGGCACAGCCTGCAAACTGCTTCACGATGTCTTGCCAATTGCCTTTCTCCTTTTCCCTTCCAAAACCGTCAATTCAACCCAACTTCAAAATTAGACGCGACGCCTCTTTGGCGGACGGCAGCCGTTGTGCGGCACCGGTGTGACGTCCTTGATGCCGTTGATGTGCAGCCCGGCCGCGGCCAAAGCGCGAATCGCCGACTCTCGTCCTGCGCCCGGCCCCTTCACTCGCACCTCGACCGACTTCATCCCATATTGATCCCGCGCGATGCCCGCCGCGGACATGGCCGCCTGCTGCGCGGCGTACGGCGTGCCCTTGCGCGATCCCTTGAAGCCCACGGAGCCCGCTGAAGCCCAGCTCACCGCGCGGCCATCGGGATCGGTCAACGTGACAATCGTATTGTTGAACGTCGCCTGAATGCACACGACGCCGTGCGGCACCACGCGCTTTTCCTTCTTCTTGCGAAACTCTTTCTTGCGCTTGGCCGGCTTCGCGCCTGCATCCGGTGCAGCGGCGGCGTCCTTCGGTTCCTTAGCCACGAGTGTTCGTCTCCTCTATTCCCCGTTCGAATTGCTTGCCGCGAATTACTTGCGCAGCGCGACTTTCTTTTTCGCTGCGACCGCGCCCTTCCGCGGACCTTTCCGCGTGCGAGCGTTAGTGTGCGTTCGCTGCCCGCGCACCGGCAGATTGCGGCGGTGCCGCATCCCGCGATAGCACTGGATTTCGATCAGCCGGCGGATGTTCATCTGCATCTCCTTGCGGAGATCGCCTTCCACGCGGCCCTCGGATTCAATCGCCTGGCGAAGCTTGTTCACTTCTTCTTCGGTCAGGTCTTTCACTTTTTTGGTCTCGTCCACACCGGCTTTCGCGGCTAGCTTCTTCGCGCGAGCCTGTCCGATGCCGTAGATGGCCGTGAGGCCGACCCAGAGTCTCTTGTTCGGCGGCAAATCCACGCCTGCGATACGTGCCATATTTCTTCCTCCCTAGCCCTGGCGCTGGCGGTGCTTTGGATTCACGCAGATCACGCGAACCACGCCGCGCCGATGAACCACCTTGCACTTCATGCAAATCTTTTTTACTGAGGCTCGAACCTTCATTGCTTGCTCCATTCCCAAATGGCGGTGCTGTTACTTGTAGCGATACACGATGCGGCCGCGCGTCAAATCGTAGGGCGAAAGCTCCACAGCGACGCGGTCGCCCGGAAGAATTCGGATGAAGTTCTTCCGCATCTTGCCGGAAATATGCGCGAGCACCCGGTGCTTGTTTTCGAGTTCGACGCGGAACATCGCGTTCGGCAACGGCTCGATCACCGTGGCCATGACTTCGATGGCGTCTTCTTTGGAATTGCCGTCGTCGCTCTTTTTCTTTTCCGGTAGCGGTCGTTTATTCATGAACTCCAATTTTCCTTCGCATTCGATGCTTCGAAATCTTTCGCGCGCTTACCAGCAGGGCCCGGCCGCTTCGCGCGGCTTCGTCAAAATCCACGGCC
Source organism: Acidobacteriota bacterium (assembly GCA_003152355.1). Taxonomy (GTDB): domain Bacteria; phylum Acidobacteriota; class Terriglobia; order Acidiferrales; family UBA7541; genus Palsa-147. The sequence continues at coordinate 40 of PMAA01000058.1, read as the reverse complement.
CGTTCGCCGTCACGGCCACGGTGTGCTCGAAGTGCGCCGA
>PMAA01000107.1:25607-25791 GCA_003152355.1 Acidobacteriota bacterium | reverse complement strand
GCCACGCCCATAACCAGAAACATTCCGGCACGATCTTTCGCCTTCTGAGCGTTGTCAATCAATCGAAGCAGCAGACCCAAATACAACAACAAAACCACCATGACACCTACAAATCCCAATTCCTCCGCCATCGCGGCGAGAATGAAATCAGAGTACCGCACGGGCACGAAGCCCAATTGATTCT
>PMAA01000107.1:0-25524 GCA_003152355.1 Acidobacteriota bacterium | reverse complement strand
CCCGCCAGAAAAGCGCCAATAACCGCCGCGGGGATTAGGACCATTGCCGTTCCCAAATCTGGCTGCACCAGCACCAAAAGGACCGGCAAACCCGTAATTCCCGCAATCCTTACCAAATCCGCCAGCGTCAGCCGATCGGTGCGGACCTCGCTGAAAAAACGCGCCAGCACCACGATTATAANNACACTTGCAAATTGACGCCGCCCCCGAGACTCACCCACCTTCTCGCTCCGAAGCGCGAGTGACCGATGGCAAGTACGGCAAGCAAGGCCACAATTCCGACAAGATAAAGCACCGGCGCCTGATCGAGCAGCGTGTGGTAATCCAGGCGAGAAATCGCTAGCATGCCCAAAATTCCGAGGCCAATCCAGATCGCCTGCCGCCAATGCATGCCTGCCATCGCGCTGTTGTGGGTGGAAGAATAAATTTCCAGCATTCCCATCGCGCAGATGGCGAAGACGATCGCGAGCAACGCCCAGTCGAAGTCGTGGATGTGTGTGCGATCCTTCATGGGTGCACCGCTCCGACCGATGCCTCTGCCGGTTTCAGTGGCTCCGCGGGTTTCACTGGCTCGGCAGCCGGCCGGTTCTCTGTGGTCACTTGCTGCTGATAGGTGCCGGTCTTTTTTTCATAGTAGGCCTTGACGATATCACGAGCGATTGGCGCCGCGGCTTCTGCACCGTGGCCGCCGGATTGAACCAGCACCGCTACCACAACTTCCGGATTGCGGCGAGGCGCGTAGCCGACGAACCAAGCGTTGTCCTTGAATTCCTTTTCTTTTCCGAGACGGCTTCTCGTGTCGTAGCCGATCACCTGCGCCGTGCCCGACTTTCCGGAGAACTCCACGTTCTCGAGGCGAACGTGCGCGGCCGTTCCGCCTTCGTTCACGACTCCGTACATGCCGTCGGTGACCTGCTGAATCGTGTCTTCGGTGAGCGGAAAGTGATCGGTGTGGACGTTCGGAAAGTTCTTGAGCAGGTGCGGTTGCACGAAAGCTCCGCCACTCGCAACGCCGGCAATCATGCGCGCCAGTTGAATCGGAGTAGTTGTGACCGCGCCTTGGCCGATCGCTACCGAAATCGTCTCTCCGGGATACCACTTCCGGTGGAACACTCGCTGCGCCCATTCCTCCGAAGGCATTAAGCCGGATTCTTCGCCTGGGAGGTCGACTCCCGTCTTGTGGCCGATGCCGAGTCCGTTCGCGTAATACGACAGGCGATCAATTCCCAACCGCATGCCCACCGTATAAAAGAAAATATCGCAGGATTGAATGATGGCTTTATGAAGATCCACCACACCGTGGCTCGATTTTCCGAACACCCAGCACTTGAAAACACGGCCATAGAACGTGCCGTAGCCAGGGCAGAAAACGGTCATGTTTTGCGGAATTGCTTTCGATTCCAGCATCGCTGTAGCTGTGACGATCTTGAAGACCGATCCTGGCGCCAACTGCGCTTGAATCGCGCGGTTGAGCATCGGNNATATCGCCATTGCGAGGATCCATCGCGACGACGGCGCCTTCGCGGCCGGCCAAGTCTGCCTCCGCGATGCTTTGCAGGTCGCTATCAATCGTAAGCTGAATCGGCTTGCCGGGAACCGCTTCGACGTCATCGAGCGTGCGCATCATTTTCCCGACACTGTTCACGATGACGCGGCGCATGCCATCCGTGCCTTCGAGCGTGTCGTTATATTCCCGCTCGAGTCCTGCTTTCCCGACGATATCGCCGGGCCGGTAACGCCCGTTGCTGTTTTCGAGCTGTTGCGGCGTCACTTCACCGACGTAACCCGATGCGCTCGCGAAGAAACCATCGTGCTGATAGCGGCGGCGCTGCACCATCATCAGTTCGAGAACCGGGATATCCGCGCGGTGGGATTCAACGAATGCAATATCCGCCTGTGTCGCTTCCGGTTTAATGATGACGGGTTGAAACTTCGGCTCGAATTTCGCGGTATCGAGCTCTTGCTTCAGGTCGGCGTCCGAAATGCTCAAGCCTTCTTCCACCGGCGCGAGATTTTTCTCCAGGAGTTTTGGATCGTCGCGCAAAAGCAGAATGCTGAACGAAGGATAGCTGTCGACGAGGACGCGGCCTTCGCGGTCGAGCATCGGCCCGCGCGGGGCGATGATGGGGATCGAACGAATTCGATTCTTCTCAGCGAGATCGGCGAAGTGTTCGCCCTGGATGACTTGAAGTTTCCAGAACCCAAAGAGCAGAACGAGCGCCATGCCCACTGCGAGATAGGATAGAAGGACTAACCGCCCGTGAGGCAGTTTTTGATCGTTACCAAAAAATGGAGCCAAACAATCTCCTGCGCGGCGGGAACTCCCGGCCCCGGAAACCCCGAGCGTCCAACGTGTGGACGGCAAAGAAATGAAGTAAAGGTCAAACTACCATCTGCCCAATGGCGGTGCAAGCCGAGGGTGCTTAGTCCGATAACGTGCCTGACGCCAGCTGGAGGCCTATGTTGGAGTTCCTCAATGGCATTTCAGATAGGCCAGACTTACGGCGGCACGCCCTATGTTGTAGGATATTAAGATTGGCGGAGGCGAGAGAAGAAGCATTCGCACGGCCAATCGCAGCCTATCGCGCCAGATCAAGAATTAGATGACGGCTCAAAAGAAAATTCGGCGAAAACTGCTCGCGGCGCACCGGAAATTGCGCGAAGTGCGGATGATCGTGAAAGGCCTCGTTTCGACGCAGCACCCGCTCCTAGCTCACATCATTCCCGTTCGCCGCTGCAATCTGGCATGCACATATTGCAATGAATTCGATGACTTCTCGGACCCGGTGCCGACGGAAGAGATGTTCCGCCGGATCGATCGTCTCGGCGCCTTTGGCACGTCAATCGTTACGATCAGCGGCGGTGAGCCCCTTCTGCATCCCGATCTCGACGCGATCATTGCGCGCATTCGAAAGAACGGCATCATCGCGGGCATGATTACGAACGGATATTTGCTGGTAGCAGACCGCATCCAGCGGCTCAATCGCGCCGGATTGGAATACTTGCAAATCAGCATAGACAACGTAACGCCCGACGAAGTCTCAAAGAAGAGCCTAAAAGTTCTCGACGCGAAGCTCGCGCTGCTGGCTGAACACGCCGATTTTCACGTGAACATCAATTCGGTGCTGGGCAGCGGAGTGAAGAATCCCGAGGATGCATTGAAAGTGGCGCGACGGGCCATCGAATTCGGATTCACGTCAACCATCGGTATCCTGCACGACGGCAACGGCCAGCTTCAGCCTCTTGGCCCGCGGGAACGCGAAATCTTTGAGGAAGTGATGTCGCTCGGCAAGCAATCCTTTGCTCGCGTCAACGCTTTCCAGCACAACATTGCAGCCGGGAAAGAAAACGATTGGCGATGCCGTGCCGGCTCGCGTTACCTGTACATCTGCGAGGACGGGTTAGTTCACTACTGTTCGCAGCAGCGCGGCTATCCCGGCATCCCGCTCGCGGAATACTCCGACGAGCAGCGGCACCGCGAATTCTTCACTCAGAAATTTTGCGCGCCGCGCTGCACGGTTTCGTGCGTGCATCAAATCGCGGTGATTGACAACTGGCGCGCGCCTCAGACACTCAAGCCTGAAGCATTGTCTCCGCGAGGCTCGCTGGTTCAAGTCTCTGGAACAAGTCCGCGCCCATAAATCCTTACGCGCTTCGGTTTCAAAAACTGACCGAATCCGCACACCGCTTTCTTCCTGACTGACTTACCAATTGGGCAATTCCAGCCGGGCTTTCCAAGTTTATTCTTGCGCCGCACAGTGGGCTTAGAGTAAAAGCCATCAACGGGGAGTGTGGGGTTTCCGAGCAACACCGATCCTTCTAGGCATGCGCTTGGTTGAAAGTGCACGTGCGAGCCGTCCATCAAAATTGGTCTGGAGAGGTGTATCCATGCGTCTTCGCAACGTAGGTTTTCTTGCCGGCTTCCTTGCCGTGATCCTGCTTGGTCTGATGCTCGCGGTTCTGCCGCAACCGGCGATGGCGCAAATCAACACCGTTAATCTTTCCGGGACAGTCTCCGATCCGCAAGGGCTGGCCGTCGGAAGCGCGAAGGTCACGGTCGCAAATTCCGCCACAGGCGCTGAACGAAGCACCACCACCGACGGGGACGGCCAATACAAAATCATCGGCCTCCCTCCCGGTACCTACACTCTGACTGTCGAAGCCACGGGATTCGCGAAGCTCGTAAGTGAGAATCTCGTATTGACACTCGGCGTCGCAGCTCAATATAACCCTCAACTTTCTCTGAAGGCGACGACCGCAACCGTAACGGTTTCGGGCGAATCTTCCGTCGTCGAGACGACGAAAACCGACGTCTCCGCAACGATCACTCCGACGCAGATCGATAACCTCCCGATCAATCGCCGCGACTACATCCACTTCACGCTCTTGACGCCGCAAGCTGCACCCGACGACACGCCTTCCATCGGCGCTGCACCGACTTCCGGATTGAACTTCGGCGGACAGCGCGGCCGATCCAACGAAATTTCAGTGGATGGCGCGGACGCGATCGACTATTCCGTGAACGGCGTGCGTGCGACTGTCTCACAGGAAGCCGTGCAGGAATTTCAGGTCATCACCAGCAACTACATGCCGGAATACGGCCGTGCAATGGGCGGCGTGGTCAATATCGTAACGAAGTCCGGTTCGAACCAAATACACGGAAACGTTTTCGGATTCTTGCGCCAGAAAGATCTGCAGGCGCGAGATCCGTTTTCGGTCCAAGGTTCTTTCAATCCCGCCACCGTCTCGGTTGATTTGGTTCCCGTAAAGCAGTCCTATACGAGAGTCCAAACGGGCGCCACTCTCGGCGGGCCAATCCAGAAGGACAAGACGTTCTATTTTTTCTCCTACGAAACGATTCGTTCGGAGGCGACCGGCTTTACGAATATTGGCACCGACAACTTCGATCTCGTGCCGGTTCCGGGTGCGAGCGTTTGCTCATCTAGTCCGCTGCTTTTGACGAGTGGCGGCTCCGGCCAGGCGGCGATTTACCCGGCCGCCATTGCCGCCGCGGGAGGCTGCTCGAGTCCGTTTGCTGCAGGGCTTATTCAAGCCGCTGCTCTGAGCGGTGGAGCTTCAGCCGTGGCGCTTCTTGGCAACACGGGAGCATTGCCCCCTGCGTTGAACGGATTTCCGGAAGACAGCGTGCCCCTTCCGGCATCGTTCCAGGGTCTCGTATCGCTCCTCGGAAATTATCCCACGAAGGAAGGGACGAGTTTCTGGTCGTTGAAACTTGACCACATCTGGAACAGCAAAAACACATCGTTCATCCGCGCCAGCGTTTCGCCGTCATTGGTAACCGGCATCCAGGTGAACGCAGAAAATCAGAATTTCGGTCAGAACGCGGGCAATCGAACGTCGCTGCAACAAACGCGAGATCTCGACATCGTCGGCCAGCATACAACTGCATTCCACGATGACTGGTTCAACGAATTTAGATTTCAATTCGCGCGCCGCGGCTTGCACTACGGCTATTCGGATCTGGCTGGAGGCAGCGACCCCGCCGTCAATATCACCGGCTATGCTTTCTTCGGTCGTGAGCCCTTCTCTACAGAAGACCGCACTGAACACCGGTACGAATGGACCGACGATCTCACGTGGACCAAAGGCTCCCACACAATGAAGTTCGGGGCCGACGTCAATTACCTGCATGTCGGGTCAAACGCCGCACAAATTTTTGAGCTGAATTACGGCGGTGTGTACGACTTTTCCAGTCTGACGGCAGCCGATCTGGGTCTCCCGTCCGCACTTCCTGCGTTTAATGCCGTGCAGGCTTACGGACTCGGTCTTCCGTCCGAGTTCTTCCAGGGCATTGGCAACTCGAACACTCCCACCACGGACAAACTCTTCGGAGTCTTTTGGCAGGACAGTTGGAAAATGCGGCGCCACTTAACGCTGAATTACGGCGTGCGCTACGACGTGGACTGGAATCCGCTTTTTCCTCCTGCCACGACTTTGAATGCAACGGCCGAAAAGGCGTTCGGCGTGCAGCAAGGCTTGCCGTTCAACTCCCACAATATCGCGCCGCGCGTTGGCTTGGCGTGGGACCCGTGGGGGAATGGTAAGACGGTGGTTCGTGCCGGTTTCGGACTCTTCTACGACCATCCGCCAGCGGCACTCGCGTTCCTGGCGAACGCGTTCGATGGCGCTGAGTCCTCCCTCATTGAGGCAGGCCCGGGTGCGCCTTCGTTCGCCACTCTGGATAATCCGGCCAATTTCGGCGCTTTGAACGCCTCTTCGATTTTTCAGGGCACGCTCACGGGAGCCATCACCGGCTGCACAACTTCTGCGGCTCAGCCCGCTGTGATGTGCTATCAAGCGAACCAGGAGCGTTTCAATCCCACGTTTGCTAACTCCCTGTTCACGGGCCAGAATTATCTTACGGCCAACGGCGGCATCGGTTTCCCGCTCACCGTGCTGCCTTTCACAATTCCGATACAAAGCAATTTCAAGTATGCCTACGCCGAACAAGGGAATCTCACGATCGAACGAGAACTTACGAAGGACTTGACGCTCAGTGTCGGATACAACTACACGCATGGCATCCACCTCGACCACACGGTCAACATCAACGTTACGAATCCGGCGCTGCTCGTCTCGAACGACAATAATGCCGTCGAGATCGGCGCCGTCACCCCGGGCTCAAATCCACTCGCTCTAACCTTACCGTCCACTCCAAACGCCGTGTGCGGGAGCACGCCCGCCTATAACTTCACTGGCGCGGGCAGCATCGCATTCGTCGCGCCGGGAATTTTGGGAGTCGGCTATACGGGCCAGAACTGCAGCGGAACTCCGGTCGGCTACATCGGCACGCCGGCGGTGTTCAACTTCTTCCGCCCGTCGGGTCCGAATCCGTCTTTCGCGGGGCTTGTCGGCGGCTACAATACGCTTCTTGGTCTTGCGCAACTTGCGGGCTTTCCGGCGGGTAAGGTCGTTGGCGGAATACCCGTACAGGTACCGTGGAGCGACATTGACCCACAGAGCTCTTCCGGAAACTCGGTTTACAACGCGCTGACCGTCACGGTGAACAAGCGCTTCTCGAATCATTTCCAGTTCCTGACAGGCTGGACTTACTCGCACTCGATTGACGATTCGACAGACCTCTCGACCCTTTTGGCCCCGCAAGACAATAGCTTCCCGGCCTTGGACCGCGGCAATTCCGATTTCGACCAGCGCCACCGCTGGATTACGAGCGGCGTATATCTGAGTCCCGGCGGCAAGAGCGGCGACGGTTTCTGGAAGCGCGTGTTCGGGAACTTTACGGTCGCGCCGATTATCGAAGTCTCTTCCGGGCGGCCGTATAACGTGCTGATCGGGTCCGATCCGAACCTTGACCTCGGCACATCAACGAACCGGCCGTCAGTCCTTCCGGCGGGAGCTGCGGTTCCGCCTGGATTCGCAGCTGCGACTTCATCTCCGTACATCAAGGGATTCGAATTTATTGTCCCGACGCGTTGCATTGATAATACGGGCGCGCCGTTCGGTCCCTATCCCGATGTTCCTTCGCCGCCCTACGGCTGCACCGGCAACCTGGCGCGCAACTACTTCACGCGGCCCGGCTACTTTGACATTGACCTTCGGATCGCGCGGACGTTCTATTTGAATGAGCGCTGGAACATCGAAGCCATCGCGGACGGCTTCAACATGCTGAACCGCTTCAACGCCGGCGACGTGGATCCACTGTGCGATCCGACGGCGGGCAGCACTTCTTGCACCGCTGGCCAGCCGACGGCGGCGCTCGATCCGCGAACCTTCCAGTTTGCTCTGAAGCTAAACTGGTAGCGCGTGTCCACAATCACTCGGGGAGTTTCTGCGCACAGAACGCGGAAACTCCCCGCTTTCATTTTCCTCTTAGGAGTAAATTCGCGCGCACGCCGCTTTCGCGATAAAGTGGCAGTATGACCGGAGCGGAAATTCTTCTCGCGATTCTGATCGTCGTAGCCGTGGCGGTCGTGGTCTGGTCGGGCGGGCGGCGCTCGGAAGCGCAAATGGCCGCGCTTCGCCAGGAGATGCAAGGCGGAGTCGCGGCGCAGGTTCAGGCCGTCACGACCCAACTGGGCCAGCTCGCACAGTCGGTCACTCAACAACTCGGCCAAGTCAGGCAGGAATTGCAATCCGGCGTGGCAACGTCAGGGCAGCTCGCGCTACAGGCACAGCGCGAAGTGGCCGCGCGCCTCGAAGCCTCGACAGACACGCTGCGGCAGCTCGCGCAGCAAATCGGAGAAGTGCAGCAGGCCAGCCGCGAACTTTCTGCCGCGTCGCAGACTCTCCAAACCGTTCTCGGCGGTGCCAAATCGCGCGGCATTCTCGGCGAAGTGGCGCTCGAGCGGATGCTCGAAGATGCCCTGCCGCGTGCGGCGTACGAAACACAGTATCGCTTCCGCACCGGCGACATCGTCGACGCCATCGTTCGCGAGGGCGAGCGTATCCTCTGCATTGATTCCAAATTTCCCCTCGAAGCCTACCGGCGTCTCGTGGACTCGGGCGATGACGCGCGCAAGGATTTCGCGGTTGCCGTACGCAAACATGCTGACGCCATCGCCGAAAAATACATTCTTCCCGACGAGAGTACTTTGGATTTTGCGCTGATGTTCATTCCATCAGAGGGCGTTTACTACGAACTCCTTGTGACCGAAGACGCGAAGTACGGCCCAATTAGCGATTATTGCCGGGGCAAAAAGGTGCTGCCGGTGTCACCGAACACTTGCTACGCGTACTTGTGCATGATTGCGATGAGTTTGCGCGGTCTCCGTGTTGCGGAAAACGCGCGAAAGCTGATGACCAGCCTCGCTGGCCTCGAAAAACAGTTCGACGGATTTGCCGGCGTGTACCAAAAAATCGGGACGCACTTGCGCAATGCGCGGCAATGTTACGAAGAGGCGGACGAAAAACTGCAGCACGCGCGCGGTTCACTGGATCAAATGGCGCAAGGAGCTCTACCGGAAATCGAAGCTCCCGCTCTCGAAGCCGAACACTCCAATAATCTTTGAAAAGCTCAATGCCCGTGCAATGCGCTGAGCGCGGCGCTGAGAAATATTGCGAAATCTCCCTGGGGAGCCTCGGGAATCAATTTTCCCAACTCGTCTAGCACTTGCTTCACGTTTGGCTTTGGCTGCTCAAGACGCGCAATCACAGGATCCAGCCGCCGCTTCCATTGGGGCGAGGCAATGATCTGCGCGGCGTCCAGATACTCGTGGGCCTCCGCAGCATCCGGAATTCCCGCCTCTGAAAGTATTCGCGCTCGAAATGAAAAATCGCCGGCGTGGAGCGCTCGCACCTCAAGCACCGCCGAATTATCCGCACCGCCGCGTGTTCGAATATGTTCGCTGCCTCCGTTTGCAAAACGAAGAACCTCGGGCGCAAAGTTTTCGACATTGATCTCCTGTGGCCGGTCCGTTCCTCTCACGCGCACTGTCAGCTTCGTCTTCATTCCCGGCACAATGCGATCGGCCTCGAGAGTGAATTCAACAGACAGTGCTGTGAGACCCGACGCGACCTCAGGCCCGTTTGAAGTGATCGATAGCGAGCCATTCCCCGGCGCGCTTTTCGGGTCCAGTAGAATCACCAGCGCCGCGGGCGATGATGCGAGAATGACTACCGGCTCACCCTTAAACGTCACGTGGTTGCTGCTGGCATCGCCGCGAAATCCGGCGCCTTTCATTTCGAAAGGGTCATGAATGGAAACAAGCGGAGGAACCGAAAGAATTTCTGCCCTGTCGGGTGTGGAATGCGGCAGGACCACGGTGTACGCCATGACCTCGGGGCGAAGAGTGACTTTTGCGATGAGCGCGCTCGGAGTCAACGGCGCGGTGAGAAATGCGTGGCCAGTCACGTCCGTTTCCGTGTGCGAGCCATCCGAAAAATTGATCGCCGCATGGGGTACGAGCCGGCCCGCGGCATCCAGAACCGCGAGAGTTGCCGGCTCGCCTTCCACAAGCCTTGAAGGCATCACGATCTCCGCCGGCTGCGAGGGAGTTTGCGCCTGGACGCGAGATACAAATGCGAGCGAGAACGCAGCGGTTACGAATGCGATCGCGGCAAATCGCGTGGAAACTGCCGAGACTTGCGCCATAACACCATCTTCACGAGCAATGAATTTGTTGGTTACGGACATGGAAAAGTTTGCGGGGCGTTGGACGGCTTAGTATAGCGAAACGAATGACATCGAGATACCAGCGTCACGCGCGTGCGCCCAGCCGGCATTTGAAAAATTAGTTGTCGAGCCGGACGACAAATGTGTTCGCTTGTCCGGATTGCCGCAACTGGTCGGCGATTTGACCGGCTTCTTGCTCCGTTCTAGCGCGGCCGACTCGCACTCGATAGAAAACCCCATTCGGCGAATCGTACGGCACAACATTCACCGGCGAGAAATTCGCCGCGAGACGATCGCGGAGATTGCCGGCATTCTCCTGCACCAGAAACGCTCCCACCTGCACGCCGAAAGATCCGACAGAGGGATTCGGACCGGAAATCATTTCGAGCCGCACCTGCGCCGTGCCCGGCCCCACCATGTCGATCGCGCGCGCCGCCGAAAGCGACAAATCGATCACCCGGTTCGCGACAAACGGCCCGCGGTCGTTGATTCGAACTTCCGTTTGCTTGCCGTTGCGCATGTTCGTCACGCGAAGAACAGCTCCGAACGGAAGCGTTCTATGCGCTGCCGTGAATAGATACATGTCGTAGATTTCGCCGTTCGATGTGCGATGCCCCTGGAATGGTTCGCCGTACCAGGATGCCACGCCTTCTTCCGAGTACCCGCTTGAGGACGCGGGCGGCTGGGGCGTCGTGGCGGCCGGTTTCTTCGGGACGGTTGTTTCGGGAGGCGCAGCTGGGATGGGCGCCGGTTGCGGCGGAACGTACTTGCGATGTGAGCATCCGGTCACCGCGACAGCCACAAGTAAAAGTTGAGCAAGGAAAGGTAAGCGCAGAAAGCCAAAGCGCCGGGAGCGTTCATCACTCCAGACCGATCGGACCACATCGCGGGAATGAAACCTCACACGCGGTCCCGTTTCAATTTTTATCTCTCATTTTCCGGTATTATAGGGACGCACAAAAATTCTCGCAAGGAAGTGCATTGGCCCTCCCCTTACGCTGGAGATGGAAGCTCGATCGATTCCAGGAAAAAGTCGCCGGCTTTTTTTCGGGCAAGAAGGAACAAGGCCGCCCGCGACTGTGTCCGTCCTGCGGAACGCTCGTAGGAGCATCGGCCACCCGCTGCCACCAGTGCGGCGCGAGCATGACTTTTTCACTCGCCGCCGCGAGCCGCTCGCTCAGCCGTTGGGTTCCAGCTAGCTCGCCTGTTACGTACGCAATTCTAACCTTGAGCTGTTTGCTTTATGGCGTGAGCCTCGCGGCGACGATTCGCATCAGCGGAGGCCTCGGAGCTCCGCCGTCAGGCTTGGGCGGCATTTTCAACCTCGGCGCGATCAACGGAGGGGTGCTCGATCGCTTGGGCGCGTCGCTGCCGTTGTTCAATCCTTTTGGAGGCGCGTCAAACCTCACTCAGCCGTGGCGATTCGTCACCGCCGTTTTCCTTCACGGCAGCTTGCTGCACATAGGATTCAACATGTGGGTCTTGATGGACGTTGGCCCGCTCGTTGAAGAAGTCTACGGTTCTGCTCGTTACCTTTTCATTTACGTCATCACGGGAGTCGCTGGCTATGTCCTGAGTAGCTTCCTCGGAAATGTCAGCGTCGGCGGATCAGGAGCCTTGCTCGGTCTGGTCGGTGTCCTGCTCGCCCTTACCTCAGGGCGCAAAAACGCCTCGCTTCAAATGCTTCGCGGCAATATTATCCGCTGGCTAATCTACATTGCTATTATGGGTTTCCTCTTTCGCGGCATAGACAACTACGCGCACTTCGGCGGCTGCGTTGCCGGATATCTTTTGGGGCGGACGCTGAGCGCCCGCGAGCCTGCCGACGCGCACGAACGGAAAATTGCCGACGCTATGGGTTGGGGAACCGCGCTGGTTCTGGCTGCGAGCTTTGCCATGATGGCAGCCCGTTTCTTCAGCGCGATCTAGCGAGATTCCGCTAATCACCCGCGCTGAGACGCCGCGCCACAACCACGCCGTAATGCACGCCCGACAAGACCACACAGAGACCGACGAGATTTGCGCCGCCGCGCCGCGCTACCAGCAGCCAGTGCGCCGGATGAATCTGCAGCAGTAGAACCACCACGATCAGCAGAATCTCGAGCGTAGTGGTGAGCTTGCCCAAAATACTCGGCGGAAACGGCCGGTAGCCGACCGTCACCAAAATCGCGGCGCTCACCGCCAGAAAAAGCACATCGCGGCTCAGGACCAGAATTGCCACCCACCACGCGAGCTTTCCCTTCAGCGCCAGCACAAAATAGGAAGAAACCATCAAAAGCTTGTCAGCGATAGGATCGAGATACGCTCCAAGCGGCGTCTTCTGATTCAAGCCACGCGCCAGCAAGCCATCCAGGCCGTCGGTCAAGCCTGCGACGATAAGAATCCACAGCGCCCAATTGTAGTGATCGTAATGAATCGCGATGATAAAGAACGGAAGAAAGCCAAGCCGCAGAATCGTGAGCTGGTTCGGCACCGTCAATATGCGGGTCTTCACAATTGGAATCTTGAGTTCGACGCGGTCCATTTGTTCAGTTAAAAGTTTAGGTAAAAGCCTCGGCAAAGCCTCAAGCAAATTGCGAAAGATAAACGGAAACGGTCTGCCCCACTTTTCGGTGGAATATTTCCGCGAGCGACGGGATCGCACCATGCGATTCATCGAGAGCGATCCGCTCAACACGCACATGCGGAAAAAACAACGTCGCCAACCCGATTCGATCGCCGTCAGGATGCGCCGCCTGCCGCACAAATTCATCGAACGAATTTAGGTCCACTCCACGCACGGTAATTCCCGCTGTCGTGATTTCGACAAGTTCGCCCCAAATCTTTTCCTTCGGTGTGTGTAAGCTGATCACCACAATTGAATGGGGCTGCATCGAATCTCCTCAACGCGGGGTATAGAGGCATGGTATCGCAGCCTGGCGCTGCAATCCACGCAAGCGCAACGGAAGAGTTATCGAACGGGCGAAAGGACGAATCGCGCGCTAACTGGACATGATCTTGAGATCTGGCGCGCGTCGCAGAATCGGTTCGGTCGCCTTTTGAACATCTTCGGGAGTGACGCCCTCGGCAACCTCGCGCAGCACCAAGCCTTCCGCTGTTACTTCAATCACGCCTAATTCCGTGACGATCAGGTCCACCACGCCCACGCCGGTGAGCGGCAGGCTGCACCGCTTCACGATTTTGGCTTCTCCGTCTTTTGTCGTGTGCTCCATCGCAATGATCACCCGCTTTGCTCCGGCAACCAGGTCCATCGCCCCGCCCATGCCCTTCAGCATTTTTCCGGGAATCGCCCAGTTCGCGAGATTGCCCGTTTCGTCCACCTGAAGCGCGCCGAGCACTGTTACGTTGATTCGTCCGCCTCGAATCATCGCGAAAGATTCCGCGCTCGAAAAATACGAGCAGCCCGGAATTTCCGTGATTGTTTCCTTGCCGGCGTTGATGAGGTCGGGGTCCTCTTCTCCCTCGAAGGGATATGGACCGATGCCCAGCATTCCGTTTTCCGACTGCAGTACGACTTCTATGCCCGGCGGCAAATAATTCGGAATCAATGTCGGGAGGCCGATGCCGAGATTGACGTAATATCCATCGCGCAATTCTTTGGCAACGCGCCGGGCGATGATTTCGCGCTTGTCTATTCCATCTGGCATTTTCGCTCCTAATTGTCCGCGCGACTACGCGGTCCGTTTCCGCACGGTGCGCCGCTCGATGCGCTTCTGATAATTCGAGCCTTGAAAGATCGCGTCCACAAAAATTCCCGGAGTGTGCACGCCGTCAGGATCGAGCGAACCCAACTCGACGATCTCTTCCACTTCTGCTACGACGTAGTTCGCCGCCGTCGCCATCACCGCGTTGTAATTCCGCGCCGTTTTTCGATAGACCAGGTTTCCCCAGCGGTCGCCCTTCCAGGCTTTTATGAACGCCACGTCACCACGCAACGCCGGAATTAGTACGTGAGGCCGTCCATCGAAATCGCGGATTTCTTTTCCCTCGGCGGCTGGAGTGCCGTAGCCAGTCGGCGTGTAGAAAGCCGGAATTCCCGCGCCGCCCGCGCGAATCCGTTCAGCCAGCGTGCCCTGTGGGTTCAACTCGACTTCAATTTCTTTCTTGAGCGCGAGCTGTTCGAAAGTTTTATTTTCGCCAACGTAGCTCGCGATCATTTTCTTCACCTGCTTCGCTCGCATCAGAAGGCCGATGCCGAAATCGTCCACGCCCGCATTGTTCGATACGACCGTGAGATCCTTCGTCCCTTTGCGCCGCAACGCATCGATCAGATTTTCCGGGATGCCGCAAAGGCCGAACCCGCCCATCAAAATCGTGTCGCCATCCTTGACACGCGCAATCGCCGCGTCGGCACTGGCCACGCGCTTATCCATGAAAGTCTCCTGAAATTCGCGCCGCCACGAAGTTCGTGCGCTCGCGCGAAGCATCCGAGTCTACTGCAAATTGTGAAGGATTTTGTATAGCTCGTTCGCGGCGCCAAACTCAGCTTCGAGGTCTTTGCTGGCGAGGTGTGTGCGGAGATGATCGATCGCCTGTGAGACACGATCGAGCGCCCGGGCGATGTTGTCGCCGTTGGTCAGGCAGATATCGCGCCAGACGTCGTACGGACTTCCCGCGAGGCGCGTGGCATCCCGCAGGCCGCGCCCTGCAAGCGACGCCGGCAGGCCGGTTTCGTCCGTTTCGTCGAGCACGACTCGCGCCAGCGCCACGGCAACCATCTGCGGCAAGTGCGAAATGATTCCCGCTGCCCAGTCGTGCGTCTCCGCGTCCAAGAAAAGCGGCCGTGCACCGATCGCTTGCACAAGCTCCGCGAAATTTCTCACGCGGGCGTCGTTATTATCCTCGCTAGCGATCAGCGCGTATCGCGCGCCGCTGAAGAGCTCCGCGGAAGCGTTCTCGATGCCTGAAACCTCGCGTCCCGCCACCGGATGGCCGCCGAGAAATCGTCCGCGCTCGCGAAATGCCTTTTCGGCCACTCGGCAAATCACGGTCTTGGTGCTCGCGGCGTCGGTGACGAGGGCGTCAGGGGAGATAGATGATGCAATCGTGGGAAGGATTTCCAGCGTCAGGCCAATCGGCAGCGCGAGGTATACGAGGTCAGCATCGCGAAGCGCTTCAGTAGCGTCGCTCGACGTTTCACTTACCGCGCCAATTGCACGCGCGCGTTCTACAATCTCGGGACGATCCCATCCAACCACCGCCGCTTGCGGATACGCGCGCCGCAACGCCAGCCCGAACGAGCCACCGATCAAACCAGTGCCAAGAATTGCGACGTGGCGAAAAGCAAGCTCGGGCATTTGCTAGTCCACGCTGCGGCCGACAGCCGGCGCGATGATTCGCAATTCGTCCATGAGCTTGGCGAATTGTTCGGGGAATAGTGACTGAGCGCCGTCGGATAGCGCGTGTTCCGGGTCGGGATGGACCTCGATCAGCAATCCGTCAGCGCCGGCCGCGACTGCCGCGCGCGCCATCGGCGCGACCTTGTCCCGGCGTCCCGTGCCATGCGATGGATCGGCGAAAATCGGCAGGTGCGAAAGTTTTTTGATTACAGGTATCGCGGCGATGTCGAGCGTATTACGCGTAGCTGTTTCAAAGGTTCGAATTCCTCGCTCGCAAAGAATCACGTCGTAATTTCCGCCGGACAGGATATATTCCGCGCTCAACAGCAGCTCTTCGATCGTCGCGGACATACCGCGCTTCAGCAGAACTGGCTTGCGTATCTCGCCGAGCGCCCGAAGCAAATGGTAATTCTGCATGTTTCGCGCGCCGACTTGCATCAAGTCCGCATATTCGAGAACAAGAGGCACCTGCGATGGATCCATAACTTCGGTCACCACCAGCAGGCCGTTGCGATCGGCAGCTTCCCGCATGAGTTTGAGGCCTGCCTCACCAAGACCTTGAAATGAGTACGGCGAAGAGCGTGGCTTGAACGCGCCGCCTCGAAGCAGTTTCGCGCCGAGTCGCGCCACAGTTTCGGCTACCGAGTCAATCTGCGCCGCTGATTCCACGGCGCACGGTCCTGCGCCGACTACTACCTCCGTACCACCGACCTTCACGCCATTCCCGAGATTTACGATTGTTCCCTCGGGGCGAAACGCGCGGCTCGCGAGCTTGTAAGGCTGCGTGATGCGCACAACTTCGCGCACGCCATCGAGCACTTCGATATCGCGCGGATCGAAATCAGGATGCACGCCGACGGCGCCAATCACTGTTTGCGATTCACCGGTGGATCGGTGCACGTCAAATCCGATGGCCACGAGACGATCGATCACGTGCTGGATTTGCTTGTCCGTGGCTACGGATTGCATGACGACAACCATTCACATGTCTCCCTGTTCCATATCAATCTGGGTCGAGAATTCGAATGCAACTCGCTACGGCTTGCGCTTCGTTTCCGTGCCGCGTGGCGCGTTCTCTTTTGTCGCGTCTTGATGATGCGCCGCGCGCTCGAGCGCACGCGCTTCGTCAATGATTCTCTCGAAAAGGCGCCGGATCGCCGTATCTGCAAGCGGCCCGCCGTTGGCGCGTTCTACGTTGGACAGAATTTCGTTTTCTCTTTCCGGCTGGTAAACCGGCAGTCCTTTTCGATGCTTCTCGTGCCCGATTTCAAGCGCGCAGCCCGCTCGCTCGTTGAGCAGCTTGACCAGTTGTTGATCGAGTTCGTCTATGCGGCGACGCCAATCATCAATGCTCACGGTGTTTGTTCACTCCCCGGTTGAGCGCTTCGCCGGCTCACTCCAGCCCGCGCCGCTCCCTTCAGCGATCGAATCAAGTCTCGCACGGCCCGCGCCGCGGCCTGCGGATTTGCGGCGCCTTCCACCTGCGCGACGATCGCGGAGCCGACCACGGCGGCATCCGCAATCCCGCCCAGAACCGAAACGTGCGTCGGCAACGAAATGCCAAAGCCCACGGCGATCGGCAGCTTTGTGGCTGCCCTTACGCGCCGCACCAGCGCCGGAAGACCTTCCGGCAAAGCGTCGCGCGTGCCCGTAACGCCCGTTCGTGAGATGAGATACAGAAAACCCGTCGTCGCTTTCGCAATCAGCTTCAGCCGCACATCGGTCGAAGTCGGAGCCGCAAGAAAAATTGCGTCGAGTCCGCGGCCTCGCACGGCAGCGCGACAATCCCCGGCTTCCTCTGGCGTCAAGTCGGTTACGAGCACGCCGTCAATTCCCGCCGATGCGGCGTCACTGGCGAATCGCTCGAGGCCCGCTTGCAGAATCGGGTTGTAGTAGCTGAACAGCACCAGCGGCACGTCAGTCTTTTCGCGCACGCGCCGAGCCAGCGACAAAACACCCGCAAGTGTTGTGCCGCTTCGAAGCGCGCGCTCGCTGGCGCGCTGGATTATCGGGCCGTCGGCCATCGGATCGCTGAACGGCACGCCGAGTTCGATGACGTCCGCTCCCGCTTCCGCCGCGGCGAGAACGATTTCCTCGGACGCTGCGAGCGTTGGGTCGCCGGCCGTCAGATATGCGACGATACCTAGCTCGCTTCGTTCCGCCAGCGCCGCAAATCGCCGGGAAATTCTGCCGGCCGCGAGCTGGGTTTCCTCCGGCAGAGATTGAGTGATCTCAGACATACCGGGAAAGCGTTTCCATATCCTTGTCGCCGCGCCCCGACAAGTTCACGATTACAATTTCGTCGCGTTTCATCTTCGGCGCTCGCTTCACGAGTTCAGCAATCGCATGCGCCGATTCGAGCGCTGGAATAATTCCCTCGGTCCGCGCAAGTAGTTTCGCCGCAGAGATCGCTTCTTCATCCACCACCGCCGTGTATTCCGCGCGGCGCGTGTCTGCCAGCCACGCATGTTCCGGCCCGATCGCCGGATAATCAAGTCCCGCCGATATCGAATGCGTCGTCGAAATCTGGCCGTCGCTGTTCTGGAGCACGTAAGTGTGCGTTCCTTGCAGCACGCCCGGGCGCGCGCCAGAAAAACCGGCAGAGTCCGACAAACGCGCCGCGTGCTCGCCGAGACCTTTGCCGCGGCCGCCGGCCTCGACGCCGACCATTTTTGCAGCCGAGTCACCCAAGAACGCGTGGAACAGCCCAATCGCATTCGAACCCCCGCCAACGCACGCGAACAAGTGATCCGGCAGCCGCCCCGCGGCGCGGAGAATCTGCTCGCGCGCTTCCTCGCCGATGATCTTGTGAAAATTGCGGACCATCTGCGGATACGGATGCGGCCCCAGCACCGAACCCAACAAATAGTGGGTGGTTCGAACGTTCGTGACCCAGTCTCGCATTGCCTCGTTGATCGCGTCCTTCAGCGTGCGGCTGCCCGCCTCAACGCCAATCACTTCGGCGCCGAGAAGCCGCATCCGAAAAACGTTGAGACGTTGCCGCTCCATGTCTTCCGTACCCATGTAGATCGTGCACGCGAGTTGGAGGCGCGCCGCAACCGTCGCGGTGGCAACACCGTGCTGTCCCGCGCCAGTCTCGGCCACCACGCGGTGCTTCTTCATGCGTACCGCAAGCAAACCTTGCCCGATGCAATTGTTGATTTTGTGCGCGCCAGTGTGAAGCAGATCCTCGCGTTTTAAATAAATCTGCGCGCCGCCAAGATGCTCCGTCAATCGCGCCGCGAATTGCAGTGGTGTCGGCCGGCCTGCGAAATTATGTAGAAGATCGTCTAGCTCTTTGCGGAATGATTCGTCGTTGCTCGCTTCAAGATACGCAAACTCCAGCTCTTCGAGCGGCGCCACGAGCGTCTCAGGGACGTACCGCCCTCCGTACGCGCCGAAGCGCCCGCGATAATCCGGAACCGAAATTGTTCCTGCACTCATGCCCGATGTTTCCTCGTACTTTTCACTGCGTTCATCAGCGCGTTGAGTTGCTGCCGATCTTTTTTCCCCGGTCTAGCTTCGACGCCGCTGCAAATATCTACGGCAAACGGATCGGTCTGAGCAATTGCATCCGCGACATTGTCCGGAGTCAGTCCGCCGGCGATCACGACCGGACCATATTTTTTGGCCGCGCGGCCCATTCGCCAGTCAAACGTTCGCCCCGTTCCGCCCCGTTGCTTGCGATCGAAGCCGTCCAGTAAGAACGCATCCGCCGCACCAAAGCGCGCCAGCCGCTTCAAATCGAATCCGTGCCGCATCCGAAACGCTTTCATGACGGGATAGTAGTCGCTCAATTCCCCCACGTCCGCAGGCGATTCGTCCCCGTGAAGTTGCAACACGTTCAAATCCACGTCCCGTGCGATACGCAGGACGACCGCAAATTCAGCGTTCACGAAGACGCCGGCCGTCAGAATATGCCGCGGCAATCGCCGCACGATCGTGCGCGCATCCGCCGGCGTAATGTACCGCGGGCTCTTCTCGAAAAAATTGAACCCAAGCGCATCAACGCCTGCATCCACGCTCAAGCGCGCGTCTGTCCAATTCGTAATACCGCAGATCTTTACGCGCACCATCATTCTGACCGCTTACGGCCTCGCAGTCTTCGCTTCGGCCACGCCAAGCAATCGGCGAAGCTCCTCGCCCGGCTGTGCGTGCTTCATCAACTGCTCTCCGATAAGGAAAGCGTCGAATCCTGCTTCGGAAAGCCGCATCAGATCTTCGTGCGAATGGATTCCGGACTCCGCGACCGCGATGCACGAGTCGGGTATTTCGCCGGCGAGTTCGAGAGCAAGATCAAGATTCACGTTGAACGTTGTCAGATCCCGCGCGTTCACTCCCACGATTCTCGCGCCCGCGCCGAGTGCGCGCGCGAGTTCCTCGCGCGTGTGAATTTCGACCAAAGGCTCCATGCCGAGTTGCCGACCCAGTTCGAGCAGTTCCCGAAGCAACTCTGGCTCGAGCACCGCCGTAATCAGCAAAAACGAATCCGCACCGGCCGCTCGCGCTTCCCAAATCTGCCAGGGATCGAAAATAAAATCCTTTCGCAGGACGGGAACTTCGGCCGCGGCTCGAGCTTGCTTCAAATACGTAAGCGACCCGTCAAAAAAATCCTCTTCGGTGAGCACGGAGAGGGCTGCCGCGCCAGCCTCCGCGAGTTCGGCCGCGAGCTTCTCCGGCTCAAATTGTTCTCGAATCACACCGCGCGAAGGCGACGACTTTTTCAATTCGGCGATAACGTTTACTCGATTCGCCGTGATCGCTGCTGAAAAATCCCGCACCGCCGGCGCCTTTTTCTCTGCGGCGATTTTCAGCGCCACAAGCGGAAGCACACGTTTGCGATGCGCAACGCTTTCACGCCGCTTTTCGATGATGCGGAGAAGAATATTCCCCGAGTTGTTTGCGCCGCTCATAAGCAGTCGGGACAGTCCCCGGCCAAGGCAGGGAAATCGCTGCGAGTATGCTAGCCGCGCGTACGGAGGATGTCAATTTTAGGCTGTTGTGGATGGATTTCCATGCAATCGCATTGCGATGCGAATTTGGCGCGAAGCGGCGCCCGCACTGGCCGGATGAATTATTGCGCGAGCAGCGGCGCCGTAAATCGCGCAGGAATCCCGAAGTTCGAGCCGCCAAATCCGCTCAGCACCGCGTACGTAATTCCAATCACTTTTCCATCCGCGTCCAGCAACGGTCCGCCGGATCCTCCCGACGTGGTTTGCGCGTCAAACACAATCTTGTCCGTAAGCACATCGCCCACGTGGCCTTGCGTCACGATCGGACGAATCAAATTGCGCCGCGCCAGTTCGTCGAGAACCGCCGAAACATCTCCGTCACTTTTCGCCATGATCTGCTGCGCCGAGTCCTCGTCTGCTCTCGCGAGAATTCCAGCGAGACCTGTTGCGTACCCTATGAGGACGATACTTTCGCCCGATTTGGCGGCATTTTTGTCGCGATCAACGGCGAGCGACGGACGAACCAAGCCCTGCAAATCCACTCGTATTGACGCTAGATCCGTGTCGTCCGAGATTTTTTCGATCTCGGAGTGGAACGCACGTGAATCGCCTGGGAAGTACGCGCGAATGCGCACGATTTCCGGCTGAAATCCCTGGTTGATGAGCGAACTCATCTCCTCGTCCTTCCACCACGGCTGGGCCACGTGGCGGTTTGTGATCACCTTGCCGCTCGAGTCCGCAAGAAACCCCGTGCCGAAGACGTCCAGGCGGACTTCCGGCCCGTGGCCATCGAGCGTTAGAACCGGCTTCCCGTCGCTATCTTCAATCGGATCGCCTTGAGGATTGATTCCCGCGTATCTCAATCGAAGACCGCTGTCCTTTTCTCGAAACGCCACGGCCACATAAAGCAGGCAAACGCTTGGCTCGTTCGCGCCAATAATGCCTTCGGCAGCCGTTCCCGCAGCCTCAACTTTCTTCAATCGCGCGTTCGTTTCTGCGAGTTGGCGTTGAAGATCGGCGACCTCCTTTGAGTCCGCGTTGGCCATTTGCGATTTCAATTGGTCGGCCTGCTTCTGCAATTCGTCGCGCTGATTCGTGCTGCCGCTAGCGGGGATCGCGGGAGTTTGTTGGCGCAACTTGCGCGCATCGGCGATCACACTTTGCTGGCGAATGGGGCCGCCAAGGCGCCGAATCACCGAATTGCCAAAATCCAGCTGCTTCTTCGCGCTATGAGAATAAAGGAAGAACGTGACAGCCATGACGCCCGCTACAACGAACGCGGCCGTAACGCCAATTTTGAGGACGCGCCCGACAGAAAACGCATCCTTCGTCATTTTGTCGGTGACGGCGAGCGCTTCAAACGCCGTGTGGGCGATGTGCTGGCCTTCCTCGGCGATTTTTGTTTTGTCGCGCAGCTCGTCGGCCGCGCGTTTCAGCCGCAATTGCGCTCGTATTCGTGCCAGCAACTCTCTCGGATCGAACGGCCGCGAAAGAACGTCGTCGGCGCCGAGATCGAGCGCCAGAGCCCGTTCGGCGGATGCACCAGCCACCAGTAGAAGGATAGGAATGGATTGCGTTGCCGCCGCGCTCTTCCATTCCAGAAGCAACTCTCGGCAATCGATGCCGGGCAGATTCCGATCGAGCAGGAGCAGGGACGCACCAGACTGGCGAGCCGACTGTACCGTTTCTGCGTCAATCGACGGCGCTTCGGCCTGATAGCCCGCGCCTTGCAGCAATTCGACGAGCATGCTGCGTGAGCCCTCGTCCGTTTCGAGGATAAGAATCTTCTCGGTCTCAGCTACCATGCGCTCTCTTCCATTCAACCCTTGCCATGCGTCCCTTACATTGATCCTTGCTCTTGCTATTTCGCTCGGGAATCTGCGTTCGAAAAAGTATCTGCTATTCTATTAGAGTCCTGCCGAGAACCGTAAGTTTCGCTCATCCGATGCGAGAGATTGCTCTACGGAGCGTGCCGGACGCTCGACATGCCTAAATCGCCCCTCGAAATCACCGGAATCGAAGAATTGAGCGAAGAGATCGTCGCCTGCCGAAAATGTCCGCGCCTCGTGGAGTACCGTGAGGCGATCGCCCGCGAAAGGAAGCGCGCATTTCGCGAGTGGGAATACTGGGGCAAACCTGTCCCCGGTTTCGGCGATCCACATGCCGGCCTATACATTCTGGGT
Organism: Acidobacteriota bacterium; assembly: GCA_003152355.1. Classification (GTDB taxonomy): domain Bacteria; phylum Acidobacteriota; class Terriglobia; order Acidiferrales; family UBA7541; genus Palsa-147. The sequence continues at coordinate 2,957 of PMAA01000107.1, read as the reverse complement.
CTCGCTCCCGCTGCGCACGGCGCGAATCGCACCGGGCGGATGTTTACCGGCGATCGCTCGGGTGATTTTCTCTATCGCGCGCTTCATCGCGTTGGATTCGCGAACAAGCCCATCTCCGTCCGCCGCGGAGATGGGCTCGAATTGCAGGATGCCTACATCGGAGCTGCGATTCGCTGCGCTCCGCCCGCCAACAAGCCGTTGCCGAGCGAACTTGCGAATTGCAAGCCATTCTTCGAGCGTGAAATCGCGCTCGTCAAACCGCGCGCCATTCTCGCGCTCGGTGCCATCGCGATGAAGGCCTACCTGGGAATGCTTAAGGCGGACGGAGCGATCGCGCGCTTCGCGGAGTTTCCCTTCCGCCACGGCGCTGCCTATGAGCTACCGGGCACCTTGCCGCGTCTTTTCCTCTCCTATCATCCGAGCCAGCAGAATACTTTTACGGGCAAGCTCACGCCTGGGATGTTACTGAACGTGCTGAGGGCAATCAGGAAGTATCTCGACCGGCCGGCGACAAAAACCCCCGCTTCGCGGAATTCTTAACAAACGGGACTAAGAGCCCGCGCCCGGCCGAGGCATCAGGATAAGATAGGTAACGAACGAAACTCCGAACCCGACAAACCACGCGTAATGGTACAAGCCGCTCAGTGCGTGAATTTCCAAACCTGAGAGCGCCACAACGATTCCAGCCACCAGAGCGCCGATAGCACGCCAATTGAATCCGCCGGAAAATTCGTAGAAAGTATGCCGGTCGTACAAATCCTCAGTAAGAATGATTTTCTTTCGCAGGACATAATAGTCAGCGATCATCACGCCGGCAATCGGGCCGAGAAAGCTCGAGTAGCCGACCAGCCATCCCACAATATAGCTGCCATAGTTCGCCATCAGCCTCCACGGCTGCATCAGGATGCCGACGAAGCAGGTAATGACCCCGCCCATCTTGAAGCTGATTCGTCGCGGGTAGAGATTTGAGAAGTCATTCGCGGGAGAGACCACATTCGCCGCGACGTTGACATTTAGAGTCGCCAGCAGCAACGCCAGCATCGCAACAATTACGGCGATGGGATTTCCGAGATGGCTCAGCACCACCACCGGATCCCAGATCGCAGCGCCGAAAATAACGACCGTCGCCGAAGTGACCGCTACGCCGATGAACGAATAGAACGTCATCGTCGCCGGCAATCCAATCGCCTGCCCGAGCGCCTGTTCGCGCACGCTTTTTGCGTAACGCGTGAAGTCGGGAATGTTGAGCGCCACCGTCGCCCAGAACGCGACTACGCCCGTCAGCGATGGCACGAAGAACGCGAAAAATTCTCTAAACGAGTGAAATTTTGACGGCGTCGAAAGCATCGGGCCGAATCCGCCAGCCTTGACATAAGCCCACGCGAGCATCGCAAGGCCGAGGATGAGAAGCGCCGGCGCCGCGATGCCCTGCAAATAGCGAATCGTCTCGATCCCTCTCAGAATCACAGCCAGATTCAGCAGCCAAAAGATGAAGAAACAGATCCATGGATGATTCCACGCAGGTATCAACACAGCGAGCAGCGTATTGATGGCCTCGCCGCCGATCCACGTTTGAATCCCGAACCAGCCGCAAGCCACCAGCGCGCGAAGTACCGCAGGAATGTTCGCACCGAGTACACCGAACGATGCGCGTGCAAATACGGGGAAGGGAATCCCGTAGCGCGCCCCGGCATGCGCGTTGAGCAGCATCGGAATCAGAACGATTACGTTACCCAGGAAGACTGTGAAGATAGCCTGCTTCCAGTTCATTCCTCCCGCGATCATCCCGCTTGCCAGCATATAGGTGGGAATATTGACGCTCATCGCCACCCACAACGCGGTGTAGTTGTACGTTCCCCACGTGCGCCGCTCCGGCGGAATCGCCGCGAGGTCCTTATTCCACAACCAACTGTGTTGTTTCGGCGTTGCCGCGCCCGCCGCGTCTGGTGCAGCTTCAGCCATCTCGCTGATCTCCTCGGTGAGGCAGAAAATGCAGTGGCGCGCTTATATCGCGGACTCGGAATCAAGAGCAAGTGAAATGCGGCGAGCGCCTGCGCAAACGATCGTCATCGCGCCCCCGCGCGCATTTCTTCGCATCTGTCAGAGCCCGGAGGCTCCCGCCTCCGGGAACACGCGACCCGATCGCGAGCATCTACAAGAATTCACCCCGTTGCGATGGCTACGCTGTTTGACAGTCGTCGCACGCGCTTGCTAGCCTCCGGGCCATGAATGGTGCGGCTAAAAATCAAGCTACGATCGAATTTAGCGACGCCTGCTTCCGTGCAGTAGACGGCCCCGTAATTCTAGACCACCTGGAACTCGCGATTTCTCCTGGGGAGACTCTGGTCTTGTTGGGACGCAGCGGCTCGGGCAAAACGACCGCGCTGCGCCTCATCAATCGCCTGCTCGAACCCACGGCTGGCGCCGTAAAAGTCGCGGGCCGCTCGACGCTAGATTGGGACCCGGTCGCGCTCCGGCGAGGGATCGGATACGTCATCCAGGACGCCGGGCTTTTTCCTCACTATACCGTCGAGCGCAATGTCGGCCTTGTGCCCTGGCTTGAGAAGTGGCCTGAGGAGCGAAGACGCGCGCGCGTAGTGGAGTTGCTGCAACTAACCGGACTCGACTCTGCAAAATTCGCACATCGCTATCCGCACGAACTCTCCGGTGGCCAGCGGCAGCGCGTCGGCGTCGCGCGGGCCCTCGCCGCGGATCCTCCCATTCTTCTCATGGACGAACCGTTTGGCGCGCTCGATCCGCTCACCCGCGNNNCCTGAAGAATTTCTGCACGCGACCGAACCCGTGGCCGCGGCGTACTTGGCAGCTTGTCGCATGGGCGATTCGCTATTGAAGTGACAGGCGGGAGGAGAACGGATGGATTTCCTTCATTTCATATTTCGCAATCGCGATCAGATTTTCGCGGCGACGCTTGAACATCTCTGGCTCGTTGGCGCTGC